>JBDRES010000012.1:0-109254 GCA_043819515.1 bacterium
CCTACTTGTGCGAGGATGCCTGGCTGTGTGCCGATATCAACGGCAACGGCGTCGGTCCCGACATCGAGGACCTCGTTTATTTGGTCAGTTACATGTTCCAGGGCGGCCCGGAGCCGCCGGTCATGGCGGCCACCGATGTCAATGGTAACGGCGTCGGGCCCGATATTGAAGACTTGGTCTACCTGGTGGCTTACATGTTCCAGGGCGGCCCCGAACCAACCTGTCTGTGACACGGAGAGATTGCATGAGAGTAATTCATTTGCTTGTTGTCCTGATCTTGCTGGTCTCGACAGCGTCGGCCGCCGACGTGTATCGGGTTCCGATCAGCAGCGGGCATGAGGCCGCACTGTTGCGCGCCGCCGGCGTCGAGCCGGTGATCCGCCTCAACGACGGTTACTTGGTCTTGGCCAAAGAGGAGTCGGTGCGGCTGATGGCGCAGGACGGCTTAGCCCCGAAGTTAATCGCCTCCGATATTGACCGAGGCGATCTGGCCCTGGACAATCGCCTTGATCGCGCCAACGTCGGACGCTACGAACTGCTATTTGAAGATGGCGAGGTGCGTCTGTATCGTGTCGACTGGAGTGATCCGTCGCTAACGACCGATCAACCGTCTTTGCGGCGGCTGCCCGATGGCGCGATTCCCATCGTCCTCAGAGGCGATGCCGTCGAATTCGATCTGAAGTCTGGTCTGCGTGGCACGGTGGTTCCTCTGGATTCGCTGGCGGCGCTGGTTTCGCAGGATACCCTGTACAACTATGTTTCAACACTGCAGGCGTTTGGTCCTCGGGTGCAGGGATCACCGGCCAATTTCAACGCCCGCGACTGGATCTACAGCAAATTCGTTGGCTACGGCTATGATTCGGTCTATCTCGATCCGTTCGGTAGCGGCTACAATAACGTCGTTTGTGTCAAACTCGGTACCCGCTTTCCTGACCATCAGGTTGTCGTCGGCGGCCACTTCGACGCGGTCAGCGGTTCACCCGGTGCTGACGACAACGGTAGCGGCACGGCCGCAACTATGGAAATGGCCCGCATCCTGGCCGAGATTGAGACCGACATGACCTTCATCTTCATCGCCTTCGATGCCGAAGAGTCTGGTCTCAACGGCTCCGAGCATTATGCCGACGCCGCTCTGGCCGCCGGGGACAATATCCGGCTCATGTTCAATATGGACATGATCGCCAACGAAGGGAATACCACCGATGTCAAGACCTACCACGGCGACAACATGGAATTCCCCAACCTGTTCAACCAACTGGCCGATTCGCTGGTGGGGCTGACCGGTCATAATGTCGGCAATATCTCAGCATCCGATCACTGGCCGTTCCACCAGAACGGCTATACGATTGTCATGGCCCACGAGTACATATTCTCGTCGGTTTACCACTCGTCCCAGGACAATGTCAGTCACATGGACTTTCCGTACATGACCAAGATAGTCAAAGCCGGCCTGGCCACGTGCTACGTCGTCAGCCAGACCACCGGTCCGCTGCCGTCCCTGGCCTTTGACTATCCCGAGGGGGTCCCGACTCTTGTTTTGCCCGGGGTCGGCACGACTTTCGAAGTAGACATCAGCGGCTTGTACGATGGTATCCCGGTGCCCGGTACAGGGCAGCTTCATTACAATGTCAACAATCACGGCTGGGTACAGACGGCAATGACCGAGTTGACAGACAACCACTACCAAGCCTGGTTGCCCGGAGCACCCTGCTACAGTCCGATCGAGTTTTTCATAACGGCCGACGAGGCCTCCGAAGGGGAATACCGCGATCCCGATCCGCTGTCGCCGCCCTACGTCGCCCTGGTCGCCACCGGTGAGGTCGTGGCCTTCGAAGACGATTTCGAAAGCGCGGCCGTCTGGTCGTTCTCCGGCGGCCAGTGGGCGATCGGCACTCCGACCGGCGGTGGTGGCGATTACGGCAATCCCGACCCCAACTACGCTGTCTCCGGAGTGAACATCCTCGGTTATAATCTCAACGGCGATTACGGCGCCAGCCTTCCGGAGTATCACGCCACTTCACCGGCGATAGACTGTTCCGACCTGGTCGGCACCAAGCTCTCCTTCTGGCGCTACCTCGGGGTCGAGCAACCCAGCTACGATCACGCCTACGTGCGTGTCAGCACCAACGGTACTACCTGGACCACCTTGTGGGAAAACACAGCCACTATCGAAGACAACGCCTATTCCCAATGGTCCTTCGATATCTCCAGTATCGCCGACGGCGCGCCGGCCGTCTATGTCCGTTTCACTATGGGCACCACCGACGGCTCCTGGCAGTACTGCGGCTGGAATATCGACGACGTCCGGGTAACCAGCTACGTCTGCAACGATCTGGATCCCCAGATCACCACCGAGTCTCTGCCCGATTGGACCGTGGGCGTGGCCTATTCGCAGCAACTTGAGGCTATCGGAGGTACCGGCAATCTTACCTGGACCGACAAAAATGGCGACCTGATCGGTACCGGACTGTCGATTTCTTCGGACGGACTCGTGTCCGGCCCGGTCGCTGCGGCCGGATCGATCAACTTCACGGCTCTGGTGGAAGACGAAGCAGCCGTGACCGATGAGAAGCCGTTCAGCTTTGCTGTCAACCCGGCGGTTGTCATCACTACCGAGGGCGTGCCCGATGGTGTGGCGGGTGTGGAATACGATTTCACGCTGGCTGCCACTGGTGGCACCGGCACGCTAACCTGGGTCGACAAGTATGGTGATCTCGATGACACCGGGATCGCTCTGTTGCCCACCGGTCAGCTCTATGGCTACCCGCTGGCGGCCGGTCCGATTTCATTTACGGCCGAAGTATCCGACGCCGTCGGCGACGTGGAGGAGCGACTGTATACCTTCAACATCGCGGCCACCTACATATGTGGCGATGCCAACGGCAACGGCATTGGCCCCGACATTGAGGACTTGGTTTATCTGGTGAACTACATGTTCAACCAGGGCCCCCAGCCGCCCGAACTGGCCGCCGTCGATGTCAACGGCAACGGCGCCGGACCGGATATCGAGGATCTGGTATACCTGGTTAGCTTCATGTTCTCGGGCGGGCCTGCCCTGAATTGTCCGTAATTGAGCCTCGACACAGAGTGTGGAAACGGCCGCCTGACAAAATGTCAGGTGGCCGTTTTGTTGTGTGTGCCCATGGCCCGGGCTGTCCAGGCCAATCTGTTTGTTGACTGATTTTCTCCCTGACATTATATTATTGTGTGTTGAGGGCCGTAGATATGTCGCTAACGGGGCGCCTCACAGCAGAAACGTCACCGCCGCCGACCGGGAGGATTTTGGTATGAAGTTTTTTTCACCAGCTATCCGAGTCTCATCGGCAGTTCTTGTTCTGTTGCCAGGTTTGACACTGTCAGGCCTAGCCGAGCCGCAAAATGTCCCGCCGACGCCACCGGTGGCGCTTTCTCCAACCGGTAACGTCATAGTCACTACCGCCCTGCCGACCTACTGGTTCCTCAACGCCTACGACCCCGATGGCGACCCGATCGTTTACGACATGATTATGAAGCCTGATTCGATGGGGGGAGATGTCATTTATGATTCCCCCATGGACATCCCTGAGGGAGTGGATTCGACCGCCTATGCCTCGGTCTGGCCTATCCCGGATAATGTCGAGGTTTTCTGGCGAGTGGTGGCTTTCGACGGTCAAACCCACTCCGATTGGTCGAACTGGGGGCACTTCTGGGTTGATGCCGTCCCGGAGGCCCCGACCCCGCCACGAGCTGATTTTCCAAGCGCCGAAGCCGGCACACTGTACGAAATGATGCCTACCTTCACTTTTCGCGGATCAATTGAGTATGATCCGTTTGACACCATCCGGTATTTCATCGAACTGGCCACTGATTCGACTTTCGAGTATTCAACTATCTACGATTCCATTGCGGGTGGTGGTGTTTTTGTCGATTTCAACATGCCCGATTCACTGGAGTTTGGCATCCATTACTTCTGGCGGGCCATAGCCGCCGACAAGTATGGTCTGACCGCCTACTCCGCCACTCAGCACTTCTGGACTTGGATGCTGGGTGACCAAAACAACACCCACACCGTTGATATCGCCGATCTGATCTTCCTGGTACACTATATGTTCAGCGGCGGCCAGCCGGCCGAGCCGGCCTTTCTCATGGATATCAACGGGGACTGCGTCGCTCCCGACGTGGCTGATCTGGTGCACCTGGTACAATACATGTTCAGCGGTGGTCCACTTCCGCGAGCCGGATGCGTCAATGCCAGCGGTATGCTGTAGGCGGCCCTCCGGCCGGCGCGCCTTGCCGCCCCGCAAGTAAGTGGCTGCGACATTAGTAGATACGGGATCAGGTTGTTCTCGGACAACCAAGCTCACCGGCCATGTTGATCTACCTGGGCGGCCGGCATTTCTTTGTCATAAAGAGGCGCCTTTCCCGGCCGACAATATGGATATGGGGTGGATCGCCGGACCGTCCCGGATTGCCCGTACTGCCCAAATGGCTTTACCGACGGCCGGAAAGGTGTTATATTGATAAGTGACTTTGCTCCGGAGACCACTGGCCGAGTTGGTTGTATAATAGCTGGAGCCACATTACTTGCGATATTCCGGTAGTCCCACCTGAGGAATTTTGGATCGAACCCGGCGAACCTGATCGCCATGACCGCCTTTCGGTCGGAGTTGTAAGTGCCTATGAAGAAGCTGAATAAGCTGTTTGTTGCCCTGACATTGGGAGCGTTGGTCCTCACCACCGCCTCGGTCGGTTGGGCGCAAGCGGCAGTGGAATTGGACAGGGTAAACGGCCTGGACTCCTCCGGAGTACTGGCGACCGGTCAGGAAATCACCTTCGCCCTCAGGCTGACCAATAATACCGGCCAGGTTGCCATCGGTATTACTCAGGGATTTCGAGTATACTCGCCGGATGGTGCCCTGTGGTACTCCACACGAATCGATACAACGTCGGCTCTGGGGCGGTCGATTTTCCCGATGGGACTCTACCTGCGCGATTTCAGCATCACCGGATCCGGAGCCGACACGGTCGGTTTTCTGGGTGTCGGGGAAAACATAGGCCTTCCCTCCGGGTTGCCGGTGGATTACGATGACGTCGGTCTGGCGGTCACGATTGGGCCGATTTCCGAGGACTACCGCGGGAAAACCATCTGTCTGGACTCATCCTTCTTTTTCAACGGCGGCAACTGGCAGTGGGTTTTGCAGGAGCCGACCGAGATCATTCCCTCATGGAGCGGACCCCACTGCTACACGATTCGCTGCTGCAACTATGTTGGTGACGTGAACGATCTTGGGGAGCCTTCCCCCGACATCGGCGATCTAGTCTATTTGGTCAACTACATGTTCAATGACGGTCCGCCCCCGCCTTGCGAGCGAGCTGCCGACGTCAACGGCTCGGGAGGTATTCCCGACATCTCCGATTTGATCTATCTGCTGAACTTCATGTTCCATGACGGCCCGGACCTGGTCCCCTGTCACTGAGCCGGCACCCATCCCAAATAAACGCCTTTTGTGATGGCGTCGTGCTTGGCGCGGCTCTCTGCAATCACTATATTGGCCCATTGCCGGTTCTAACCGGGCCGGCTTGTTTATATGAGTACTGCAACATTCAAAATGACAGCCAAGACCCTTTTTGGTCTTGAACAGGTGCTGGCCGATGAACTGCACGGCTTGGGTGCCGGCGATATCGTCCCGGGGCATTGCGCCGTTGCTTTCACCGGCGACAACGCCACCATGTACCGAGCCAATCTATGGTGCCGCACGGCCACTCGCATTGTCAAACCGATCCGAACCTTCAATGTGAGAAGTAGCGATGATTTGTATCACCGGGTGGCCGGTCTGAATTGGTCGACTTACCTCGGCCCTGATTCGACTTTTGCAGTTGACGCTCTCGCTGCTCACTCGCGAGTTACCAATTCGCTCTATGCGGCGCAGAAAACCAAAGATGCGATAGTCGATCAGATTCGACAGCGCACCGGCCGACGGCCGTCGGTCAGCACTACCGATCCCGACTTAAGGATCAATTTGCATCTGATGAACGACCGGGCCACGCTATCCCTGGATTCTTCCGGTGGTCCGCTGCATCGCCGCGGTTATCGCCTGGAGTCCGGTTCGGCGCCGCTAAACGAGGTTTTGGCGGCCGGGATTATTGGCCTGACCGGTTGGGATCGTAAGGCTAGCTTTGTGGACCCGATGTGTGGTTCGGGGACTATCGTGATCGAGGCGGCTCTGGCCGCCCGTTCAATTGCGCCTGGACTTTTGCGCGAGAAATTCGGCTTCATGCGGTTTCCGGATTTTGACGCCGCTCTGTGGAAATCCTTGAGGGCCGAGGCTCGAACTCGGATCGAGCCGCCTGGCTCGGTCCTGTTGTCCGGCTCAGACATCGATCCGGCTGCTATAGAAATCTCCCGGGCCAATGCGGCGCGGGCCGGTGTCGCCGACTCGGTTTCCTTTTCCGTGGCGGCCTTTGACAAGGCGGTACCGCTGCCGGCACCGGGGATGCTGGTTACCAACCCACCCTACGACCAGCGTCAGCAAAGCGATGACATGAGCGGGCTTTATCGGTCGTTCGGCGATAGCCTGAAGCGGCAGTTCAGCGGATACCGTGCCTTCGTCCTGACCGGTTATCCCGATGCGGCCAAGGTGCTGGGTTTGCGCACCAAGTCGCGCACCAGGCTCTACAATCCGCCGCTTGAATGCCGGCTCCTTGAGTACGAATTGTATCAGGGCAGTCGCAAGCGAACGGCCGACCAACCGTAGGCCATACTCTCCGAAGCCGTCGTCGTCCGGGACCACTCAGTTTCCCCCAAAATTGCGCTTGTTGCCCCGGCCTTCGGTTGCTACCATAACAGGTAGACTTACATATAATCCAAGGAAGAGCGAGTAGATGCCTATCAAAACGAAGTGGTCGATTCTCATTGTCATCGGGCTTGTATTGGGCCTGGTCGGGTCGTGTGCCCATCAATACCCGGATGATGTCCGTACTGCCCTCGATGCTGCCGGCCCGAATCGGGCTGCACTCCAGGCGGTGCTGGAGCATTACGCCGCCCAGGGCGATACCCTGAAACTCCAGGCAGCCCAATTCCTCATTGTTAATATGCCGGAACACTGCTATGTGACCTACCGACTGGTAGACACGACCGGCGCTGAGCACGATTTTGATATCACCGTTTTCGACAACTACGACCAATTGGTAAGTTCCTTCGATTCTCTCCAGGCTGCCCGCGGCGAACTGAATTTTGAACGCAACGACAAGATCCTTGATGTCGAGACTATGACATCGGAGCTGTTAATCGAAAACATCGACTATGCCTTCCGCGCCTGGACCGAGCGGCCCTGGGCACGGTTTCTCAGCTTTGATCAGTTCTGCCAGTATATACTTCCCTACCGCGGAAGCAATGAACCGCTGGAGTCATGGCGACCTTACTACTGGGAGAGATATCAGTCGACCGCCGACAGCCTGGACGACCAGGCCGATCCCGTCGTCGCCGCGCAGGCTGTCAATGCCGATGTCCAAACCTGGTTCGGATTCGACCCGCGCTATTACTACCATCCGACTGACCAGGGGCAGGCCGAGATGCTGGCCAGTGGTCTGGGGCGGTGCGAGGATATGACCAATGTGACCATCTATGCCATGCGAGCCAATGGTCTGGCTGTGACAAGCGATTACACTCCGGCCTGGGCCAACAGCGGCAATAACCACGCCTGGAATTCGATTCTCCTGCCCGGGGGGAAGGTCGTGCCCTTCATGGGGGCCGAGACCAATCCCGGCGACTACACTCTTCACAACCGCGCCGCCAAAGTCTACCGCAAGACTTTTGCCCAGCAGAAGAGCAACCTGGCTTTCCAGCCGCACCTTCAAGAAGAGGTCCCGCGCTGGCTGGCCGGTAAGAACTATGCTGATGTCACGGCCGACTACATGCCCACCCGCGATGTGACCGTCCACTTTGATGCGCCGCCGCCCGACTCAGTCGATATCGCCTATCTGTGTGTCTTCAATTCAGGCGAGTGGCGGGCAATTCAGTGGGGACGTATAGCCGGCGACTCGGCGCTGTTCGGAGCCATGGGAACCGGGATCGTTTATCTGCCGGCTCTTTACCTGAACGAGGAAATCACGCCCCTGGGACAGCCCTTCTTGCTGTCCGACAGCGGCCCGCTGGAATATCTGGTGCCGGATAGTACTGCGATGCAGAAACTGGAGTTGTCGGCGACCACCGAACGAGCCCTGGCTGGATCGACCGATGGAGTGGAATTGCAGGCTTTGGAGAAAGACGCCGACTACGAGCTGTTCTGTTTCGATCATGACTGGGTCTCGCTGGGGGTCCGGACCTGCGACGGACATCCGCTGGTGTACGACAATGTCCCGACCGGCGCCCTTTACTGGCTGGTCAAAGTGGGCGGCCACCAGGAGGAACGCGTTTTTCAGATTGTCGACGGCGCCGTGCGCTGGTGGTAAGCGCCAAACTATAAGTTGACCGCTCCCCGCGTCGGTGCGTATAGTCTGACAGTATAAGCTGCATACAAATCGGGACGCAAAGATATGGGAAAACCAGCCGCTCGTATGGGTGACACCACCGTTCACGGTGGTGTTATTGTCGTCGGATTCCCGACAGTCTTAATCGGTGGTCAACCGGCTGCCCGAATAGGCGATATGCACACCTGCCCGATGCAAACGCCGGCCGGACCGGTGCCGATACCCCACGTCGGCGGACCGATTACCCTCGGTAGCCCGACCGTTCTTATTGGTAATATGCCGGCCGCTCGAATGGGGGATATGTGCACCTGCGTCGGACCGCCTGATTCGATTGCGGCGGGTTGTCCGACCGTATTGATTGGCGAATCCGGCAGTGGCTCCGGCGGCGGTGGCGGTGGCGGTGCCTCAGGGCAGGGCAAGGCCAAGGTCGCCCAAGGAGGTGCCGCGGCTAAGTCGTCTCAGATTTCCGGTAAGGGCGGCAGTGCTGAGACAGAAGGGGAAGAGTCCGAAGGTCATTCTCTCAAGGTCAAATTTGTTGACGCCGGCGGCAAACTGATAGTCGGGCCGACCTATGGTATCAAAGGTCAGGGCCTCGACGTCAGTGGTGTTCTGGCCGGCAAAATCAATCAGACCGGAGTGAAGTCCGGGGACTACGAGATAGAACTCAAGGCCATTACCAAAGCCGACTGGTCAACCCGGCAAGCCCGTGATGGTGAGAAAGTGAAAATCCAGATCGAAGCGATGGGGATCGCCGACGGCGTCGAGGTCGCGATCGAGGTCTGGGAACGGGACGCCAAGCGCCCGGATCAACTTCTGCAGAAACTGGACCCGGTCGCCATTTCCGGCGGGAAGGTCGAAGTGGAGTGGCAATACCGGTGGGAGGACGATCCCGACGACAAGGACACTCCCGCCAAAGAACCGTACTATGCCCCCTCGTTTTATTTTTGCGCCGGTGCCGACGGCTGTATCGCCCGCTCGCCGTTGCTGAAATACAAGGACTTCATTGAGCTGACCCTGAAGGACGACGACGACAAGGGCATAGCCGACGCTCCCTATCGAGTATTCCTTTCCAATGGCGAAGTACGGGAAGGCAAGCTCAACGGCGGCGGCTGTGCTAAGATTGAAAACGTGCCTCCCGGCCGCTGGCGCGTGGAGTTTCCCGATCATGGAGTTGCCGATGAGGGCTAGCCAACAGGGGTTTGCCTACCGATGGTGGACAGCGTCCGACGGCGACTATGTCTGTAACTACTGAGCCGAATCATCATGCCACGAGAGACTTCGGAAAACAGAAAAATCAAAACGAGAAACTTTGTTGCTCTGCCGCCGGGGCACATTTCGGTACAACTGTTCTCCAATAGCGGACAGGTTCCTTTGGCCGACCTCGGCTATCGGATTACCATCTCTCCCGAGCGCATTCTCAAGGGTACAACATCGGGCGAAGGTGTAATCGAACACGACAATGTCCCCCTGGGTGAATACCCTCTTAAGCTCGATGATTCTGAGCTGAATACTATGATACCGGCGGTGCCGAAGGACGAAAAGCGCTATCCGGTGCGCGTGATCGGCTACATGCTATTTGTCGATGATGAGCAGATGGCCGACGATGACTATGACGACTGGGACGATATCGACGAGATGGACCTGAACAGCGTCGACGGTGATGGTTGGGAGGACTTGGGAAGTGAGTAAAATGAGGGTCAGCCTGAGCCCCGGCATCATTCGTGACCCTGATACCGTCATGATCGTGCGCATACGATCACCGCGAGAAGCGACTGACGTGCGGCTGACCATAAATGAGATGGATACCTGGTCATACCGTGGTAAATCCATGGTAGAATGGTCCGACGCCGCCAACGATCCGCTGGCAACCTTTACCGGGAGCATTAAGAAGCGAAAATTCAAAGTCGACAAGGTCGAGCAGGCCAAGGCACCGGCCAAGGCGCCGATCCTCAAAGTCAAGTTCCACGGCGACAAGAAAGTACACGAACTTCGCATCCCCGATGCTACGCTTGCCGAAGAAGGCGGCGAGCTGGAGATAGGTGTCGAAGTAACCGGCTTGACCACTCGACGGAAGAAGGTAATCCCGATAGAGTTCCGCACCAGTTGGCCGGTGTTTCGTCGCAACTACGGACCCAAGGGTGCCCAGGAGCGGCCGGTCATTACCTTCATCACCGGTCGCGATAAGTATCATCGAGCTGCAAGGCAATACTGGAATCGTCGCGCCGATGGTATCTCCGGCCTCCCCAGTGTCGAGAAGATCCTCAAGTTTCTACGCAGTCAGAAGAAACTAAAGCGATATGGTGACGGCCACTGGGGTGATGTGAACATTGTCAGCCACGCCAATGCCTGGCAGTGGATGATACGACTGTTTCACAAACACCCTCGTCTGAAGTACGTCGATAGTCGCATCCTTACTGAACACGGTGACGATGCCCGCCTGGAGGCACCAGGCGACGACATGCTTGACGCCAAGTCGAAGATTGTCTTGAGAGGTTGTGTACTGGGGCGTAACCAAGCCCTGCTTGACCAGATTCGAACTCTATTCGGAGGCAAAGCCTACATCTACTCCCCCAAGTACCTGCAGGCCTACCAGTATTACGGCAGCGGTCGCTTGCAAGTGGCGCGTGAGTATTTCGAGGAGTTCTTTTTCTTCTACCGTCCCGGGCGACGCTCGCCTAACAAGGCTGCCTGCTTACGATTGCTCAGCGAGAAATACCCCAACGCCGGTATCGATAACGACGAGTGGGGCAATCTCTTGCGCGGGAAAGGTGACAGGACGCGAAAGGACAAGACCGAACGGTTTCGGTATACTCTTGACTATGAGAATCAGGTGCCGCCTAAGGCAAAAGCGGACCTGATAGCTGCCCTGAAGGACGGTTGGCCCAAGGGAGACAGTACTTTCAACTCAGATGTGGATGACTGGGACTGGAAAACGCGCCGCCAGGTGTCTGGGCCAAAACGCAATCGCCGCTACCGAGTGATCTGTACCGGCCAGCGCCAACGGGTCGAAGTGCGCCGTCCACTCAAGGACGCCGCCGGCAATGTGGTGGTGCCCAATATCAACGAACAAACTCACTATGGCCGCTCACCGGCCTGGAGTTGAAATATGGTGCGGAGTATTCATCGGAAGGAAAGTCACTATCTGACGGGAGTGTTGGTCTAATGGGTATGTACAACGAAAACCATCAATTCCGTCTTGGACTGCCGGATGGTTGGGACGATCAGACGATTCACTTTTTCCAGGGACCGGAGGAGTTCGGCCTTTTGCATAATCTGACTCTTATGATCGATGCCGATCCCCCCTGCGACGACCTCGACGAATACGTCAGCGGTCAGTTGGATCACACCCTGGGCTCGCTTCCGGACGCCGAAGTACTCAAAGAGGAAACTCGCCGGCGACCCGACGGACTGGCCGTGCGCGCGGTCACGCTTTTGTGGCGGCCGCCGTCAAAAACACCCGAGATCAAAAAGCTCTATTACATGGAAAAGGACGGCGTGTTTTACAATTTTTCGGCGCCGTTCACTAAACAGACCCTAAAGACCCTGGCGGTCGAGATTGACCGCATGATTGACCAACTCGAATTCCCGGCTGCCTAAGTTAGGATTGGTTGCGCCATGTCTCTAAAGTTCACCAAGAGTACCGACACTGAGCATGAAGTCAAGCTGGACTCGTTCCTGATTTCGGCCACTTGGCAAGTCGGACGGGCGATCGCCGGCAACAGCGCGCCATTCGAGGTGCGGACGGCGTTCGTCGGTGAAGGGGCCAAGATAGAGGTCAAAGGGAAAAGCGACAAAGGCCTTGATCTGGGCAAGATCAGCAGCGTCATCAGAAACAATCGCTTTCAGGGCGATTTCGCGATCCCACAGGACGCCGAGCTTGGCGACAAGGTCTACTTTGAGGTTAAACTAAGTAAGAACAGCTTGAATGACACGTCCGAACGCATCCCGGTCTTTCTGCCGATGCAGGTATTCAATCTGAAATGGAGCGCCAAGGAAGCTCGGCGCGGTGACATTCTGACTCTCACCGCCGATGTCAACGGCCTGCGTGACGGCGAGGAAGTTACGCTGATAATCTACGAGTACGATCGCGACGGTGTCCACGACAAGATCGTTGAGTTGCCGGGGACGGTGAAGGACAAGAAGATCGAGGTGAAGTGGGAGTACGAGTACTACGAGGACACCGATGAGATCCAGAGTCAAGAAGAGCTTCAACAGTATGGCGGCAGCTACAATCCACCGGAATATTTTTTCACGGTCAAAATAGAGAACACCGAGTATGGCATCAAGCAGGAGTCACGGCTGTTGCAGTTCAAGGATTATGTGGAGATAGCCCTCATAGATAATGCGGGTGCGGGCCTTGCCGACCAGAAATTCACCATCCATCTGGCCGATGGGAGCACACAGGATGGTCAGTTAGATCAGAATGGGCGAGCTAGGATTGACGACATCTCTCCCGGGCCATATCGCATAGAGTTCCCCGACGCACCCGGCTTCAGCAGAAAGCAGGGACCGTCACAATGAGTGATCCACAAAGAGGCATGTCCGGTCTTCTGTCCATCTTCCAACGCTATGAGGCAAGGCGGATTGTGATCGGGGTCGGAACGCAATACCATGAGGATGAGTTAAGCCTTGAGAAATCGGACTTTCAGTATCTGGAGGAACGATTGGGGTCGGCTTTCCGCGTACAATCAAACCGCAAAGAGGCGGAGTATGTCAGCGATCAGCAGAAGGTTATCTACTACCTGGAAGTAGTCCACAAAATGCGCGAATTCAAACGGGCCCTTGAGACTCCGGGCATTATCGCCATATACAGCGGTCATTCCAGATATGGCCGGGGAGCTTGTTTTGGTGACTATACCGGCGCAGTAGCCGGCCACGGTGAACACTGGGGCAACGGCAATACGCTGGACGATGGGATTTTCCGCCTCGGATATCCTCTGGTTCCGGTTACGATCGAGGACATCGGACATCATCAATATAGATTCGAACCGCTGAAGGTCGAGGATCCTCCTCCCGCGCGCGCCTACAACCACCCGTTCTTGCGTCATCCTCACGCCAGGCGAGGCTGGCGGCGGGTACCGTTGCCGCCGGTCCTGCAGTCGCTAGTTGCGGCCGGCTATTCGTCTCCAAGTAACACTTATTGGGGGTTGCGCCGAAGGGGTGAGACCTATCTGATCCTTAACGCCGGATGGAATTGCAGCAATACGAGCATTCTCGATCTGGGCGGGACAACCATGAACTGCAAAACCTTCTGCCACTTCGGATGCAGTTCCCAGACACACTTCTGGGACATCGTTCGTCGAACACAATACAAGGGTTACGTGCGCGACAATCCACCAACGAACAAGTTTGCCTATTTCACCACGGCTTCGGCTGATGCCAGGACGTACTATTGGCTGTACTATCTGCTGGCCTTTCCTCGGGATAATGCCTTTCAATCGTGGTGGGAGAGTCACCAATATGCGAAGAATCGTGCCAATATTAAACTCCGGGCAGATAGAGCCGGATTTCAAATTTATTGAGGATATTGGCCGTGAGAAGCCGTGCCAACATTCAGAGATGGTCGAAGGTGAATGGCCGGTGCCGTTTTGGCTGGATTGCGGCTATCCTGTTGGTGTTGGGGTCGATGGGCGGCGGCTGTAACCAAGTTTCGGACAAGGGAGACCCTGGTATGGCATACAAAGACATAGAGACTGAAATCACCAACCTGAATCTCGATGATGATGAGGCGGTTCAGAGGCTGGTCGAACGCATTCGGTCCCGGACAAGCAAAGAACCTGGCGAGCTCATGAAGCTGGTTCACTCTGAGGACAAAGAGACGAGCAACAAGGCCTCACTGATATTGTTGTCGATCGGCGCCCCTATTCTACCGGCCATGGTAGACGCAATCGACTCCGCCTCGCTCGACAACCAGGTGTGGGATCTGGAGTCGGCCGTTGAGATTCAGATGGGCACCAGAGCCAGATTGGTGACATTACTGGAGTCTATGCTATCGAATAAGACACCCCTGCCTCCCCCTGAGTTGATGGGGCATGTTGAGGAGAAACCGCCGAGTTTGAGGGCGTGTGATAAGGCCTATCTGATTTTGCGCAGGTTCTTGGCCATGCGGGCCGCTGATGCGGAGATGGCCGGTCGGGAGATCTTTCTCGACATGGAGGAGTCCGAACGTGACCAGGAAATCGACCGTTTCACAAGGACGGGGGTGTGGATTGAGTTACAGGAGAGTCTCCATGATCAGTGATAATTGCCGGCCGGCAAGTACCTTGCGTGCTGACCGGGCTTACACAAACCGCTTGACGCGCATGGTTTTGGAGGTTAAAATTGATTCATCCCCGCCAGAGGGAGGCGGGTGGCCGCACAAGCAAGTAACCGCACTATTGCCAGGGATTAAGGCGACCATTTATGGATATTGCGCAGTACTCCTCTGATTCTCGTAGTGTTATCAAAAACGCTCGCGAGGTGGCAGCCAACTTTCGCCACCCGGAAATCTTTGTCGAACACCTACTTATCGCCGTGGTCAGGCAGGAGGACTCCGAGGTCGAGCCTATCCTGAACCAGTTGGCCAAGAGCCGGTCTTTTGTCGAAGACGCTGCCGAGAAGTATCTCAAAGAACAATCGAGTCGCTCGGCCGCCAAAGATAAGCTAGGCGTCAGCCCGGCTGTGGAGCAGATTCTCCAACAAGCGCTTGATGAAAAGGCCAAGCTCTACGATACTCTGGTCGAACCGGAACACATACTCATCGCCATATTCGACCCCAAATCGCAACTCTCGCCCCGGGTCCGTGAAGCGGTGGGTGTTACTAAAGAGGATCTCTATCGGGCCATAGCCGATATCAAGGCGGTGGCCGAGATAGCTACTACCACCAAATCTACGGATGGCAAGACCGGTGACACTCCTACCGCCGAGGCTGGCAAGGGTGTTTCCGGTACCTTACGCTACTGCACCGACATGACTAATCAGGCCGAAGCCGGCGGATATGACCCGGTTATCGGCCGCGACAAAGAGATCCAGCAAGCTATCCAGATTCTGCTGCGCCGCCGCAAAAACAGCCCGGTATTGGTGGGCGGCGCCGGAGTGGGCAAGTCGGCTATCGTCGAGGGACTGGCTCAGGCGGTGATCGCAGGCCAGGTGCCCAAGACACTGCAAGGCGTCCGCATCATGGAAGTGGACATGGGCGCAATGGTCGCCGGAGCGAAATACAAGGGTGAATTCGAGGAGCGCTTCAAGGCTTTGGTGAGCGAAGTAGTCAAGAGCGCCGGACGCGTGGTCCTCTTCATCGATGAAATCCACATGATCGCCGGTGCCGGCGGCGGCGGTGGTATGGATGCCGCCAACCTGCTGAAGCCTCCCTTGGCACGTGGCCAGATTCGTTTGATGGGCGCCACTACCGAAGAGGAATACACCAAGCACATCGAAAAGGACAAAGCTCTCGAGCGCCGCTTCGAGAAAATCAAGGTCGAAGAACCCGATACCGCCACTGCTATCAAGATCGTCCGTGGAGTTATCGAGAAGTACGAAGAACATCACAAGATCGGCTATTCCGATGAAGCCGCCGTGGCCTCTGTCAAGTATGCCCAGCGCTATCTTAGCGAGCGCAACCTCCCGGACGTTTGTCTCGATCTGATCGATGAGGCCGGGAGTGAGTTCTCCGTCAAGGAAGAGTATGCTACTACCTTGATCCCGGAGATCGATGAGGCGATCAGCAAAATCACCGCTGCCATCGGCAGCTGCCGGGGGAAAGCCGAGGTCGGCGACGAGTTTTCCAGACTGGACGGTAGTTTCCGTCAGTTCCACGAGCAAGTCGGACGGCTGGAAGGCTTCTGGGGGCATCGCACCGAAGGCGGCTACAAAATCAAACCGTTGCCCGATGACATCCTGCCGCTTTCCGAAATAGCCGAGGGTGTGCAGGAGCTATCACAGCGGCATGAGGTTCTCAGGGGTGTCGTTGAGAATCTCGTGAGGATTATCGACGATCCCGATATCGGAGCCGTAGTGGCCCGTCGCACCGGAATCCCGCTGTCCAAAATGATGACGGCCGAGAAGGACCGTTTGGTCAAAATGGAGAGCTTCCTGGGCCGGAAGGTTATCGGCCAGAAGGACGCCATTTCGGCTATTTCCAACGCTGTCAGGAAAGCGCGAGCCGGGCTCAAGTTGCCCAATCGTCCGGTCGGCTCGTTTTTGTTTTTGGGACCGACCGGGACCGGCAAGACCTACCTGGCTAAGCTTCTGGCCGAGTTCCTCTTTGACGACAAGAACGCCATGGTGCGACTGGATATGTCGGAGTTCATGGAGCCGCACTCGGTAGCCAAGATGATTGGCGCGCCTCCGGGCTATGTCGGCTACGAAGAAGGCGGCGTGTTGACCGAAGCGGTCAAACGCAAGCCGTTCTCCATAATCCTCTTTGACGAAGTCGAGAAGGCCCACCCGGACGTGTTCAACGTGCTTCTGCAGTTGCTTGACGACGGCCGTCTGACCGACGGCCAGAACCGGACGGTCGACTTCTCCAATACGATCGTGGTCCTGACCTCCAACTACGCCGCCGACAAGATCCTTGATGCCGACCGTGAAGGACGCGAGGTCAACATGGACGAGGTGCGCGGGTTCCTCTTTACCAAGTTCCGCCCGGAATTTCTCAATAGACTGAACGATATCATCGTCTATCATTCGTTCACTCCCGAACAAGTTGAGAAGATCGCTGCGTTGGAGTTTGACAACCTGGCCGACCTCTTGTCCGACCAGCGCATTAAGGCCAAGCTGTCGGATGAGGCCTGCAAGAAGCTGGCAACGGACGGCTATTCGATCGAACTGGGAGCTCGCCCTATCCAGCGTATCATCGAGCAGGAAATTGTGAATAAGCTGTCGGTCGATATTATAACCGGTAAAGTCGCCCCGGGCGACGAGATTTCCATTGAACTGGCCGACGGCGATTACGTGTTTCGGGTAGAAGGTAAGAAAGTACAATCATAGAAATCGTGGAGGCAAGATGGCCAAGTTCATTCTGGGAGCGACGGAAAAAATCAAACGTGATGATTCTATCCCCGTCGAATTACTTCCTTCCAACAAGATGTTGTATGCCGCCAAGCTGAATTCGGATGAAGATGCCGATGTGACGCCGGTCAGGTGCAACAACGCCAAGGAAGTGTTTGAGAAGTTCCGGCCGTCGTTTGACGCCGAGATGGAATCGCCCGACGGCGAGCCGATCAATGCTCACTTTGAAATCAGATCCATGAAGGATTTTACATCCAAGGAGCTGATCGAGAAGAACGAAGATTTGCAGCGAACATACTATCGCAAGGAGATGGCCGCGGATCTGGATAAGCAGCTCAAGAAAAACAAGGCGCTGCAAAAGACGCTGTCCGACGAAGAGAAGAAGGCGGCGCTATTGAAGGCGGCGCAGTATTACATCGATCTGCTTAGCGAATAGAGTTGCAAAAGACGAGGATTTGTTATGGGCGAACAAGAAAAAGACGGGGCACAACCGCAGGCTGAAGCTGCCGAGGCAAAGACGGTTGCTGCTGAGAAAATATCTGATGAGGAGTTCGCGTCTTTACTGAGCGACTCCTTTGGTGACTTCAAGAAACTGGCCGGCCTCCTGCCGTCGTTTAAGACCGCGGACGGAGATTTGGTCCGGGGTATCGAGTGGCTGGACCCGAAGAAGGACTTCCAGCGCAAGGAATTTCTGACCAAGGACAATTTCGGCACCCAGCGCAAACTTCTGGCCGAACGCCTCAAGCTGTGGGTCGAGTATCTGGGCAAGTCCGCCAATGTCGACGACATCCGCAAAGGCCTCAACGAAGAAGCGACCAAGCTCGAGACCAATCTCGAAAAGAACATGAAGAAAGTCCACCGGTCATCGCGTGAACTGGAGACAACGTATCGGGCCATTGACAAGTTCTTTGCCAATGCTCAGCAGGAGCCGGACGAAAAGGTCAACGCCTGGTTCGCCAACGTTTCCGGTGAGCAACTGGTTGATCCCGATGACAAAGAGAAGTTCGAAGAGCTCTCCAAAGCGGTTGCGGCTTTGTACCGCGAATGGAGTATCAAGGACTGCTTCTCGATGGTAGCCGTTCCTGGCTATTTGGGCAGCGTCGAGAGTATTGACGGTGTGGCGAGGATGTTGGGTCTGGCCAACAAGGTCCATATTATGACCGATCTGCCCAATTTCGAATCTTTCGACGAGGTCATGGATATGCTGGAGGATCCGACCTTTGCCAATCTGGCCGGCATCGACGATTACAAGCAATATGTCTCCGTTTTTGCCAACTACCTGCTGGCCCGCGAAGGCAACCAGTATGAAGACGAGGACATGTGGATTCCTCCCTCGGCAGCGGTCGCCGGAATGATGTACCGTGGCGATACCGGGGTCGGGATGCAGCAGCCGATGGCCGGTTTCAAGCACGGCAAGGTGGCCGACGCCAAGTACATGCGCTTCAAAGCCAACCAGCCGGACGCGAGCAAGATCAACGAAAAGGGTGTCAACCCGATGGTCAGCTTTGAAGGAGCGGCCGTGGCGATGGGCGCCGCGACTCTTTATACCAAGGAAACCTTCAATATCTATTCGATCCGCCGCACCTACGACTATGTGTACAAGACGCTGCGCAACTATCTGAACAAGCAGACCTTCTCGGTCATCGATCAGAAATTCATCGATACCATGCGCAAAGACATCGACAAATTCATGAAGGCGATTTCCGGGGGCGACAACATCCTCCAGGACTTCAAAGTCGATATTTTCGCCGACGAAGAAATGCGCAAGCGGCAGGAAATCGATATCAAGGTGGCTCTGAATCCCAAGTATCCGGCCCGAACCTTCAACATTGAATTTACGGCCTGGAACGAGGGCGACGCCACCGGCGTGAAAGACAAATAGCCTGACGGTTGGACTTTTTTAGTCCGTACCGTCGATTCTGTTTTGGCTAAAGCTGAGATAATGGATGATCGGGAAACCATAACTTACTTTTGAAGGAGAGATAAGATGGCACGCAGACCAATTCTGGAAGTCGACGGCGTTAAGTACAAGAATGTCTACCGCGTCTCGTACGATCTGTATACCGCCAAAGATGAGACCGGCCGTCCGTCGGACCGCGCGCATGCCGGACTGATCAAGATCACCCGCGAATCCGATGACAGTGCCGACATAGCTCGTTGGGCGATGGACTCCAGCCAGCCCAACTGGAAAGCCGGCAAAGTCACCTTCAAAGATCCGCATGATTCGGACATGAAGGAACTTTCGTGGGAGGAAGGCTTCATTACCAAATATGAAGAGACCATTCCGCATGTCAAAGACAAGCCCGGCGATCAGATCTACGAGTACTTCGAAATCTCATGTCACAAGTTGAAGATCGCCGATGCCGAGATCGACAACCGCTGGGAAGAAGGCATCTAAAACCGTCGCAGAGACTTACGGTTGGGCGGCCGACGGCCGCCCAACTGTCTTTCAACGCCAAGCCGTAGAGAACTAATATGCCGACAGATGTAAGCCTAAAGGTTTCCGGCCTCGATATCGACCCAGCGGACATAATTTCTATACAGCTGGATCAGTCTGTGGAGGGCCACCATGTGCTGCGGGCGGTGTTGAAAGACGACTTTGATGTTAGTTCCGGGGCCTTGAAATACGGCGATCAGTGTGTACAGGCCATGGGCCAGACAATCACGATGAACTACGAGTCCGACGAGGATATGGAATACCAATCAGCTGTTGTGAAGCAATACAAGGGATTGGTAACGGAAGTGTCCTTTGATAACGCCGTTGATGGCGTGGCTCTTACTATACTGACTGCTCGAAGTCCGTCAATCGCCATGGATCAGGCCAAAAGAAACCGGGTATTCAAGGACGAAAAGGCCAGTGCCATAATCGAGAACATCCTGTCCGGGTACGGTTTCTCCAAGGCGGTGGAGGCTACCAGTGAGGTAATTCCATACAGCGTCCAATACCAGGAGACGGATTACGCGTTTGTCAGGCGCCTGGCGACATCGGCCGGGATGTGGGCTTTCTATGACGGTGAGAAATTCCGGGTGAAGAAGGCGCAGAGCAGCAGCAGCGATGAAAGGCTGATTTGGCCGTCCACTATGTCGGCCTTCAAGGTGATCATGCGGATGCGTGGTGCGAAGTGTGAGGCTCAGAACTACGATTACCTACAGAAGAAGCGCTTTGCCAGCGAATCTGCGGGTAAACTGAGTGCCTCGTTGTCTACTGCTCAACAAAGGGTGTATGATGCCGGCCATACGGCCTTTCAGCAGAACAGTCATGTACACGGTCTCAAAGCTGATTCTCAGGGAGGACTGGACAAAGCCGTCAGGCCGGTGATGGAAGGTGAAGTCAGCAAGATGTTCACCGCCTTGGGTGGCATCCGTGATAAGTGGGTCGGAGTTGGTGAGTGCATTACTGCCGAGGGCGTCGGCAGTGCTGTAGGCGGGAAGTACTTCATCAAATCGGTGCGATTCCAATACCAGAGTTCCCTCGGACCGGCCTTTACAGTCATCGAACCGAGCGTATACGATGTAGAACGTTCAACTGGGCTCAATGAAGAGTCACCGGAAGATACGATCATCTGGACGCCCCCATCCGGATGGACTTGGGAGCCGTGGCAGGAAGATCTCAACCGGCTGACCGCCGAAACCCGTTCCAGCGGTACCTTCGTTGCCGTTCCGCTCGAAACTGCCTACCCTGAAGTTGAACTGCGAACGCATCGCTATTCTGATATTCAGCCGGCGCTGGTAACCGACCTCGACGATCCCGAACAATTGGGCCGCGTGAAGGTCGCATTCATGTGGAACGATCAATCCGGCCAGGTGGAACCGGACAAATGGCTGCGCGTTATGACGCCTCACAGTGGCAACGAGTTTGGTTTTTTCAGCCTGCCCAGCGTAGATGACGAAGTATTGGTTGCCTTTGAACACGGTGACCCTGATCGCCCGGTTATCCTCGGCTGTTTGTATAATGGCAAGGACAAATCGCCGGTGAGTCATCCGGCCGGTTTCAAACCAAGTGACAATGACCTCAAAGTCTGGCGCACCAAAGCCGACAACGAGATCTTTTTTTCTGATGCCAGCGGCAAGGAGACAATCGGCATTGTCCAAAAGGACGGCAAAAACAGCATTACTCTGTCGATGGACGGTCCGACCATCACTATCGAGAGTGACGGGGATATTACCATCAAAGGCAAGACCGTCGCTATCGAATCCACGACCGGTGATGTCACCATGAAGTCGGCCGGAGCTCTTAAAGCGGAAAGCACCGCCGACTTGGAAATCAAAGCAGGTATGAACCTCAAAGCCGAAGGCACCATGAACGCCGACTTCAAGGCGGGCATTGCCGCTACGGTCGACAGCACTAACACTACCGTCAAGGGGGCTGCGATGGTAACCGTCCAAGGGGCTTTGGTAAAGATAAACTAGCCACCATCATGGAATACCTCGGCCTACCCCTAAAACTACGCGACGGCTATCTGACCAGCGTCGATCTTCAAGAATCGATCACCCATTCCATCGGGTTGATAATAAGCGCCCGATTGGGTCTGATGCCGTGGTATCCCGAATTCGGATGCGCTATCTGGGATCGTGAGTATGCCGATTTGCTGACCACCAATAGGGCTGAAATGAGATCCAGCTTGCGCAATGCTATTGCCAAATTTGAACGACGCATTTACAACCTGTCGGTCTCTGTTTCACCGGAAGAATCTCGCCTGGCACAAGTTCTGGGTATGAAGGTACGAGTCACCGGCAACTACAAAGACGGCAAAGAAGAAAAGAAATTCGAGTTCAGCTACGATCTAGGCTGAAAAGGACTACCGTTCCATGGAAACCGACCGCAATCAGGCTGCGCAAAGGATTTTTGATCAACTGCATCAGCAGTTGCGCGCATTCAATGAGGATATTCCGGAGTCGCCTGAACGGCTTGATGCCATTCTGGCCGTCCTGTTGCGCATGTACGCCGACCAACTGGCACAGATAGACGGCCACGTTCATCGTACCTGGACGGAAGCCTCACAGGCTCTGATTAAAGCTGCGGCTCCCGAGGGTCACCGCTGGCCGGTCCCGGCCTTTACGGTCATGCGCTGCACAACGACGGATCCTCTGGTCGAGGCCGACAGACATACTCGTTTTTTCTATAAAGAAAAACGCGAGGGTGGGCAGACTCTGTTCTTTTCTCCGCTGCATACCGAGCGCCTTCTGGCAGCCCAGGTCAAGCGGCTCCTTTTGCAGTTTGACTCGGCTGTACTCGATATTTCTCCCGCAGCAGGCAGTGAGCAGGCGGCCGATTTCGACAAAATGATCGTAGCCTCATACGGCCGATTGCGACGGATCCATATTGGGGTTGACTATACCGGTCCGCAATCGGCCCTGGCCGGCGCCCGGCTGTTTCTGACTGGTCAGCCTGAAGCCCTGAGGCAATTACGTTGGGGACAGTGGTATCCGGGAGGCGGGGACGGAGTGTACGCCGATGATAGCGGTTTCTGCCCGGGCGGGGTGGAGCCGTTCGATTCTATCCTGGCCGAGACCGCCGCCATCAGAGACTGGGGAGCTTTGCGGCGCACCGATGATGTCCTGGTTGCTCTGCGCGATCAATTTGTTCGACTGCCGCGCACCTTTACCGACCGCTGGCAGCCGGGTCCGCTGGATCCGGAGGTGGCCGACGTGATGGTGGATCATTCGGGAAAAGAAGATGCCCTCCAGGACACGAACTTTGACGACCATTATTATTGGATGCGCGCCGATCTTTCGCCTGCCGGAGACAGGTCGGCGTTCTTGGAGCCCCTGGCCCTCTATTTTGATGCCATGCTGGTGGTTAACCGGAACGAGCAGACCCTTTTCAAGCACACCGGCGGCAACCGCATGGTAGATTTGGAGTTGCCCGAGCCGGTAGCGAGCGTCCTGGAAATCGTATCTGTTACCGATTCAAACGGCAATCACTATCGTCCGGCCTGGCAGGTCACCGAGCCCCTGGAGCAGCCGGCCTATGCCATGGAAGTGCACCGCGATCGGATCATATTGTGGTTCGATTTCACCCATCAGTTGGAGCGACCGCCGGATGCGTTGACGGTTATCTACGCGACCACGGCCGGGACCGACGCCAACGCCATTGCCGCCGACCAAATTACAGACCTGTACGAGAGCCATCCGGGCATCTCCGAGGCGGTCAATCTGATTTCCACCGGCGGCGCCATCCCGGCTATGACCGAGGAGGACCTGGTTGACCAGGCCTCGTCGCGACTGAGGAACCGTGATCGTGCTCTGACATTCGAGGAGATAGCCAATTGGGCGCGTCATTATGACCCCCGCGTTCTCAAGGCGTCGTGTAGCCATGCTGTCCAGCGAGCTCGACGCGGCATCCGGCGTTGCGTCAGAGTCGCGGTCAGCATCGACTCCGAGAGATTCTATTCCGATTTCGAGCAGGAGCTTCTGCGCCGTCGCCTGGAACGATTCCTTAAGTCACGGGCACCGGTCAATGCCCAGTTCGAGGTTGAAATAAGGTCATGAAATCGAGCTCTTCTGAAAAAGTCATGCCCGATCTTTGCAGCCGGCGGCGGCCGTACAATTATATTACGGCTTTGTTGCTGCTGCATCGCATGGGTGTCGATCTCAGGAGAGTCGAATTATACGCCGCCGGCACCCATCGCAATTATCGCGGCGAAGTCCACGAGCAGATTCCGCGACCGGGAGCGGTTCTGAACGACCGTACCAAAATACGCCTGCATATCGGCATGGCCAGTGCCGTCGACCATCTGCCGTATCAGTTCTTCTATGGCTTGGCCGGTGGTACCGCCCGCCGGAGTGGTTGGGAAGAAGCGGCCAGGTCGCTGATGGCCCCGTTTGACGGCAGTGTCGCCAGATATCGGGCCATCACGGTGGGTGACAAGCTCCGGTACCTGCCGGGTTTGACCGATACTGACCATTTTGAGCGTTTTCTGGATATGTTTCGCTTCAGGCCACAGGGGAGCGCCAACAAAGCCCGTGAGCTTTTTTTGTGGTCGCTTCTGATGCCGTCATTTCATAAGTGGGCCGGCAATGCCGAAGCCGTAGCCGGTGTTCTCTCGCTCGTTTATGGCTTCCGGTTCAGGATCGTCGAGAACGTGCCCGGTCGCTTTGATATCCCGTCGCATTTGCAAGCGCGCTTGGGCAAGCGCAATCACGGCCTGGGCAGTAGCTTTGCCCTGGGTAATCAGTTTTGTGAATGCGACAGCAAGTATCAAGTTCATATTCATGGTGTCTCGCCGGATCAAGCGGCTGAGCTGCAGCCGCAGGGCGATCTATACCGGCGAATATTGCAGACAATTAACTACTGCATGCCGGGTCATCTGGAATGTCAGATAGTTGTTCACGTAAGTTCTCCGGCCCTGCGCCTGGGCCGGTCATATAATGAGAGTCGCCTGGGTTATGCTACCTATCTTTAGGGCCGTCGAAATTTGCAGTCAGGCTTGTTGATTGACAGAGCCCGCGGCAGACTCTAAATTGACGCCACCAACGCTGAGGCAAGGTGATGAGTGATTTGAGACTTTATTCGGTGAACTGGCAAGATGGCATGCTGGTCACCCAACAGCATTTGAAGGACCAGGAAGCCTATTTCGAGAACCTGGTGCGCTGGCACAGCTTGAATATCGGAGATCGGTACGGTCTGATCAGAAAGGATCGTGATGGATCGGCGGCTCTGGAAGTCAGTCTGGCGGTCAGCTCCGGCCGATTGCAGGTGGAGGTGCTGCATTGCCAGGCCCTCACTCCCGATGGTTCGATAATTGACTTTCGATCGGTTGACACCAGCCCGCTGCGGGCTCAGGCCTCCGTCGACGACGGTCCCATGGCTGTCTATATTGGTATTGACACGCCCGACAAGCGCGAAGCCGGCGAACCTGATCCCCAAGAGGATCCTCCCCGCTATCCCTATCTCGCCGGCAACTACATCCTGACGGTTGGAGAGCCGCCGTCGGTAACCCGGGGAAGATACCTCCAGATCGGACGGCTTATAGTTGACGGCAACGATGCCCGTCATGACGCTACATATTACCCGCCGATGCTGACCATATCGGCCGATCAACGCCTGAATGAAAGAGTTCAGGATTATCGCAACCGCCTGGAAAACCTGCTGTCGCTAGCCTCGCGCGCTTTCACAGCCATAAACCTCGGCGAATCTATGGCCAAGGAGCAGACCAGCCTGCAGGAGGCTTTCAAGCAGACCATCTATCAGTTTTCGTATCATCTGTCGGCAACGCTGGACAACTTCGTGATTGGTCGCAATGCCGTCCATCCCCGACAGATGGTGATCTTCTTCAAGCAGCTCTTCCGAGTCTTTACCACCGCCCTCAATCTCCAGCCGTCTCTCAAGGACTACCTCAACGAGAAGTTCTTCACCAAGGAACTCGGCACGGAGATCGGCAGCTTCATGTCTCAGGTCGATTCATTTCTGCTGGCCGATTACGATCATGACAACCTCGGTGGACACATCAAGGATATCGATTCAATTGTCGGAGCGCTGCGGGCCATGATGGGCTACCTGGCTCAGGTGAAACACGAACAGCTGGGCCGGCAAGCGGTCGCCACCGACAGCGTCACTTATCGCGGACAGACTTACCGTGTAGCCGACTACGGCCAGGCCCGCCTGGAGCAGTTGGGCGAGTTGAGTTATCTGGTAGTAGACATGTCCCAGCCCCAGGCGATGGTGGACACGGTTGTGCTGCTCAACAAGGAATTGGCCAGCGCTGCCCAGTGGTCGGCCATGCAGATACGACTGGGTCTCAATGACGCCCGTGGCCTGGGACAGACCGATCCGGTGGAGATTGACGCCACCACCTATGATACCAAGGTTGCCCTGCACCCGCAGGATATGCTCAAGTCGCCGTCGGTCCGGCAGCTGACCCTAATCTTCCGGGGTGCCGCCGATCCCGGCAAATTTGCCAACCTGGGTAAGACGGATTTGACTGTCTATACCGTATCACGGTGAGGTGAAACATGGAACATCGCATTGCCGTCAAGACCTACATCGACGATCTCTTTCGTTATCTGGATACGTTTGAGAGAGAAAGCGACAAGTTCCAGACCGAGGCCTTTTTTCAGACTTACAACGGGATCGGAGCCGTCTTCCAGGCTCTCCGTCAACAGCGCGATCAGGCGGTGGAAGTCGATCAGCATCTGCTTGATCATGTCAAACAGTCGCCCCTGACCAGTTCCGATATCCGTCTGCTGACTACGCAGATTCTGGTTACCTTTTTTGAGGTCGAGGCCGACATCGACGGTCGCTCCAACAAGGCCTTTACCTATTGTCGCGGACTCAGGGCGGTGAAACAGGATGGACCGTATTTTGAGAGTGTCCTGACGCCGACGCTGTTCAGGCCGGGTGCCCTCAGCGGCAACTACGCCCTGAATGCTTTCTTTCTGAAGGAACTGGCCCGTTACCTGAATGTATATGGCCAACCTCTGAATCCCAATCTTTCCCCCGAAGCTTTTGCGGCCATGTCCGACCCCCTCAAGATGCTGGAGCTTCAGCGGCGGCACTTGCAGTTGGGATCGGACCTCCTGTCCGATCGCGGGTCAGTGGAGTTTCATCTGAGTCGCGTAGAGGGCTTTGCCAAGCTGGCCCAAGCCCACCCGCTCATGGAAAAGTACCTCAAGGGCTGGCAATACCTGGTGGAGACGTCGTGGTGGTCGCGGTTGAGGACGTGGTTGGCCGAATCCGGAGGCAAGGGGCGCGGAGCGCTATCCAACTGGCGTTATCTCCGACTGGTGCTGACTCAGCGCAGTCCTGCCTACTTCTTTTATGGACTCATGATAGTGCTGTTCTTGGGCTGGGCCATACTGATGCCGTCGCTTTGGCAAAGTTACGAAGACCAACGTCTCCAGGAATTCGAGCAGCGGGTCGGGGGCCGACCGACAACCACGATGGACCCAACGACTAGCGGGAAGTGATCGATTTTGATATTGATGAAGATATTCAAGCTGTTCAAGAAGGGTGCCAGGGCGGCCGCCGGGCAGAAGGGCAAGGAGGCCAAGGGCGCCTTTGAATGGCCCCAGGGAATTCGGGTGGCCGTATTCGGTCAGGCTAATTCCGGCAAGACCGTCTACTTCACGGTCCTCAACGAGGAGTGCAAGGTTTCCCGGCGTCTGCAGATATCGGTCACGGATCATCTCACCGCCGGCGAGTTTCTAACCAATTTCCGGGCGCTATGGGGAATCGGAACGACTTCGACGGTGGGCACTATCGTTGATCTCAAGGAAGATCGCAAATTCCCCGATCCCACCAAAAACGAAAAGATCCTGCAGTTCACGGCCATCTTGGACCAGGATGAGAAGATCCCGGTAGTCACCTGTGACTACAACGGCCAGGCCGCCTCCATATCCGAACCTCATGAATTCCGCGAGAAGTTTTTCGACTTTGTCACCGGCGCCGATGGGATCCTGTTCTTTTTTGACCCCAAAGTCTTAGGTGCGGTGGTTCAGTGCCAGGCGCACGTAGCCTCTTTCGTAAATGTTCTGGAAAAACTTGTTCCGCTGTCGCAGCGGCTGCCGGTGCCGGTTTGTCTGGTGGTGACTAAGGCTGATGTCCTTCCCGGCTTCACCGGCGAGCAGCAGACGGTGTTGGTAGCCCCTGAGGACGAAAGCACCCTCGCCGAAGGTTTTGAGGTGTTTCTGGAGAAGGTCCTCTCCAGCAATCGCATCGCCTCCGACTCCGTCTGGGCCGGCACCGTGCGCGAGGTGCTGGTCAAGCTGAAGGAATTTCTAAAAGTCGTCGTTGGGCGGACCCTGGATTTTCAAATTTTCTTTGTCTCCGCCACCGGCCAGCCGCCGGAGAAGATCGGCTCCGACGTCGGCCGCTCGGTCTATACTCCGCCCGACAAAATCCAGCCGGTCGGAGTCAGGCGCCCTTTTTATTGGGCCCTGAATTCCATCCTGCGTGCCCGTCGCATACACAAGATACGTCGCATCACGCGCCTGGTGGTGATTATTTCACTGGCCTGGACAGCGCTTTATTCGCTGCCGTTTGTTTACCACTTTGCCTGGCAGTTACCGCGACTGGAACGACTCGAGGACAACATGTTGGGTAACCGGGCGAGATACGATGTCCCCCCCGCGGAGAGCAAAAACGTCCTTTGGGCTCTCAACGCCTATGCCAATTCGCGGCCGGTCAAGTTCTTCTTCGACAGATTCATTGTTCCGGCCCAGCAGATCAAGCAACAATACGACAAGCGCCAGATGGGTGAAGCCTTAGCCGAACTGGACAAGCGTATTGGGCAACTGAAGATGTTGGTGTCCGATCAGACCCTTTGGCCGACCGTCAATCCGCTCGACAGCAGTCTCAACCTACTCGATATCCATAACGGTCTGGAGGCCGGCCTCAAGACCTACCAGCAGGGGGACTCGACCTCGGAGCTGTTCAGGCGCAGCGGGCGGTCTCTGGTGTACTGGGAGTTGCTCAAACAAGCCTTCGTCAAACGAGCTGATTCAGCCGCCTGGAATCGAATCGCAACCCAGGTTTCTAATAATCGGCAGCTATATGCCACCGAACTCAGTCCCGCCGAAGAGGCGTTGATGGAAACCTTGATGCAGACGATCCAGGGATCGCAAACACGCAAGGCCAAGACGGAGTCGGCTGCGAAGGCAGGCGATGAATTTTCCGGCGTGGTTCGCCAAATCACCGATAGCGAGGATCCCCAGTATTTGCTGGGTAAGGCGGCAAGGGATCTGCGCCGGATACGGGGTGACCTGGCTAATGACCAGTCGCGGGTCTCGGATGTTGGCAAGATCGACTCCTATTTGAGGCAGGCTAAGTATTTCGACAAGACACGGACCTATCACTATAGCGTCGACTACGCGCCGGAAGGGCACCATATCCATCTGTCGGTCGTGGCCAAGGGGGATGCCGAATCCTGGCCGGGCGGTCAGATTCTCCCGGGACGACCCCAGAGTATCGAATGGAAATCGGGTGACGCCATCTATGTCGCTTTGGATCCCAATAACCATGACGGCCAGGGCGAGACTTTTGGCAAGGAGTCGACCGTCAGGAAGAAGCTCGAGGGTGACTTTGCCATTTTTGAAATGCAGGGAGAGATTGTTTTCCCGTCAGGCGACCGAATCTCGATCGTGTTCGGAACCGACAGCGATCCCAGAGAAAAACTACCCAATTTCGAGGAGTGAGGGATGATGACTTATAGAAACCGAATAGCTGTAGTGATCTTGGTGGCGTTGGCGGCTTTTGTCCGGCCCACGACAATGGCAGCCGACTTCATGGTCCCGTCCGGGACTGAAATCCAAGTTGTTTTTGAGCAGGATGTTTCGTCCAAGTATGTCGAACCCGGTGACTTGGTGCCGATACGTCTGAGCCAGGCGATCGATATCGGCGGCACAGTGGTCATCGATGAAGGCGCCAAGGGCTCGGCGCGAGTCAAATCGGTGAAACCGGCCGGACGTGGCGGCAAACCGGGCCGGGTTGAGATCGAGCTGCTGGAGCTGACGGCCGGTAGCGGCTTTGAATCGGTGGGTAACAAAAACATCACCATCGCGGGCAAGGATGGTTCCATCATCGCCGAAGGCAAAGGGAAAAAGACACTCTCGTGGCTGTTTATTTTTGGGCTCTTTATCAAGGGTGGCCAGGGTGTCATCGGTGCCGACCAACCCATGACGGCCGTCGTTGCCGACGACATCATCGTCGTCGTGCCATAGCGATAGCCTCATCGCATTGAATATAAAAAAAAAGGCCGATCCCCCATAGGGATCGGCCTTTCTTTCATGGATACGGTGTCGCTTAATAGCCTGGCCTGACATGGCCGGCGCTCTTACCTTCACAGCTATACCAGACGGTGACGCCCCGTTCCTGAAGGGCCGGTATATATATGCCGTACGAGTCGTCGCTAAGACTGTAATTGTAGCACACATAGATGAGATCACCGGCCTGGAAGCCAGGGTTGTTGCTCAACGGTGACATGTCGGCAATGTCATTGGCATTCGCATACACAGTGTCGAGATTGACCAGTCCTTCAAGCGGGGATAGATCCGCCACCCGGTCATAGTCGATCCTAAGCCACTTCAGTTGAGCCAGGCTGGCCAGCGGACTCAGATCCGGGTCGGCTGCCCCGGAGTCCATCGTGTTGTACAGATCCAGGTAAGTCAGTGATGTCATCCCCTCGATTCCCTGGAAACTATACAATGCTGCCCACCGTGCAATCAAGGTGTCCAGATCGGATAGTCCCGCAATCGGTGACAGATCTGAGATCGTGTTGCCCGACAACTCCAGGTAGTTGAGGCCGGTCAGTCCACTCAGCGGACCGATATCAGTGATATTGTTTCCAGAGAGAGCCAGATGCTCAAGATTCATGAGTCCTTCCAGGGGACCAAGGTCGGTCACATTGTTATAATCGAGGCCCAAATAGCGGAGGTTGTGGCAGTATTGCAGGCCCTCGATGCTCGACACACCCCACTCAGTCAACTCGAGCGACTCAACCGGAAACAGATCGGGTTCGAATATAAGACCAGTGGGAAGGTTGATAATGCCCCGAACTTCGCTTTCGAGTCGTGCGTCTGCAAACGTCGTCCGCACCGGGTGGAACACGACTACATTTGACATTGGTGAGAGATTGCCTTCTTCGTCTCTTGTCTTCAATGCAATGTAGTAGGTGAAGTCGTTGAGGACTTGATGGAAAGTAAACACTTCCTCGGTGCCGGCCGGGTCAGGCACGGGGGGAGAGATGATCGGAGTTGCGCCGGCGAAGTTGGCATCGTTGATTGGCGAATTTGACCAGCGCATGTCATAGCTACTGGAGGTGCCGGTGAGGCCGTCGTCACCGGGTGCTGTCCAGTGCAGGATCACGTGATCGTAGCGGTAGTCCACCCACTCCAGATCGGTCACCGGCCCGGGCGGGGTGATGTCGTTGGTTGTGGCGGCGATGACATTCGAAACGTTCGACCGATTCCCGGCCTCGTCAACAACCTTTATCGCAAAGTAGTAAGGTGTCTGTTCAGTCAAACCGGTCACCGTGAACGTCTCTTCCGCACCCGTAGCGGACGGCAGGGGGAGACCGGCGACAGCATTGGCCTGGCTGAAATTCGCGGCCGTGATGGGCGTCGTCGCATAACGCAGGTCGTATGCGGCCGCCGTGCCCACCAAACCGTCATCACCGGTGGCTGTCCACGTCAGCGCCACCGACGTCCCGGAAGTTGTCAGGACCTGCAGATCGCTTACTGCCGTCGGTGCAATCGTATCGAACGGCGTCGATGACACTACATTGGAGATCTCCGACCAGTTACCGACCTCATCAGCCACCATGACACCAAAGTAGTGCCGTATCGTTCCATCCAAATCGGTCGTCACCGTTTCGCCCGCGCCGGATGCTTGCGGCAACGGTACAGCCGTGATGGGGACGGCCGAATCCCAGTTGCTTGTGGTCAATGGCGTCAGGTACCAACGCAGGTCATAGAGACTGGCCTGACCGGCCGTGCCATCATCTCCAACCGCTGTCCAGCCCAGAGTCACCGCCGACAGCGTCTGGTCGGTAACCTGCAAATCATTCACGGTCGCGGGGGCGATGGTATCCAGGATGAGGGCGCCTTTTGAGATTACCCGAGACCAATTGCCGACGTCATCGGCCGCTCTGATTCCAAAATAGACCGAATCAGACAACCCCTCAAAGGGTGCCACGAACGTTTCGTGACCTCCGGCGGCTTTTGGCGACGGAAGCGAGGCAACTACAGTGGCGGCGTCCCAGTTTTGTACCGTGACCGGCCTGCCCAGATATCGCAGATCATACTGCGACGCACGACCGATCTTCCGGTCATCGCCGGTAGCAATCCAAGATAGGTAGGCGGCATCCTGCCCGGTGCTGTCTATGCCGAAATCGTAGATAGGTTGCGGAGGTATCGTATCGATGCCGACAGCGGTGAAAACGATTAAAGCCGGATCGAGATACACTGACCGAAGGTCGATCGGAAAGAGTTGGCTGCCGGAGTCTGGAGAACTGCCGAGCAAGCTAGTCAATTCGATCTGGACAGTGTCCGCGACCGGGACTTGGTCAGGATTGAAGCTGCTGAAGTAGATGGTCGCAAGCTGCGCGTAGCCAGTATCATCGGCTAGTTGCGAAGAACTCGATCGCACCTCCATTAGGTATGAAATCGAGTCCAAGGCAAGACCGGCTTCTATCTGCCAACATTGGCTGCCATCGACAGAGCAGCCTGCTCGGGATGAGTCCGGTTGCATCAACGTTTCCGCATAACGAACCGTGAACCCGGCCTGCGCTAAGTTCTCAATATTGAACGCTTCAACCTCCAGCGCAAACTTATCACCCCCACTAATCTCGATCTGTCTGGGCGTCAATCGAATGAGCGGCGCCACGGGATAGAGGTAGACCACATCCGTCTCGGTCGGATCTCCCGGACTGACAATCACAGTTGTTTCGCCGCGATATATCAAATGGCCTCCGGCATCATAGGCCAGCGTCACCACTCGCGCCTCGCCGAGAGGGATGCCTTCGATCCGGCCCTCATATTGTCCGTCGATTAGAGGCAGAGTTACAACTATGCTGTCCGACCCGTCGGACGGGTACACGATCACCCGCACCGAGTCGATCAGTTGCGCCTGTTCCGCATTTGCCAGTTTGAATCCGAGCTGCACCCCTGATACCGGCTCGCTCTCGACAACACGGTCACTGCATTGCCACAACGACAACGACACCCCCAACAACAACACCAGAACCAGCCAGCGCCGGCGATGAAGTGACTTGAAATAGTGATATCCATCCATATTGGACAACCTTGTCATTCCATTGTTTTTCGCGTCCGTCGGTCGGTCGGCTAATTAATCGCCGACCGACCAGATCAGGTAAGCTTGCCTGTCTTTGGCAGCAAATTCGAGGCGGTGTACGCCTGTAGTCAGATTGATCACCGGCCCCGTCAATTCCGTTCCTTCGGTCACACTCACATCGCGCGGTGGATCAAAACGGAAACCAAAGACCTCATCATACTCGGAATCGCTGAAGGCCAGACGGCTGTACTCTCCTGAGTGGTCGAGGGTTGTGTCGGTCGGATAAGTCAAAGCAAAGGCATCACCGGTGCCATCGGTACGCCAGTACCCTATTGAGTCAACCCCATTCGCATCCTTGTCACCACCCGGTTCCCAGGAACTGCCGACCGTGTAGGCGCGGCCGAGGGGGACGGTGACAAAAACATCAACCTCAAGGCCGCTTCCCGCCGACCATCTGATGATGAGAGTCTTCAAGCCATAGGAGAGGGCATTGACATATTCGACCACGGCCGAATCGTCCGCGACGTCGAAGCGTGTGAGGATCGTGCCCTGTTCCGCATTCCAGATGGAGCCGAAGCCATAGTGCCCCAGCCTGGTGTTAGTCTGTTGGTCCAAGAGCTCCTGGCCTGACCCCATCCGATAGATGAGAGAGTCGATGCAACCGTGTTGGTGATCAAAATGAAGATAGATCACATCGTTGTCGATCCGATCGCCGACCGTCGTCAGGGTAACGGGCGCCTCATTCGCAACTCCCATTAGGACTCGCACCTGCGATTCGCCTCGATGAGTCAGGGCCAGGCCATCAAACAATTCGATTGTCACTCGGTTCAGGCCGACCGGAACGAGATCAATTCGTCCTTCTACAACCCCCCCGATCACGAGCCACTCCACCACTATCGGCAGCAACAGGGGTTGATCCAGCGACTTGACAGTCACCTGGGCCCGATCCAAAGCCGTGGCTTGCTCCGGCAATTGCAGCTTGATATTGATCGAACTCGCTTCAGGTATATCAGAGGATGAACTCGGATCATCGGAGCACCCGGCCAGGGCCAGGCCCATGACCAGTATCAAGCTTAGGCAAAGCCGACCAAAACAGTGCCGTCTATTGTAGGCGATTTGACTCATCATAGATTCGCCGTCAGTCCGAGATTGAATTGCAGCCCCTTCAGGGTCAGCTCGCCACCATCAGCCTTGCCGCTGTAAAACTTGCCCCCAAAGGACAACCCCATTGACTCCGACAGCTTTCGGCCGGCCGACAGACCCAGGCCAAAGATAGAAGCGGCGTCAAGTTGGTTTTCATTGGCAGCAATCGACTTGAACTCCAACATCGGCGTAATCGACCAGAGGTCTTGCATCTGTCTAGTGTATCCAAGTGTGACCCAGAATTCATTGCCATACAGTTTGCTTTGAGCCTCCTTCGTGTCGGTGAAGGTGCTGTTTCGGCCGCGGACCAGGAAACCGGCATTGGCTCGGAGCTGCGATGACGCCGCCTTCAGAGTGTAACCGGCACCAAAGGCGAGTTGGGTACTTTGTTTGAAGACCTCGGTCCCATCGAGCTTGTCTTTGGTGTACAGCGTCCATGAAAAATCAACGTAATACGCACTGGCTTCCAGTTGCCTGTCGGCTCCAACCGTGGCCGACAAGGCATCACCCGGATCGTAGTCCTTGACACCGTCGTACGGTTCGTATTTGCCGTTATACTGATACGAAACGCCAGCGCGGCAACGATAGGGGCCGACCATGCGAGCGCCACCGGCCAAAAGACTCAGTCCCAGACCCTCGCCCATGCGGCGTGTCGGCAGGGAGAGATAATCACGGGCCAAAGCCGCCAGGACCTGGGCCTCATCTTCAAAGGCCAGCTTCTTCTTGCCCAGCGGAAGACCGACCCCCAAACTCACCAGCAACTGATCACCGGCTAAAGATCGATTCAACTGAAGGCGGGCATCGCCCATACCTGATAAGTCGATGCTGGAGCCGTCGGCGGGCTCGAAGGTGCTCTTGGCCCCTGAGAAGTACAGCAGCAGTTCGGTGTTATCGGCCAGCGGCACGAACGCTTTGACCGGAAAGTGAACCTGAGTGACGGATTGTTTGGCATCGGCGCTGTCGATGTTCCAACTGGTGTAGTCGACTCGCACGGCTGCTGCCGCCGGTTGCCCATACACTACCTGCGCCGATACGGAGCCGGCCATAACAGCGACAAGGACGGCTGCGGCTACAATAATTTTCTTATTCATCAATAGTCCCCCTGATCACGATCGTGCCCGTGCCACTTCCAGCCAAGGGGGGGATGATGCTCGGAATGTCGGAAAGATCACCGGCTGAATTGGGAATGGTCCCGGTCAGATTCGATAACGCACCAAGCAGGTCTTCCATACCCTGGCCCGCTTCGGTAAGCAGATGCTGATCTTCTACGGCGTTCCCGAAATCGGACAGGCCACCGGAACCGGCCAGACCGCCAATGGCCAAGTTGGTTTGGGTTAGTCTCACGCCGGCCTCACGGAAACCGGGATCGAGACGAACAGCTTCGGCATACTCGCGTTTGGCGGCTTCGGGCATCCCTCTGCTTTCGAAATCGAGGCCACGGCTGTAGGCCAACAAGGCCAGGTACGACTCAGTCGGAACCTCCTGGATTTCATCACGCTGTTCGGCCGTTAGTTTGATGCCCATGTCGTCCAGGAGATTAAAAACAAATTCCTTCTGAAGCGCAAAGATGGTTTGGATTTTGCCCTGGACCGTCTGCGTGCGCTGAGAACCACCGTCGGCAGTGCTCACGACCGTGCCGTCCAGCGAAAGCTCATCCGTGCCCACGCTCAGCAGGGTGCCGGTAACCAGCCGACGACTGCCCAGAAGACGTCCAACACGCGGAGCTGTGGCCTGGTCGACGAAGCGGCTTTGAGTGAACTCAAGTTCCTTCAGGACAGCGTCCAATCGCTGCCGTTCGACTACGGTCAGACTGGGCACCTTGCTCAGGTCAACCGCCGTAAATTCAGCCAGCCCCTTAGCCAGCGGGGCCAGTTCGACCGGCAGGTGGCTGCCGTCAAAATCGGTGACGCTGATCGTATGATCCGGGATTTCGCTGACGTCGATAGCGGCCTCGTTGGCCAGGGCCGTAGCGGCTTCAGCCTGTATCTGGCGGGCTACCAGCTGCTCCCGACGGACCCGCACCATCTCGGACGTTTTTCCACGCGGGTGCAATCCCAGCGACATCGAATATGCCTCGATCGCTTTTGGTATGTCGTCGCGAGTTTCAGCAATCATACCCAAGTAGAGCTGAGTGCGAGCGTCGGGCCTGATTTGATTAGACTGCAAAAGAGCGTCCTCGGCCTTGTCAAGCTGCTCCATCTCGTAATAGGCCACGCCTAGCTCTCGCCAGGCCTGGTAGCTGGCAGGATTCGCGGCTATTTCCTTGTACAAGGCATCGACGGCCGTCTGAGGACGTCCCTGCTCCAGGTGATGACGCCCCTGTGAGTAGAAGCTCTGGGTACAACCGCCGACAACGAAGGCCAGCAGCGCCACCATCCATAGTGTGTGTCTTAGCATCGTTCCCTCATGATCCGGGGTGAAGAGCGCCGCTTTAGCTGACCAGCGGTTCGTAAATCTCCATCTTACGCTTGGCCTCGGCAAACAGGGGATCCATCTCGTAAGCCTTCTTGAAGAAATCATAGGCGCGCGAATAATCATAGCGATCCATGTACTCTATCCCCTTGGCATAGAGCGAAGTGGCGTCGAGCGATTCCGTGCCGCCTTCCTTGATCTCAGACTTGTCTTCATCGGACAGCTTGATATCCATCTTCTCGGCCAACTCCTCGACCAGCTCTTTTTCCATCTTGCTATATTCTGGTTTGCCTTCCTTGTCGGCCGAGGCAACAATCTCGGACGTTTCCACACTTACTACCCGTACCACCATTCGCGTTTGCTTGTCATCAAGTTGGGTGATGCTGCCGAAAATCATGAATTGCGCCCCAAGAATCTTGCCTACCTGAACAGCGGTCGACTGATCTACGGCACCGGACTTCTGCAGCTCCAGCTCATTGAGCACGAAGTTGATTTTGTCGCGCTCGATGACTTTGACATCGCTGACCTTGGCGAAGTCATGTTCAAAAAAGTCAGCCAGACCTTTGCCCAAAGGTCCCAGTTTCTCCTGATACTCGCCGATAGAGAAATTGTCGAATTCCATTACGGCGACCGTCTTAACCCCCGGGCCGGCCAGAGTGGCGCATGATAGACTATTGGTAGCTTTCAGCAGTTCGAACCACTTGTTCCTCAACTCTGCGGGCCAGATGTCGCGCGGCAAGATAACCTTGCACGGGCCGATCTTGGAAATCTGGTCCAGATACGAAAACGACTCCTTGAAGTAATCGCGACCCATGACGTAAGTAATGATACTGAGTACTTCATACACCGCGATGCTGTCCGATGGTGTCAGGTCGCCCCTCTCCAGAAGTCCCTTGGCTATGACAATACCCTTTTCGGGCTCAAGATTGGCATAATGCTCAAGAGCCTCTGTCAGTTTCTCGCCTACCGAGGCCTGTCCCTCGGCCATTACCGGTGATGCCGCCAGACCCATGATAATCAGCATGGCGCCGACCAGGGCAGGGCGAAGCATCTCTTTGCCAGTGCAGAGTTTCATAATATCTCCTTTGACATGTAGATTTGCTTTATCTGATATAAAAATTATACGATTTAGCCCCAGGCCCGTAAAGAACTAATTGCCGCGAAGATCGGGATTGAACTTGTGCGTACTGTCAGACTTTACGATGATGGTCGTATCTGCCTGTCGCAGAACGCCTTCCACAGATGCCTCCACCCTGACGGAGTGACTGCCGGCCTCTACGTCGAAAGTCATCGGAGTCAAAAGATCCTGCTTCTTGCCGTCAATATAGATGGTAGCATCGCGGGGCCGTGACCAGATCATGATCTTGCCCAGGACCGGCTTAGGCTCCGGCTTGGGAGGCGCAGGGAACGAAAAACTGTAATCTCGCGTGACCCCGAAGCCCTCGGCTACGTAGACGGTGTCGATGTGGCGCTTTTCAATCGAAGCTGAATTCTCCACCCGAATGACATGCCTGCCCGCCTCGTATTCGAGGTTGGTCGCGGCCTCGCCTTCGGCAACCAGCGAGTCATCGATGTAAATATCGCCCCGGGGCGACACAGAAATATCAATAAGTCCGGTAACGAGCAGTGCTGTCGAATCGAGACCGGTGTCGCCACCTGTCGTCTGGTCCTTGGCATTACCAGGGATGTCCGACGAGGTTCCATCGCCACCAAGGCCGAAATACAACACCAAAGCCACAACGACCGCCGCCAGACCGCCCAGGATAGCGTAGAGCCCGGTCTTGTTCTTGCCTGTCTTGCCCGGGGACATAGCAGTTGATCCGGCCGCCTCCGTCACGCCGAGCTCCTGGGTTGCATCGTCGGGCCCCAGGCCGGGGGTAGTTGTGGTCGGCGACCAGGAGTCATTCGCCCCAAGGGCACTGATCATCTCGCGTGCCGACTGAAAACGTTGTGATGGGTCGCGCGCCAGCGCCTTCAGAATCGTCCGTTCGACCTCCTCAGGAATGTCCGGGTTGGCGAATCTGGGACTGGGCGGATCCTCAAACAACTTGGCATCTCTGATGGCAAAGGGATTGTCCCCGGTAAACGGCACCGCCCCGGTTAGCATAGTGTAGAGTGTACAGCCCACAGCGTAGATATCAACCAACTCATAGTTGGTTTCTGCGTTTGGATTGAACTGCTCCGGAGCCATATAGGTCGGGGTGCCACAAGCGGTCCCGACCGCGGTCAAATTCGGGTCGGACTCGGCCTTGGCGATACCAAAATCGATTATCTTGGTCTGACCGCGACTGTCGATCATGATATTGCTCGGTTTGATGTCGCGATGACAAACACCTTTGCGGTGCGCAAAATCGAGAATGTCCAGAACAGAGCTGGCGATCTGCAGCGCCGCCGGTACCGGCAGACGGGTCTGGGATTTGATATGTTCATCGAGGGTCAGGCCGTCAATGAACTCCATAGCGATAACGGTGTCGTCTTCGTGAGTAAAGAAGTGTTTGATGCGGCAGATGTTGGGATGACCGTCCAGAAGGGCCAGTTTGTCGGCCTCGGCACGGAAACGCTCACCAAGACGTTCGTCCGACAGTATTTTTAGAATGACCTTAAGGTTAGGCACATCCTTATGCACGGCCAGATAGACCTGAGCCGTTCCGCCGGCGCCGATCTTCTTGAGGATTCGGTAACTGCCTATAAATTCGCCTTGCATCGCAACAGTATATACGATTCCCTAACCCGCTGCCAACAACAAAGTGGGACGCAGCCGGTGCTCACAACCTCGTTTTATACCTTTGAATGGCAACGACATGAAGCGAGCTGTCTGCTGCCCTTGCGGTCCCGCGGCCGGCCCGTTCCCACTGATTAATCACACAACCGGTGCAGATCCCGAACAGATCGCATTGACACAAGACTGACGGCCGGGAGGAATTATGCAGAAGGACGTGCATTTCTACATGACCTATGCGGTGGCCAGGCGAGTTGGCGTGGCTCGTGTCGAGGCGCTCAAATTAGCCTGGGCCGACCAATTCACCGACGATCTCACAGTGGCCACCCTTTATGGCATCCAGACTCAAGCGCAGGCCGATCCGTCCGGGAACTGGGCCGATGGGCAGATTCAGCGGACGGTTTTGACGCCGTTTCATTTTGTCCCCGGCGATGATCCCAAAACACCCTGGATGACGACCCCGAATGGAGCCATCGCCAACAATCTGATCAATGCGGCCGGTACCGCCAACGACGTCATCCGGTTCGGAATCGCTCTGCACGCTCTCCAGGACAGCTTCAGCCATGCCGGTTTTTCCGGCTGGCGCGAGAAGGCCAACTCCTGTTTTCCATGGTACGACCCTATAAGCGTTCTACCCAATGTCGGCCACGCCGAAATGAGAGTTATTCCGGATGTCACCAACTACGTCTGGACAGATCCGCGCACCGGCGAAGTTATCGACAACCGCATACGAACCATGGCCTGCGCCCGGGCGACCTTTGACTGGATCGTGCGCTGTCTCCGGCCCCAGGCCGATCCGGGACTTTGGCATGATCTGCATGACGATCTTGAGCCGCTCTTTGCCGACACTTCCTATGACCATCGGAAGGAGGGTCTCCGAAGCATGGTCGGCGCTCCGGAACTGCACTATCGTCAGTTGTCGGAGCAGTTCACGTCGGCCTACAAAGGCGAATTTGTCCGCGCCGCTGCCAAACATCTCGGCTTGGCAATGGCCGAGTTTGATAGGATCCCGCGACCGAACCAGATCAACTAGTGAGCATCGGGACAGCCACCAAAAAACGCGACTATTATTGCTCGACATACTCGGCAGAATTCCCGATAGTAGAAACAGAAAGACAGCAGAACTCGGTGCTCAATAGGAAAAGAACAGGGTCAGCTTATGAAGAACTACAGGCTTGGGATTCTCCTGATAGCGGTCGCGGCAATTCTGCTTGCCGCCGTCTATGTCGGGTGCTCCAAAGAAGACGACAATAGCACCAACAACGTCGATTATCGTGACGAGTGGACCATACTCAGCTATGGCGCCGGCAATCATCACGGCGACACCACCGGCGGCGAATCGACGGTGATCGACCACGTCCAGGCGATGGAAGAGGTAGTTGGTTCGGACAAAGTGAATGTTGTTGCAATGGTCAGTTCGATGGCCACCGGCGGCACGGCCAAATACTACCAGGTTGAGCATGATACCGGGTCAGCTACGGGCGATGTGATTACATCAACCGTTCGGCAGGATCTCGGGGCCAGGAATATGGCTGCGGCTCAGACCCTCAAGGACTTCCTGAATTACGGTATCCTCACCTATCCGGCCAAGAAGTACATGGTAATCATCGACGGCACCGGTGATGGTTGGCGGGGTGTTTGCCGTGATGATCTCAACGGTAATGGAACCAGCATGACGGTGGCTACTCTGGCCCAGGCGCTCAACGAGGTCCGGACGGCTCGGGGGATCGGGAGTTTTGCGATTGTTTGCTTCACCGGGGCTTCTATGAGCATGACCGAAGTGGCCTACGAACTTCGTGACGCCGCTCAGTTCCTGGTGGCCACGGAATACAAGACCGACCTGGACGATGTTCTTGCGCCCGAGCTCTGGCTGGACAGCCTGTCGTTGGTGCCGACCACCGATGCCGCCACGGTCGCGGAGATAATCGTCGACCTGTCCTTTGAGTCTGCCGGAGTCGGCGGCTATCATCACATGGCCGCCATCCAGCTCTCGCAGGTGGCTAACCTCATCAGCAAGGTCGGCGATCTGGCCTCGGCGCTCTCCACAGAGGCAACCGCCTACTGGGACGAAGTTAAGAACGCTCGAATTGCGGTGCACGCAACCAACATTTATGATTCCAGCTACGTCGACTTGGGCCTGTTCGTCGAGCGGCTGAAAGTCGAAACCAATCTTCAGAATATCCTGTCTGTCACTACTCGAGCCAGTGCCGTGACAACCGCCCTCGATGCTGCCGTGCCCACCAGCCGCACCTCCGTCAGCGGCATGGCCAACGGCCTGCTTGTACATATGCCGGATTTGCAGACCGCCTTCGATTCCACCAACTACGCCTCTCTGGACATAGGCTCCAACGCCTGGGTGGCCATGCTGTCGGACTTCCTCGCAGCTACGACCGGGATTACTCTAACTGTGACAATCAGCCCCTCTGGTACAGGTACTGTCGATGTAGATCCCGCGAAGGCATTTTATGACAACGGCGATGTGGCCGTACTGACGGCGAATGCTGCTACCGGATATGAGTTTTCGCACTGGGTTTACGAAGGTGACAACTACTTCGGTAATCCGGCCGAGCTCACTTTTGAGTCCTCAGACGGCACCGAGGAGATCACGGCAGTGTTTGTCGAGCTGTCTCAATTGGTGACCATCAGCGGGTCGCTTTCGCGGGTGGACGGCAATCTTGTGCAGCCGGTACTGACGCTGATCGACCAATCGCTTGAGAATATCCTGGCCGCCTTCATTCTGGACGGCGGCACGGCATCCGTTGATTTCTCGATTCAGTTTTCGCCGCAGGCGGTGGCCGCCTCGTACATTCATGGCTGGGACAACGTCAATGAAAACGGCACCCTGGGGGATGCCGGTGATTATAGCAATTGCTATGACTCCGACGATGTCGGTATCGAGTGCGACTTCACGACTTACACGGCGGGTCAGGTTATCGACAATGTCGATATGACGTTGTATGAGATCACCGAGGGCTCACCTCGTTACATGCAGCTATTGCCTCACGCCGTCATCCGCACCGGCGGAAACAGACAGTAGCCAAGAACATATTGTAATTCAAGCGTCGCCATTGGGCGGCGCTTTTTTTTGTGCCCGGTCAGCGGCAACAAAACCCGGCGAATCTAATTGCGTATAGACAGAGAGATAAATAGATTGACCAACGTGGTCAAAATAGGCGAACCTTCTGATTGAGGCTTTGTTGACATAGGCAATGTGCAAAATACATGACATATCATAACACAAATGGAGGTCTTCGTTTGAAACGTTCACTGATCCTAATCCTCGGTCTGGCGATCATCGCCGGCGGCCCGGGTGTGTTTTCGGTTGGCTGCAGTAAATCCGACACGGATGCCGCCGCCAAACTCATCCCCCGTGAAGTGCTCTTTGGTAACCCGTCAAAAGTCAGTCCGAGGCTTTCCCTGGACGGCAAAATGTGGTCGTTCCGCGCGCCGGTCAACGGCGTTATGAATGTCTGGGTGGCCACGGTGGGTGAGGATGACGCCCGCCCGGTGACGACGGACTCCATGCGTGGTGTCCAGGACTACTTCTGGGGAACAGACAGCAAGCACATTCTGTATCTGGAGGATGACCAGGGTGATGAGAACTGGCGACTGTGCTCGGTTGACATCGAGACTCTGGATTTCACCTGTTTGACGCCGTTTGAAGGTGTCCAAGTGAATGTTATTGATCGCAACAAGAACTTCCCCGATGAGCTGCTTATCGCCATGAACAAGGACAACCCCAATGTTCATGATGTCTATCGCCTGAATGTCACCTCCGGTGACCTGACGAAGGTCGCCGAAAACCCGGGCAATGTCGCCGGCTGGGTGACGGATGCCGAATTCAAAGTGCGCGGGGCCTGGGTGGCCGATGCTACGGGCGGTTTTGAGTTGTGGGTACGTAACACCGAAAAATCGGACTGGCGCACCGTCGGACAATGGGGGGGGAATGACGCCCTGACCAGCGGTCCGATCACTTTCACCAAAGACGGTGGCGCTATCTACCTGATCGATTCACGTGACGCCAACGCCGGCCGACTGATAAAGATGAACCTGGCCGACGGCGAAGTCGAGGTTGTCGCTGAGGATCCTAAGTACGATATCGGGTCGGTCGAGTATAATCCCGACACCTACGAGATTGAGTGGGTGACCATCACTCGTGATCGTGACGAGATCGTTATCATGAGCGACGCGGTTCGCGCCGACCTGGAGGCCATCAGGCAGCTGAATCATGGTGACATGTTCCTGACCAGTCGCGACAGCGCGGACAATACCTGGATGATCGGTTTCATCGCCGACGATGGGCCCGTTTCGTATTACTCGTGGAATCGCGAGACCAGGCAGGCCACTTTCCTTTTTGATCACCGCCCGGAATTGAAGGAGTACACGCTGGCCTCCATGGAGCCGTTTTCGTTTACGGCTCGCGATGGTCTGGTCGTTCATGGTTATCTGAGTTTCCCGCCCGGGAGCGATCGCAAGAACCTGGCCACCGTACTCAATGTCCACGGCGGACCCTGGTATCGCGACACCTGGGGTTACAACTCCGAGGCGCAGTGGTTGGCCAATCGCGGCTACCTTTGTGTGCAGGTTAACTTCCGCGGCTCGACCGGCTATGGCAAGGATTTCCTCAACGCCTCCAATCGCGAGTGGGGAGGCAAAATGCACGATGACCTGGTTGATGCCGTTGAATGGGTCGTCGGGCAAGGATACGCCGATCCTGAGAAAGTCGCCATCTATGGCGGCTCATACGGAGGCTATGCGGCCTTGGTGGGTGCCACGTTTACACCCGATCTGTTCTGTTGTGCGGTCGACATGGTTGGCGTCAGTAATCTGTTGACCTTTATCAATTCCATCCCGCCTTACTGGTCGACTTTTCTCGAGGTACTCTATCAACGAGTCGGCAATCCGGCGACCGACGAGGAATTTTTGAAATCGCGCTCGCCCTTGTTCAGGGCCGACAGCATTCGCATTCCGATGCTGATCGCCCAGGGGGCCAACGATCCGCGGGTTAAGCAGGCGGAATCGGAGCAGATCGTGGCGGCCATGAAGGCCAACGATGTAGATTATGAGTACCTTCTGTTTGATGATGAAGGCCACGGTTTTGTGCGCCCTGAGAATCGCCTGAAATTCTATGCGGCGGCTGAGAAGTTCCTGGCCAAACACCTCGGTGGCCGCTTCGAACCGGCCCCGGCCGGTCAATAACCGGTTTACGCAATATCTCTGGGCAAGAAAAAGGGAGAACCTTCGCAGGTTCTCCCTTTTGTATTTCCTTGTTTCGTATGATCTACGGACAAGACAGGTCCGGACCCTGCTGGAACATGTAGGATACCAGGTAGACCAGATCTTCGATATTGATCTCTCCGCCTGAGCCGTCAACGTCGGCGGATTCCATGGCCACCGGTGGCGGACCGGCGTTGAACATGTAGGCCACTAAGTAGACGAGGTCGGCGATATTGGGGCCTTCCATATTACCATCAACGTCACCGCACACGTAACCCACGCACTCATAGGTGGTGACGGTGAAGTCGTCAACCGCGGCCTCGACCACTGATCCGCTGCCCAAGTCCGAAGCATCAAAGCGCACCTGGATGTTGGCCGTAGGCGCAAAGAACTCTGTCACCCAGAAATCGTGCGTGTACCAGCCGCCGTCGGCCTGCTCGGTGGGCCCGACGGTCTCCACCAGCGACCAGGTGCTACCGCCGTTATCCGAAATCCAGATCTGCATAATATCGTTATAGGGATCGGCACCGAAGTTGTTGGAATACCAGCGGGCGTAATGGATTTTGGCATCGCCGTACCCTGACAGATCGAGGATAGGCGAGTACAGAATAGTCGTGCCGTCGTCAACATCAGAGTTGTCATCGACATTGTCGGTCAGGTAGCAACTTCCGGAGTGATCGAAATCCACGGGCGGATCGCCGCGATCACCGCCGCCGACCGGAACACCGCGACCCCAGGGACCGTCGGCCACACTGCCGCCCACGGTCCAGCCATTATCGAACTCGAAGTTGTCGCGGAAAGTCACATCCGATGACGTAGCTACGATCGCCGTGAGCATTGTAGCGGGGGCGTCGACAGGGAAGGTCACCGTGCCGCCGCCGGACTCATCCGCTTGGACATACCAGGACAACTGATGACCGCAGCCCAGAGCTGGCAGAATGGCATCGTAGTCGTTCGGTGCCGTCTCTGTCATAGTGCCCTGTTGGGGCGGGGCGCCGTCGATGCTGTAATACAGTTTGCCGGTACCGGCCACCGGCGAAGTCCCGCCGGCGTTTACTGTCACGCGTACCGAGGTGGTCTGATGCGGTTGAATTGTTTCCGGCTTGCCTTCGGGAAAATCAAACCAGACCAGCGCCAGAGCCGGGCAATCCATATTGTGATCGGTGAAACCGTCACAGAGATAATCCCAATGGGGAGTCCCATTGTCGAGATTGCCGTCGTCGTCATCGAGAGTTAGAAAATCGATAGTGATCTGGGGCGTGATCTCAGTACCGGTGTGCATGGGAACGCTGTTCACGCAGAGATTGGACAGTATCTCCAGGTATGTGTCGGGGAAATCGACAATCAAGTAGTTCCGAATGCTCCACACCGCACCACTGAGCAGCTGGCCGCAATCATGAATCTCACCTGTGCAGGGATACTGGTAGGTATTGTCGGCATTGCGTAGAGGCGTATTGCACTGGGTCAGGTAGAAACCATAGCCCAGACCAGGATCATCGGCTATCAACATGGAGATACAATCAGCCATGCCCTCGCCATACTGACCTTGACCACTACCGCCCATTTCGATTACATGGTGACCGTACTCGTGCTGCGAGACGCTGGCAAACGAAGTATTGCCATAGGTGCTGCTGGACTGGCAGAAATTGATCGAGCTGCCGTCATACCAGGCGTTGCCGGGACAATATCCGTCGTTTCGATTGACGACGACCGGAAAGCCGGTTTGACTGGCGATGGTCGGGTAGGTTGGATGCTGAGTTAGAATCCAGTCGCGCACTTCGTTGGCGTTGAGGTAGCCGTTGACCTGGGCGCGTACGAGCTCCGAATTGTCGGCGTCGTTGTGGATGAAGTTCGCCGGTCCGGGCGGGGTCACCAATCGGTTGATGCTCTCGTTGGAGCCGACGAAGTTGTTAACCGTGAAATATTGACCGCGGATCATCGAATTCACCGTAACATCGGCGGTGCCGCCGTTGGGGATAGTGAAATCGCCGACCTCGTCGGCATAGACCCAGTTGCCGCCGGTAATATCAACCCGAGCATAGGGGAGGGGCTGCAAAGTCGAAGGGGTGCATTGCATCGCCTTGGGTCCGGGGGTCCCCCGGCCGCTGACATTGCCGCTGACATCCTCAAAGATGATGCGATCCTCTTTGTACAGGATTTCGCCGTTGTTGGGATCGACCACATAACTGAATCGCTGCGGGAAATCCGAGCCGCCTTCAAAGGCTACCGCCATTCGAGGCGCCCGAATGTCGTTCTCCACTCCGGCAAAGATCACCCACTGCTGCGCGGTGAAGTCGGTCAAGCCAGGTTCATCGGACCGGGCGGCCTGTTCGGCTGCGGCCGAATGCGAGCCGACCAGGCTCTTGTCTGCTGAAAACTCGCTTAGGTCACGCAGCGTTGAATTGGTCCAGACCAGACGATGATCCGGCTCGTTGCGGACCAACAGGCGCAGTTCAGATCCATAAACCGGGACGCCATCGCGTTCCTGGGCGAAGTAGACCATCGTAAACTTGTACTCGCCCGTTTCTCTGTCATACATTAGCGGGAGCGTATGACCTTGATCCGCCAGAAGGCTGCGCGGAGCCAGGTCCGTCGCCCGGGCACCAAAAGCGCCGGCGTACTTATCCACAAAAGCCTGAGCGGTCTGCTCAGGGCTGGCGCCGGTACCAAAGGTGGTGCCGTAAAGGCGGGTCGCTCGACCGTCAATACGGTAAGCCTGGATGCCCGGGTAATCTGAGCGCAGTTCGTTAAAGGTCGCCATAGCCTGAACACCGTCGTCCTCCGATGCTGCGGCTGTCACGGCCAGGCCCATAACCAGAATCATACTCAGAAACATGGTTAGCAATTTCCGAAAGGCTGTCACTCTGTGTCTCCTTCCTATGGGTTACATTCTTGCTTCGTTCACATTCTCGTTTCTTCTAATTCATGCGCAGTGGACAGGTCAGGGTTCGCACTACTATGACGATATAACCTGTCGCCGAGTACCTCTGTTCCTACCTACTGGCCTGCTGTCGGAATTTCTTGCAAGGCGACGGTGTCCTTGCTCAGCAGTTTGCGGTGAAGTTGCTCGGTCAGATGAGCCATAGCCCGGGTTGTCTGATACAAGTTTTTCTGGTAAGCGGGGAGAGGTTCATGGCTGCGCCGGCCGCCCACAACCGCCCACGGCACTTGATGATGCGCCGGTGACAGGCAGCCGACCGGACATTCGACTGTATGTTGGTGAGGTTCGTGAAGCTCCACGCGACTATTCGATTTCTGGGCCAGCAGGACCGTCATTTTCGCTTTCTTCACGTTGCAGAAGATACAACGCAGTACTTGGCACTCTTTGGTCGGCAGCGGCGCGATGACCCAGCTATCCGAGCCATCGACCCTACCCTAATATAGACAAAAATTGTCGTTAGTCCACCAAAAATACCGTTTCTGAGTACTTGAGAATGACTGTCCGCGAACGATCTACAGCCTGCTAGGCTGCCAAATAACCCAAATCGGTTGATCGCGGGCAACTGACCTGTTAACTTATCCGTTTATAGACTGTAGCAGATTACTTGAGTCCTCAAAGGAGCAAAGATGAAAGTCATAATTTCCGCGCTATTGGTTTTGATGGCGGCAGGATCTCTTGCGGCCGCCGACAACTACTTCGACCAACTGCAGCCGGACCAGAAAATCCATGGCTTTACCGCCACCAACGTCTATGAGAATGGATCCGGCGACGCTATGGGCGCTCGGTTTATCTCCGATGCACACGGCTTCATTATCGATCTGATGCAGATTGAATCCGTGCCACAGGCCTTTTACTGGATCAAGACCATGCCTACTTCCAGCAAGGGTGAGCCCCACGCCTGCGAACACCTTCTGCTCGGCAAAGGTAATCGCGGTCGCTACGTAGCCGTGCTCGAAGACATGTCGCTGGGTAACAGCACCGCCTATACCGGGCAATTGCGAACCTGCTATCATTTCAACACGACGGCTTCGATGGACGCCTTCTACGACATCTTCGAGGCCAAACTGCAGGCGTTTTTGCACCCCGATTTTGCCGATGAGGAAATCCGGCGCGAGGTCTGTCACCTGGGAGTGGTGGAGGATCCTGAATCCGGAGAACTCAGTATCGATGAAAAGGGGACCGTCTACACCGAAATGGTCAGTTCATTTGAAAAGCCCTGGTACCACACCTGGGGGGCGCTGAACAAGATGGTGTACGGCGAGCAACATCCCCTGGCTTACAATTCCGGCGGCGATCCGGATGTCATGCGCGATATGACCGCCGACGATATGTGGAAATTCCATGCCAAAACGCATCACCTGGCCAATATGGGCGCCATCGTTTCGATTCCTCGTAGTATGGAAGTGCCGGCTTTCCTGGCCAAAATGCAGGAAATTCTGGTCGCTTGCAACGATGCCGAGTTCAAAAGCGACTTGGTCGGCATCGGGGCCTACGATTTGCCGCCCTCAGCCGGCGCTCCGGTCGGAACTTCGGCCATGGTGACCTATCCGTCCGAGCGCGCCGAAGACCAGGGTTATATGCTCTATGCCTGGCCGAACTCGCTCGAGCTGGAGCCTTTTGAACGCTTCATGCTGGATCTCTATCTCGAGACCTTCGCGGGCGGGCCGACTTCGAACCTGTACGATCTGTTTATCAACAGCGAAACGCGCCGGCTTGATATCGGCGGCAATTACGTTTACGCCGGCACCGACTCGGATTTGGGCGTCTCAATCTTCTTGGGACTGGTCGGCGTCCGCCACAACGAAGTTACGCAGAAGATGGTCGATAGCGTGGCCGGAATGGTCACAAGTGAATTTGCCCGAGTTCACGATTTTGCTCCCGGCTCGGCCGAGCTCGATGAATTCAATCAAAAGGCGCTGGGCCGTCTGGTGCAGAATCGCAAGGAGTACGACAAATACCTCAATTCGCCGCCGATGTTCGGATTTCGGTCCGGAGCCGGTTCCGGTTGGGTCTCTCTGCTCGAGGAGCTCGAGGAGGAAGAGGGTTTCCGTAAGTCTCTGGTCATGGCCGACAGGTTTGCCAGGGCCGAGAGCCTCTTGACCACCGGGGGCAATTTCTGGACGGATTACATCGACCGGTGGCAGGTACTCACGGTCCCTCCTTACCAGGTTGGTGCCTTTGCCGACCCCGGAATGCTGACCGATGGCGCCGCGGCCAAAGAAAAGCGCATGGAGTCATATGTCAACGGTTTCAAAGAACGCTATCGCACTTCCGACGCTCAACTGGCCGTAGCCAAGTACCGCCAGGAGTTTGACGCCAACACCGCCGAATTGGAGGCGGCCAGATCAAAGCAGGAGCTACCCGACTTTATCGACAATCCACCGATGGCGATCGACGGCCAGCTTGACTATGCTACGATTGCGGTCGGCCCCGACGTTCCCATGGTTGCCTCGACTTTCCAGAATATGACCGCCTCCACGCTGGCCCTGGCTTTGCGTTTGGATGTCGTCCCGGAGGATCAACTGCTCTACGTGCCGATTCTGCCCGATGTCCTGACCGGCATCGGCGTGATCAAAGACGGCCAGGTAGTAACCTACGATGACATGCGTCAACGGTTGCGGACGGAGATACTCGGTCTGGGTGCCGGATTTGATCAGGGGCTCGAAACTGAGCGGGTCGAATTGGTCTTGACCGGCGAGGCGGCCAATCAGCAGGAGTTGACGACCGCCATCGACTGGATGGACGCCGCCTTGTTTTCCCCGTACCTGAGCCTGGACAATTTGCCACGCATTCAGGATGTGATCGACCAGTCGCTGGCCGACTGCCGCAATCGTACCAAGGGCTCGGAAGAATCGTGGGTGAACATTCCGGCCCAAGGCTATCGATTCCAGACCAACCCGCTCATAATGTCAACCAGCTGCTTCCTGACGCAGGTTCATCACTGGCAGCGTCTGAAGTGGCGGCTGACCGATCCGGGCAACGACCAGGAGAGTCGGGAATTGGTCGATTTGCTGGAGATCCTGGGCGAGTTCGGGCAGCAGAAAACTCGCGCGGAACTGCTGGACATTCTGGGCCGCCTGGAGTCGGTCGACCAGGAACTGGACGATTCGCTGCTGGCCGCTTTGCCGCCCCCGGCTCGGACCTTGAGTGATGTATCAAAGAAAAACGTCGCCAAGATCGCCAAGGAGCTAAAGGCCAGCCTGGCCGACATCCCCGAGGGCAACCTGGCCGCAGATTGGGCTTACCTCTGCCGGGAAACCAAAGAGGATATGTTGGTATCGCCGGAGACGGCTCTGGCTGACCTCGAGTCGATTCTCGATCTGATTCGTCATACCGATCTGGCCCGCAGCTACTTCGTCTCAAATGCTGCCGACCGCGAGTCAGTGACGGCGCGTATCGCCGCCCTAACGGACAAGCTGAATCCGACTCCCTCGGTGGTCGCCCAGTACAGCCCGATTCAGAGAGTGGTTCAGCGACTGAACGACCGTGAAAGCAGCGTCACCGATCCGACCTACGTGGGTCTGATTCACGACGGCACCCGCAACGGTGTCCTGCTGTTCTCCGCCCCTCACGCTGATGGCTATGACACGACCGAGGCGGCCGTGATCGACTGCTTGGCCGGCAAGCTATTTGGCGGTGGCGGTCCCCATGGTCTCTTTATGCAGACCTGGGCGGCCGGCCTGGCCTACAGCAACGGTTACAGCTACTCACCCTCCACCGGGCGAGTATCATATTATGCTGAGCGCTGCCCGGATGTTGCCGAGACCATGGCTTATGTGGTCAATATCCTCAAACATGCCGAAGAGGATCCGTCCCTGGTTGATTACGCCATTGCCCAGGTATTTGCGGCCTCACGCGCGCAATCACGGCACGAGGATCGCGGTCGCGCTATGGCTTCAGATCTGGCCGATGGCTATACCCCCGAAAAAGTAGCGGCCTTTCGTCACAAAGTGCTGAGTCTGAAAGACCAGTATCCGGATCTGTACGATCGTCTGAAAGCTCGCATGGAGGCAGCCTACGGACCGGTCTTGATCGGGTATGGTCAGCCGCTGGCCGAAAGTGAGGGCGGGACATTTTTCCTGATCGGTCCCGAAGACCAGTTTACGTCCCTCGAGGATTACATTGAAGGCGCCGAAGGGCCGCAGACCATTCACCGGCTTTATCCCCGTGACTTCTGGCTGCGAATGAATTAGCGTGACATACCATGGCACACGAAAGGGCCGGTCTTACGATCGGCCCTTTCGTGTGGAGAATGATTCTATCCTCGGTTTACATCGGACAACTAGCTGAAATCAGGTTGAACCGACCCTGACCAACATCAAACTCCGGAATATGACGACGACGGACCTCAATCCCTTGATGGTCCCTGAAGACAATCTTTATGTCGTAGCTTCCGGGCGGTAACTCGAAGTCACCAATCAGAATGCGCTCCGGCAGGTACTCGCTGCAGCGCAAATCGGCATTCTCGGTCAGGTCTGCGGCGACATCGATAGCAGCCTTCTTGAGCCAGCCGGCCAGGCCACCGGTGTCGGCTTTCTTTTTGAGTTTGGTGGTGGCCAGGCTCTTAGCCAGAGTGCGGGCGATAGTGCGCAGGTACACCAGCGACTTCTTGGCCGCAAATGTCTCGCGACTGACCCGGCCGACATTTTCGAGCAATGACAGGTCGCCGTAGGCAACGTCGTTGACATATAGCTGGGCCGTCGCTACCTCGGACGCCCGGTCGACCAGTTGCGGAATGGCAAACTTGAAATACAGGTCGGCGCCGACATCGATGGGGAGGTGGCTGTATTCCGTGTCCTGGGAATCCGGGCCGTCGTAGAGAATCTGCACCAACCCCAGATCCTTATCCGTTCGCAGACGCAGGCTGAGAGCCTCTTTGGTCGGCGCCAATCCCAGCAGCCCGACTGCACTCAAGACAGCGCCGGAATCTGAGCGGTATCTGATCGGGGGCGGACTAAAATCGTAAATATGCGGCTGCTGCTCAAAGGCCTGGATCAGGAGAGTATAATCGATGTCGGCGTCGTCGTACTTGCCGTCGGCGGCATACATGTGCATACTCAGCCAGCGGGCAAATGCATCGTTATTGAAGCGCACTTTGTCGGCGGTATAATCTATCTTGATGTTGGTGCTGTCGTCGGGAGATTTTCGCTCGAATTGCCGGGCGGCGTCATCGTATTTGGCCGCAAGTTTGTCCAGTTGCAGGTTGGCGCGACGGACCTCTACAAAAGCATCCTCGTATTTGCCCAGCTCGGCGTAGTTCAGAGCCGAGATGAGATTGGCATAGAGGACCTCGTAATCCTCGCCGGCATATTCGAGGGCGTTGTCGTTGAGCAGGAGCGAGGCGGCCGCCTTGGAGACCGACTTGGTGAACAACTCATCCGCGGCCGCATCGGCCAGGTGGAGCTTCTGATTGCTGGCCTCCCAGCGACCGGCATAGTGATTCAGAAAGCCGGCATCAAGATAATAAAGCAGCCGGTCCTTTTCGGCATACTTGCCGTCGGCAAGGGCCTTTTCCAGTAGCACCGTAGCCGTGTCAACTCGCCCGGCACGCACCTCGGCTGTAATCGGCGCATAGAACCCTTTGCGAGTAGCCATGGAACTGCAACCGACAAGACTGCCCCCGAACAGGCACAGCGCGACGAGGCCGCCGTACCAACGCATCATTGAATGCATACTCAAGGTTCAGGCTACCACTTGGTTTTGCCCTGGGAGATCCCCTTTTTGATCTTCTTAGAACCTATCCAGACTTTCTCCATACTCTCGATGTTGATCAGTTCCAGATCGGTCTGATAGAAGGTTACGCGCTTGCCGCCTTCTTGGTCGGTAATGGTCTTTACCGCGCCCTGGAGGATAAAATCAGCGCCAGTTTCCTCACGCATGCGTTTGGCGGTTTCGCGCGAGGCGAACTCCTGCTGTTCTTGTCGCTCCTCGCGAATTTCTGAGCGGGACTCTTTGCTGGCTACAAATCTAACAGAGCCGGCATTGATCAGCTCCCGTTCAAAATCCGACAGGAAGGTCCCCATGTTGATATGTTCCGAGGTTTCGTTGTGAACGGTGCCAATCGTGACCACCGGCTTGCCACCGGTAGCGGCTGCAAACTCTGTCAACCAGGGTCGCGATACACAATCGGAAATCATCTCCTGGGCCACCAAACGCGAATCGGTGTCGTTCCATTGGCCGCTCAGGTCGGTTTGCGAATCTGTCTCAAGTCGCGTTACGGTCTTGCCGCCGCCGCATCCCAGGGCCAGACTGCCGAGCAGCAAAGCCGTCAGGGCCAGGGTCATTGTCGTCTTAGTCATTTGTCTCTCCTATTTGTGAAATACTAGCTTGTCAATTATACCATCCCGGCGCGATCCGCGACCGGGGGTGCCGGCCAAATAACGTCTTATCCTGACGAATGATAGGCATGCCGTCAGAATATTCAACAATTAAAGATGGTTCGGATTTGCTTTTCGTACGCCCGAAATCCAGACAAGGCAGGAGCCCTGCGCTCCTGCCGTTGGGCTTGTTGAAAAGCCAACCGGCATGACTTAACGGCAGGCGTCAAGGTAAACAGGGCGACATAAAGCCGCCCCCTAAGCGGTGTTGGAGCGCCCACGCCAGGATTAGCGGAGCAATAACATCTTTTTGACCTGCGATTGTTCGCCGACCTGAATGCGATAGAAATATATCCCGGTCCCGGCCTCAGCGTCGTTGTCTGCTCGCCCGTCCCACACAATCTCGTGTTCACCGACGGTTTGTTCCGAATCGACCAGCGTTCGCACTTTTTGGCCGAGGACATTGTAAACGATCACCTGCACCGCTGCTTTCTCTTCGAGTGAGTAGCTGATGGTGGTGGCCGGGTTGAAGGGGTTGGGGTAGTTGTAACCCAGCTCAAAATCATCAGGCAGGGGCAATTCAATGTCACCAACACCCAGCGCCAGGGTCGGGCTGGTGCGAATGCGGATGGCAACCTCGCACGGGACCTGAATAGTGGCCATGTCGGTCCAGGATCCGGATGCTCCTGAATAGCTAAGCCACGACGAACCGGCCGCGACCGGAGCGGTGTAATCGCAAATTACCGGGAAGTTGTCGATGGTGTTGGTGAATTTGACCATAGCGTATACAGTTTCGCCGGAGGCCACTTGGGGAGGCGACGGCAGCGCCACGCTGTGATACCCGGCTTCTGAGAAGCTGGTGTCCAACTTGCTGGCCAGGAGATTGCTGAGGGTCGAACCGTTGAAATCATCATACAGCCAGATGTCAACATCGGTAGTGACGTCGTTGGTCCAGAATTCAACGCGAGTGATGTATTGATCCGATGCTAGGATGAATTCGCACAAACCGTAGCCGGTAGTATTGCTGTATCCATATGATGTAGTCCAGCCACCGTCGTCGAGGTAGTACAGGTCGCCGGTGCCGGCGTAGTCTTGGTATTCTTTGATGAATGACGACCACTGCCCGATATTGGCCGAGCCATAAGCGATCGTAAAATAGCCGCTCTCGGTGCCATATCCGCAAGTTCCTCCCCAGGAGGTCCCCCACGAGTTTTTGACAATCCAGCCGCCGCTGCCGCCGGCATGAGTCAGCGTGTCGTCCCAGCCTACAATCAATACGGCGTGATTGGTGACATAATCGTCAGTGGAGTACAGAGTGTAGGAGCCGTCGTAGTTATTGAGTTCGCTGGTCCAACCGGGATCGTCAACACCGCCCGCATAGAATGTCGTGTAGACCGGTCCGTTATCGTAGATGTACTGTTTCAAGTCGGCTGTCGCCGGTATCGACTCCCCAGAGATAATGCGCCAGTCCAGCAGTGTCTTTTGGTAATCACAACTGCCCAGACAGGCAACATCGGCAGCGACATAGGGATCGCACGACTCCAACACCGTCCCGGCTTTGGACAACCAATCGGCTACCTGGTGGAAATTGCCACCATCACAACTGGTCTGCCAGAAATTGCATTCCTTGATGTTGTTTTCGGAGAAGTTGAAAACGCTGCCGCCGTCGACCAGGATTTTGGCTTCAAAGTTGGCGGTGCTGGCGAAAGAATAGCACGATCCGCAGGCGCCTTGGTTGCGCACCGCCGTCACCATACCCTGAGTGCGCCAATCCCATGCGGCCGGCAATGACAGGGCCATTGAGGGCGGAGTTTTTTTCGGCGCCAGGTGATCAAGGTTGATAGCCGGCGGAATAAAGCCGCGACCGTCAGGCATCTCCGGAGCCGTGATCGGTGGCCGGGGGGGAGCTTCCGTGGGGCCGCTCTGGGCCGATACAATCATCGGAAACAAGGCGACCATGCCTATCAACAGGACAATCTGAATAGCTTTAGCAATGCTCATAGCTGTGCACACTTTCTTATTTCGGGCAATATTCCACCACTTGCGACCACTAGCCGCTGTATGTGGGGTATCGGCAGATTCGAGGCTGATCTGAAGCCCGGCCGTGACCTGCTGCGAGCGACTAAGATGCTGATTTGTAACAGATTAACAGGACATTACGACATGCCCCGGGTGCCCGTTCCTGTCTTGGGTGCTTGTTGAAAGACAGTTCATTCTTGTTGTGGCAGGTCTTGCGAATCCGCGACGGCGGATTTGTGTGACCTGCCGCCGTTGTTTTGGATGGTTCTGAGTGTCAGGTCACACGCCTCCGGCGCAAGACCTGACACAACCCCCGCCCGAGGTTTGTCAACAAGCCTTTCAGTGAAATCCGCCGAGGACTCAGAACTTGCTAATAAGCACGCCGGAGTAGTCGATTCCCAGACGGTCCAAGGCGGTTAGGAAGTGTCCGAGGGAGAGAAAGACTTGGTCCGAGGTCCGGGCGAGATCTTCTTCGGGGCTGGACTCCAATGCCGGACCGAAGTGATACTCTGATCCGGCGGTTATCTGAACCAGGCGCGGCTGGCGATTGGTGTCAATCACGATCGTTCCTGCTGCCAGGGCCTGCTCGCCGTAAAGCAGCCGCGCGTGGATCGGATTGGAATCGGTTTCGTCGGTCATTCGAGCTATCCGTATTCTTCCGGCAGCGCTTACGGCGAAGGCATATGTGCCGGACGCCAGAGCATCAAAGACAGTTTTAGTGAGTGTCTGTGGCCTGTCCAGGTTTGTGGCGTTCCGGTAAGCGTCCTGCATATGAGCCTGGACAGGTTCGGGGTACAGGCGCAGAGGGGCCAGTCGTTTGAGACCCATGACTCCGACCTTGCCAGGTACAAACACCAGCGCTCCATAAGCGACTTCAGCACTGATTTCGCGGCAAGCCGCTATCGCTTGCCCATACTCCCGTTTGGGTATCGACGTCACTCCGACGATTTCCGGGTACAAGTCCAGATGACCGGGGAGATCATAAGAAGAGGCCTCGGGCGGCTCGGATAACCTGTTATCGTATGTCAGCCCTTTCAGATAGTCCGATATCGCCAGGGCAAATTGCGCCCGGCTGTCGGCCGGCTGCTGATACCAGCCGTTCTCCCTCACATACTGAAACCACAAAACATACCGCAGTTCGGCCAGGGTCAGAACCTGCAGCATCACCTGATCACCCCCGAAGTCCAGGTTTAGCATGGTGCCGGTGTATCCCGGGAAGTACTTGGTGACAGCATTGCCGGTGCCGCTTGAGGTCACAGCCAAATCGCCGGAGGCGAGAATCTTGTCTATGGCCTTTTGCTTCATCTCCGGGTCGGGACAGACAACCCGAACCGATGAAAAAACTCTCCCATAGAATTCACCGTAGTTGGCCAGCGGCTCCAGTGGTCCCGAAACCAAATAGCCTTCGGACTCATCAATGATTGTCCCCAATACCCGTTGCACCGGGATATGCTGCGCCTGGATGGTCTTTTCGAATTTCTCTTCGGCGGTAAATGAGAAGCATCCCTGCGCCCGGCCAGTGACGGGTACCTGGCTCAGGACGATTAACAGCGATACGAGTCGAACAGCATTCATGGGACAGGTTTTCCTTCCATTAGATCAGGCTGCTCTGCTCATTGCCCAGTCTGACCAGGTCGATCCGATTCATGTCGGCCCGGCCGAGGCCGTGACGGGTGTCGGCCAGAGCGATATGGTGCGCTACCGGTTTCATGGCCCGTTCCTCGCCAAAATGCTCCTTCCGCTTGAGCTGCAAGATGCGCAAGCCAATCGCATCGACTGCCACCGGGTCGGTCCCGACCAGCAGGCCGCCATAAGGCCAGGTGAACTTGCTGTCAAAATGGTGCGGACCGACGCCGTGGAACAAAGGCGTCAGCATGACCAGCACATTTAGCCGCGTTTTGTCTTTGACAATCGGCAGTCTCCAGATGGCGGCCAGGTCGGCGCAGGAATTGTCATGGTAGTCGGGCGGATTCTCGACAAACATGATGTAGTTCTTGATCAGGCTACCCACGCCCGCCCAGGCATGAGTCCGCATGGGGCGAATATTGATCAGGGCGGTCGCTCTTTGGAAAACCGGAATGTCCAAAACACCACGGTCAGCCACGGCCACTCGGTCGGAGCTGACTCCGGCTTCGATAACCCGTTGAGTCAGCGACTGCTCCAATACCCCCGGTGTCGGTAACGGGCCCCACTCGTTGCTTTTGATCCCGACCGTGTCGTCGGGTCGAACCAGTTTCTTGAAGGCTTCGGCGGTATCGACCGTCTGCATCAAACTGGTGATCGCGTCATCCAACATCGCTTTCACCACCGGGCCGTTGATCGCACCGGTATCGTCGATAGCCTGGCTATGCCGCACCAACACCACGCGCGATTTGGCATCCGTCGTGGTCTCCGAGCAGGTCAGATGGGGTAGCCCGGCGGCCAGGCCCAGCGCGGCACAAGTAGTGCCCTTGACAAACTCGCGCCGTGTCATGTTGCTTGTGATTTTCCGTGTCATGTTATTCACTCCCCGTCTTCCGTAGGGCCACAGCGTCGAGCAGGCGCGCGACTGTTTCGGTGGCCGGCATCTCCTTGGGCGCACCAAAGACAGCCGCCAGATACTCTCCGGCCGCGCCGACGGCTGTCCACCTGCCGGACTCTGTCCGGGCCTCAGATTGTCCACCCAGCAGTTCTCTCTTGAGAGTAGCCAATGCCGTGGCGGACTTTGCCTCGGTAGCATATTTGACCACCAGCATGGTCGCAGCGTCGAGACCGTTTTCGATCAGGGCAGCGTCGGTGCCGGTGTCGAGATTCAGCCAATTGTGTTCGGATAGATAGTGATGATAGTTCAACAACGTGTGGTGGTGGAAGAAGCGGATCGTACCGTCGGCAACAATGTCACCCGGCAAATGTTCGATCCAGTCAGGCCGACCGACAGCCGGCGGAATCTGCTTCGCGACAGCCTGCGCCAGGACACGCATACCCTCGATAGCGGCCGCTGATTCTTCGGCGGCGCCCAGGCATATGTAGTAGCGCCCCTGCCAAAAACAGAGAGTCGAGCCGATCATCTCACAACCCTGGCCGATGGTGCTGTCTTGGTCCTCATTGGCGAAAGTGAAAACGCCGTAGGCATCACCGGCGTTACCCATGTCAAATACTTCCAGCGTAATCTCATCGCCAACGGAGTCGCGATACTTCTGCACCGCTAATCGCCGAAAATCATAGGCGTTGTAGACTTCGCCGGCCCCGTCGATATAGTCGAAGATCGAGTTGCGGTCGTACGTCTCTACCGGCTCTACGGCCGTCCACTCGCCCAGGCTGGTCGGGAGAACCAGTGACTGCGAAGTCGTTGCGTGTTCTTTGTTATCAGTGCAACTCATGAGCAAGATTAGGAGCAGCCATCCGCACCCGATAATGGTAGCGACGGCGGAGCTTTCGGTCCTGAGTGTAATGAGGTCCGCTTTCATTTGAGAAAACCTGACACTCCAAAATACGATATGACAATGACTCAATCAACGTCAAAAAGGGTACGGATTATGGGTCAGCTGCTGATGACGGATTGGCGATATAGTCTGCCTGAAGTACGCACTCTTATCCGTTGATTGCTCGGTGGCTTGTTCAGCTTGTCGCAGGGTTGCCGTGGCTCAGACCAATCGGCCGCAACTCTGGTCGCCAGGTCAACGCAGATTGAACAAGAACAAACCGTGAGAGAACGTTCAGAGAGGGAATCGTCGGGTTGTCCGAGCGGTTATGTGGCGGTGTCTCTATTGGGTTGGGGTAAAGAGAAAACCCCTCAACCTCAATGAGTTAAGGGGCTCTTTAATTTGGTGCGGAAGGGGGGACTCGAACCCCCATGAGCATAGCCCACTACCCCCTCAAGATAGCGTGTCTACCAGTTTCACCACTTCCGCACACATCGTGTTTATTTTACCAATCGGACCACCGGCACTGACCCCGCAGAGCAGATACGGATACACCGCACGTTGGTTTCACCACTTCCGCGTCCAAGCAATTGCTGCCTCTAAATCCCACTCCAATATCAGCCGATCGACACGAAGTCCTTAGTTCCCGGATCCTTCATCCGGCTGGGCCGGGGTCTCGGCGGGAGCCTCTTGCTGGAGCAGATCAATACCCTCGACCGGCGTTCCGGTGGAATCGACCGGCTGAGCCAGCTGTTGCTGTTGCTGCTGACGCTGCATTGCTTCTTCCATGTCTCGCTGCGCTTGTTGGGTCACGGCTGACTCGGTAGTCTGGGACGGGTCTGCGGCGGCGCTATCGCGATCGGCGGACATGAAGGCCAGCGCGCCACAGTTGAGCATGAACACCACCGCAAGGGTCGATGTGGCCTTGGACAAAAACGAGGCGGCTCCACGACCGCCAAAGACGGCTCCAGACATACCGCCGCCACCGCCAAAGGCCGAGCCGGCGAGACCTTCGCCTTTGCTCGACTGCAGCAGCACCACCAATATAAGCGCCACGCAGACAATCACGTGAAAAACCACCCAGGCAATAAACAAAAGAACGACCTCCGTTCTAAACCGAACCTATAATTTTACAAAATTCATCAGCCTTCAACGATGCCCCGCCTACCAGGGCGCCATCAATATCCGGCTGACCCAACAGATCCTTAGCGTTGCTCGGCTTCACCGAACCGCCGTATAGAATCTGAGTTCTCGCAGCGGCTTCCTGGTCAATCTTGGCCAACCGACCGCGAATCAGAGCATGGACCGCTTGCGCCTGCTCCGGAGTGGCCGTCAAGCCGGTGCCGATCGCCCAAACCGGTTCGTAAGCGATGACCGACTTGGCCAGCATCTCGGCGCTGTAGCCGGCCAAACCACCCTCGATCTGACGGCACACAACCTCATCGGTTTGGCCGGCCTGACGTTGGTCGAGGGTCTCGCCCACACAAATAATCGGCGTCAATCCTGCCGCGAGCGCCAGTTTGGCTTTGTTGTTCACCAACTGATCGGTCTCGGCATGGTACTGTCGCCGCTCCGAGTGGCCAAGTATAACAAACCCGGCCCCAACTGTCAAGAGCATCTCGGCCGAGACCTCGCCGGTATAGGCACCGCTTTCATGCTCCGACATATCCTGGGCACCGAGCTGTATGTGCGAGCCCTGGAGCATCCTGGCTGCAAAGGAGAGCGATGTATAAGGCGGACACACCAGCACATCGACGGCGGGATTTTTGGATTCGCCGCTCAGCAGGTCTGCCAAAAGAGCCTCCGTCTGGGCGATAGTCCCAAATAGCTTCCAGTTGCCGGCTACGAGTATTCGGCGCATCAGATTGACTCCACCTTGGGGACATTGGTTAGGGCGGCCAGGCCGGGCAGTTCTTTGCCCTCAAGAAACTCCAGCGAGGCACCGCCGCCGGTTGAAACATGAGACAGGCGATCCTCAAGGCCGGCCTTTGCTACCGCTGCCGCCGAATCGCCACCCCCCACGATGGTGGTGGCGCCGTTATCGGTCAGCCGGGCCAATTCCTGGGCCATCGCCATAGTGCCCTGGGCAAATGGCTCACACTCAAAGACACCCATGGGACCGTTCCAGACTATGGTTTTGGCCGGGGCCAATTCGGCCTTAAACATCTTGATAGTGGCGGGACCGATATCCAGACCCTTCCAGCCGTCGGGGATCTGATCTACAGCTACAACTTTGGTCTCGGCTGATTCCGAAATCTCCTGAGCGATCAGGGCATCGGGCGGGAAAATGAGCTTGGCTCGCGAGTTCTGACAGGCCGTGATAAGCTCCCGGGCCATCTCGACCTTATCCTCGTCCAGCAGGGAATCGCCGATAGCATACCCCATCGCTTTGGCAAACGTAAAGACCATGCCGCCGCCGATCAGAAGGATATCAACTTTGTCCTTGAGGTTCTGGATGACATCAATTTTGCCCGCGATCTTGGCGCCGCCGAGGACGGCCGCCAGCGGACGTTGCGGATGATCCAGAGCGTCGCCCAGATACCGCAGTTCCTTCTCCATCAGAAGGCCCGCTACCGACTGGTCAAAATACCGCGTTACCCCCTCAGTCGAGGCATGAGCGCGGTGGGCGCTGCCGAAGGCATCGTTGACATAAATGTCGGCCAGGGAGGCCAGCTTCTGTGCAAAGTCGGGATCGTTCTTGGTTTCCTCGGAGTGAAAGCGGAGGTTTTCCAGCAGGAGACAATCGCCGCCGGCGAGCTTGTCGACCGGATTGGATGCTTCCGGTCCGATACAATCCTCGGCAAAAAAGACCTCCTGTCCAAGCAGTTCCGAAAGTCGTGCCGCCACCGGGGCGAGGGACATTTCGGGCCTGAATTCACCCTTGGGACGACCCAAGTGGGAGCAGGCGATGACCATGCCGCCATCATCAAGGATTTTCCGGATAGTTGGTATGGCGCGCCTGATGCGCAGATCGTTAGTGATCTTCTGGTTGGCGTCGAGCGGGACATTAAAATCCACGCGCAGAAGAACCTTGCGATCGCGGAAGTTGATATCGGCAACGGTGAGTTTGTTCATATGGTTTCCAGAGTTGGTCGTTAGAGCATCATTTCGATCATATCAACCATTCGGTTGGAGAAACCCCATTCATTATCGTACCAGCTAAATACTTTCACAAATTTGCCCTCAGCCATGGTCATGCCGGAATCAAAGACCGAACCATGCGGATTGCCGACTATATCGCACGAGACGATCGGGTCGGTTACATATTCCAGGGCCTTTGCCAGCGGTCCGTCGGCCGCTTTCTTCATAGCGCTGTTGATCTGCTCGACCGTCGCCTCTTTCTCCAAGAGGACAGCCAGGTCAACCATCGATCCGTTTGGAGTCGGCACGCGGATGGCGCAGCCGTCCATCTTGCCCTGGAGCTGAGGCAACACCAGCGCGATAGCTTTGGCAGCACCGGTGGTGGTCGGGATCATCGACAGGGCCGCTGAGCGCGCGCGACGAAGATCCTTGTGGGGTGCATCCAAAAGGCGCTGATCGCCGGTGTAGGAGTGGATAGTGGTCATGAAGCCGCGGACGATTCCGAAGTTATCCAGCAGCACTTTGCAAATCGGCGCCAGGCAATTGGTCGTGCAGGAACCGATGCTGATAACATGATGTTTGGTCTTGTCGTAGCCCTTGCAGTTGATGCTCGGAATGAAAGTGCCGTCGTGGCCCTTGGCCGGGGCCGAAATCAGAACCTTCTTGGCGCCGGCGCTGATATGCTTGGACGCGGTCTCCTTGGTCCGAAACAGACCGGTGCATTCGAGCACGATGTCGGCTCCCAATTTCTTCCAGGGCAGGTTGCCTGGATCGCGCTCGGCGGTGATCGGGATTGTCTTGCCGTCGACTACTATGGCATTTTCCACGGCCGACACCTCGCCCGCATAGCGGCCGTGCACCGAATCATATTTCAAAAGGTGGGCCAACGTCTTGGCGTCGGTGATATCGTTGATGCCCACAAAGTCGATGTTCTTGCCCTGGGCCGCCCGAAAGACCAGCCGCCCGATACGTCCAAACCCGTTAATGCCGACTTTCATCTGTTCCTCCGCTGAACGTTAGCCTCGTTCGGCTATTTGCCGTAGAGATATTTTATACCAACTGTAACAGCAATAGCGCTGTAGTCGTTTATTGTCAACAGCCTTTTATCAAAATTGATAGGCATGAATTTTGTTTGAAAATCCAGACCGACCTGGTCAGCCAGGGGCCAGTCAAACCCGGCCGAAAGAACGTAGGTAAAATCGACCTCGGTCTCCTGTTTCCAGTTGGAATCGAAATATGGCGAATCGGTGAATTGAACCGTCCGTCGGCCGACATACATGCCGATCCCACCCGAGACCCAGGGGTGGATCTTGCCGCCCAGGACCAGCGGAAAATACCTGGCCTGAACGGTAATGGGATACAGAATCAGATTGCCGATATCTGATCTCCCGGATGAATCGGTGATGGTGACGGAACCGCGATTGATGGTCCCTCCGGCAAACTCCATGGCCAACATGGCATTGAACCGATAGAGATAGAAACCCTCCAGATAAAAGGAGGCGCTCTTCAGGTTGGTCATGACACTCCCGCCGGTGGCCTCGTCGTTGACGGTAATGCCGATTGAATCAGGGACGTCAGCTCCGCCATGGTTCCACACACCCAGCCGCACGCCGGCCTGATTCTGTCTGGAAAACAGCGGCCGGGCATCCGCTTGCTTCGGGTCCGCATCGGCGCGACCGGCTCCGGACAAAAGAAGGGTGACCAACACCGCCGCTGTCGCCACTCGAAAAGTCTTCATCACGTATCTCCTCGGCATCGTCGAATCAACTTGTGGGCCGTCAGGGTCGGGCCTCATCTGCGCTTCCGGCGGGGTAAAGTATCATGCGACTGCTTCGATAGTCAAACAGAACCTGAAATCCTTCCCAGATTAGATTGCCGACATTTCCGGCCAACTCGGTCGATCCGGCCAAACCAGCCTCGCTGTCCATCAAGATCACTCGAATTGAACTCAACAAGACCTCTCCCAACGAGAAGGTGGAGGCCATGGCTGTTCTGCCACCGACCTGGCCGCCGATACCGCCGACCGTCATCCCGAGCGGTTCGACATCGTGAAGCAGCGTGTCCAGCCGATTTTGCTCGACGAACGGATAGTGGACCAGCAAACCGAAGGGATTGCCCAGGTCGACAATGAAGTCACCAGGCACGCCGGCCAGGTTGGCCCTGACCGTGGGTACCTGTAGAGTCAGATGAAAGGGGATCTCGGCGCCGCCGACGGCAGGGTGGAAGCTCTCCGGCCGGTAAATCGTGATCTGTGGCCGTTGGTAGTCGATCAGGATCGGAAAACTCGACAGAAAATCATAGCCCAAAATACCGCCAAATTCCAGACCTGACTCAAGCCCTCCAGCCAAATTCGAAAGATCAACCGAACCTACGGTAACTCCGTACAACGTCAGGTCCCCGACCGCCAGAGTGTCCAACCGGATCAGATCAATCGTTTCATAGCCGCTCATGCCCTTGGCCGGCAGACTGCCCCGGGGTTCCAATCCCAAATCTCCAGTCAACTGACGGTCCAGCATGCTGGCCGAGGCACCGGAGTCCAAAATCATCCACACCCGACGTTGTCCCAGGCGCACCTCCGCGTACAGGTGACCGTCGATGTACTTGACGGGCACTACCGTGCTGTCGGCCTCAACCGGGAAATTGAAATTGGTTGCCTCAGTTCTCTTCATAAGAAACAGAGCGGGGTCAACCGGCTGGTTTACCAGAATCTCCCGGTACTCGAATTCAATCTGCAGGGGCGCACCGATTGTCTTCATGGTCGTTCGGAACGGCCACAAGATCCCACCCACGAGACGGAAATCAGAGTATCTGGTTTCCGAGGGGAGTTCGTCGAGCGTTTGCCGCATCAGCACTGTTTGTCCGGAAGCTCGATCGATAAACAGCGAGATAGTGTCATGATAAAGCGGGTAGAAATCGATTCGGTGACAAGGTCGGTCGTCCACCGCCTCCAAACCGACATAACGGCGACCACCCTCCATGCGATCAGGCAACAAATGCGAAAAGGAATCAAAGTAAAGACCGTTCATCAACTCGCTGCGCTCCATGCCGCGGATTTCGGTTATCTGGCCGGCATGATCCTGTTGCCAAGCGATCCGGCCGTCGTAGGCTTGAACCAGAGTGAAGAGCGTCGTTTCAAGATCGAGATAGGTTTTGTCCGGTGCCACAAAACAGCCGGTGAAAGATCCCTCCAGGCCGTTGAGTGTCGCCCGGCCATGAACGACGTATGATCGCAAGGTGCGTGCGCTGTCCAGAGCCGGCCGGCCCCCAATGGTCAAAGCCAGCAGCGAATCTACGTTCACCGCCAAAGCTGTCGGCGACCAGGCCAGGGCCATTGTCGCGACACACAGGATCGCCGGAGCGATCTGTCTCAGAATCTTAGTCATGGGAGCCAATAACGGGGCATTCTCCTTCCGAATCAACAACTGATACCGCTTGGTGGGTCGGGATGTTCCTGCGGCGCATGCACAAAAAAAACCGGGCCGAGCCCGGTTTTTTGACTTAGTGGCAACGTTAATTGGACACGTACTTGCCGAGGATGACTCCCATCTTGGATGTCATTCGGGAGTTGGCCACAACCTCGGTGGCGCCGGCGATGCGGGCGGCCTGCATCTGGTCTTTCAGCGCAGCCGGCGAGTAGCATACAATCGGAATCTTCTCAGTCGCCCCGTAGGAACGTAGCTTGTTGATCAGCGAGGGTGCTTCAATACCGTTGAGATTCAGGTCGATGATGATCAAATCGGGCTGGATCTCCTGGGCTTTGCTGAAGATGTCACCCGAGTGAATCGCCTTAATCCCCTCAGCATCCATACCATCCAGGGCCGTCATAATCTTAGAAGTAAATATCATGTTGTTGGCTGCGATAATTACCTTTTTGTTCATTGGCACCAGTCCATTGTTCTGAGTCATAATCCTTCTACACGGTTTTACCCGGCCAGAACCGTCCACTAAAAGCCAATATAACCAAAAGTGCACCAAAACAAAGCCCCGATAGCAAAAAAACCTGACATGAGCGTGCAAAAATGCGGTAACGCTCTGGCAGCGCGGGTTTTGGCCGCACGGAAAAGAATTCCTATCGGCTTCGCGGGCGGCCGGGGTTGATCTTTTTGTTGCAGAAAGCGGAGTTTGGCCGCACTTTCCGGGTCGTACGCAATGTTCCAAAAGGAGCCCGAACGATGTCGTCTAAATCGAAGCAAAGCCCCAAGACTATGAGCACCGGTCTCAGTCCGGTCAATTGCCTGCTACTTCTTCTGGCCTTGCTCATAGTGGCGGCGGGGTTTGCTGCCGTGGCCCGGGGCGGTGAGGGAGGGCGTCACTTCGCCCCGGCCAAGCCGACCAAGTTTCTATCGGTGACGTTTAACGAATTGCCGGTCTCGGAGAGTTTTGCTGCGGCCGACCGAGAGCATATCACCAAAATGATCCTGTCCGCTCTCAAAAAACACGAAGCTCCGGCGGCCGGGTTTGTTGTCGGCGACAACATCGGCGAGGGTTTTGATCTTCTGGGAGCCTGGCTCAACGACGGCCATGTACTGGGGAATCTAACCCAAACGCACCAGGATCTGCACGATATCGGCATCGAGAATTTCATCCGAGAAATCCAAATCTGCGACCAGGCGTTGGAGCCGATGCTGGATGGGTTTGGTCAGAAAAAGCGATATTTCCGATTCCCTTTCCTGCACTATGGAAATTCAGTCGAGAGTAAACGGGAACTGCGGTTGTTTCTGGACGCAATGAACAAGACAATCGCACACGCTACGATTCTGGTGGAGGATTATCTGTACAATCTGTCGCTGGAGAAGGACGCCAACGCCGGCGATTCGGCGGCCCTGAGTCAGATAGGCAACGATTATTTGGCTGATGTCCTGGAGCAGGTTGCGGCGGCCGAGGAGTTGTCGCAGAAGATGCTCAATCGCAAATGTCGCCAGATCCTGCTCCTGAGAGCCAATCTCCTGAACGCCCTGGTCTTGGATGAACTCCTGAGTGCTCTCGAAGAGGAGGGCTATGGTTTCATTCCCCTCGACGAAGCCCTTCAGGATGAGCTCTACTCGGCTCCGGAAGCCTACTACGGCTCACGCGGAGTGGGCTATCTCGAGATGATAATGAAGTCCGATCCCGATCTCCTGCCTGCCCAATAAACACCGAGCCGGCCCCGTCACGAAGCAGACAACCGATGACGGCCGTTACAGCCCAAGCAGCTTTGCTTCGGCAGCAAAGCGGGTCGGCCTGATGCGAATAAGCCAACCCTCTCCGTAGGGATCCTCAAGTGACGCATTGGGATCGTCAATCATCTTCTGGTTCACCGCTACGACGACGCCGGTCAAGGCGGAGAGGACGCTGTGCGAACTCATGTCGGTCGAGAAAATCCGCAAATACACACTTCCCTGACGGACTTCGTCGCCCACTTCCGGCAGATACAGTGTCTGGACTTTGCCGACGCCAAGCATGAAAGAGCGCTCAATACCCAGCCGAACGGTGCCGTCGTCATCAAGCATCATCCATGATTGGTCGCCAATAGTCTTGAACGTTTTGGCCGGCAAATCAGATCCGGTCGGGTCCGGAATGGCGGCCGGTTCGGAGTCGGTCCCATTGACCGCTGCCCGGGCCAGGTCCATAGCCCGGCGGACTACCCCCAGCAGCTCCTTTTTGGAAAACGGCTTGGCCACGTAGTCGAAGGCGCCGAGCTGAGTGGCCTGCATGGCCGTATTGACGGTAGCGTAACCCGTGATCATAATCACCGGGATTTTCGGCTTTTGGTCTTTGACCAACTTCATGAACTCCAGGCCGTCGATGTCGGGCATCATCAGGTCGGTCAGGACGACGTCAATCGGAGCCTCTTGTAGTATCCTCAAAGCCTCGTCGACCGTCAAGACGGTGTGCAGGATGCATTCTTCGCGCCGCAGATGCAAGTGTATAGAGTCCAGCACAATCTGCTCGTCGTCCACAATCAGGATATCGATTTTCCCATCAGTCATAACCGGTTCTTTACCCCTGTCTTGCCTTCTCAGGCGGTGTCGGCTGCGGCCGGAATGACCACACGGAAGATGGCGCCGCCATCCTCAGCCGTGTCCACCTCAATTATACCTCGATGCCGTTCTACAATCCCCCAGGACACGGCCAGCCCCAGGCCGTTGGTGTCCTTAGTGGAGAAGAACGGCTCAAATATCTTGTCCATCATATTTTCCGGGATACCCGGGCCACTATCACGCACCATGATCACACATTTGTCTTCGCGCCGCTCATATTCGGTTTTGATGGAGATGGTCCCCTTGCCACCCACCGCGTCGGAGGCATTGAGCATCAGGTTCAGTATCACCTGTTGAAGCTGCTGCGGATCACCTGCAATCCTGGGAATCCCCTCGGTGGCGTTCCAATCGATGACGATATTCCGAAACTCCGGCAGTTTCCGAACCAACATCAGTGAGGTATCGACCACTTCGGCGATGTCGATCCGCTCCAGATGCGGAGCATCCAGCTTAGCGAAGTCCAGCAGGTTTCTGACAATATTGCGGCAGCGCAAAGTCTCGCGAATGATCACCTCGATATCACGGCACAATTCCGGGTTGTGTTCAAGCTCCTCACGCAGTTCCTCGGCATAGGCCAACACGCCGGTGAGGGGGTTATTGATTTCGTGAGCTACGCCTGCCGCCAACTTTCCGACCGCCGCCAGCTTGGCTGCTTGCGCCAGTTGGCTGCTCATGGCCTTTTCAGAAGTTACGTCGCGTGAAATGGTGCAGGCACCGATGGTGCTGCCCTTATAGTCCTTCAGCGGAAAGCGCACCACCTGGAAGTGATGATCGCGTCCGTCGGTGAGCTGGTAAACTTCATCATATGTGTGGTGGCAGTTGGTACGGATAACTTCCTGATCGTGAAGTCTGATGAGCTTGGCCACCTCGGGTTCGACCACATCCTCCACATGCCGCCCCACGAAGTCCTCCGGGGCTCGTCCAAGAGCTCGGGCACAAACCGGATTCACGATCAGGTACCGCCCCTCCAGGTCCTTGATCGAGATCCAATCGTGGGCCGAGTCAATAAAACTCTTAAAACGCTGCTCGGCACTTTCCACTTCGCGCTGCAGACGGACTTTCTCCGTAATGCGATGCCAACTGCACAGTACCGCCTTGACCTCGCCGCGGTCGTTCTTGAACGGTACCCGGCTGACTTCCCAGTGAGCCTCGGTCGGCCCCGAAGTGAAACGGACCTCCGAGTGCGGCTGGCCGGTCTGCAAGACCCGGCGTACAATCTGGCCCGACTGGGCGGCGTGTTCGGACAGTTCCGTTTGCGCCAGAACTTCTTCGCAGGTCTTGCCGACACAATCTTCAAAATTCACACCGGCAAAATCACGGAAGCTCTTGTTGGTGCGAAGGATTCCCTTGTCCTGATCGATGACTACCAGCAGATCAGGGATATTATCGACAACATCCTGCAAGAACCGCTTCTCAGTTTCCAGGCGACGCTCCAGGTCCAATAGCTGTTGCATCCGCTCTTCCTGCTCTTCGCGAGCCCGAGCCAGATCCCAAAAAATATGAGCCATGGTGTGATCGATCAGCCGCACCCCGGGTCGAAGGGCGGCGTAAATCTCCAGCAGCACGCTGTCCAGTCCGGTGAGCTCGATAACCAGGTCGATATCGTCGGCCGAAAGAGCCTTATTGGTGTTGGTCGTGGTATTGATACCGTGCTCGCGAGCAAATTGCATCCCCGGGGCGTTGTCGTCAGGATCGGCCACGCACGTAATGTGCAAGGGCAGCTCCTTGAGAAACGCTCCCAGCGTCAGCTTGATGATTGCTCGGCAACCTTTACCGCCGCCGACGATGACCGTATTCATTCGGACTTTCCTCGCCAAGATAGAGCGCCTTCAGAATCCCCGGCCGCTCCATTGCTCTCTGGCAATCTATGACAGGGCGAACTCTGTGTCCAGCATTTCGTGATAATCCTCAAGCAACTCATCCAGGTTGTTATAGAAGGCCTCCGGTCGCACGGTAAAATGCCGCAAAATGCTGTTTAGCTTCGGCCCCAGATACGGATACAGCTTACCCAGATTCATGATGCGATACTCATAGAAGGCCGAGCCGTCTTCCGGCATCAGGGATTGCTTGACTTCGGCCGAGACTGTCTTGCTGCGAAGGACCTCGTGGAAGGAGGTGATACCCTTGCCGACGACGTAATTGATGACGTTGCCGATGCTCCATATATCAAAGTCCGAGACGTGCTGATTGAGATCGAAGTCGATCCAACGAAAGAGTCCGGTGTCGGCGTCGATGATGATGTGATCGTTGCGGATGTCACCGTGACATGTGCCCAGATCGTGGAGTTTCTTGATGGCTTCGATTGAGGTCAGAAGCCGATGCAGGTACCCACCCAGGTCCTGATCAAAGTAGTCGCGATGGTTTTTCTCGATGGTGCAGAGGTGATTGAAAAGGGTCTCGCCGCGAATGAAGTCCAGGACACGGACGTTGCTGCCGACCTCATCATAAGCTGTGAAGCCCTGCATAAAACGCAAATCATCTCTGACCATCTCGAGCACCCGACTCTCTTTGGCCGGCTCGCGATAGCAGTGAATCCTGAAGACACCGATGTGAATGTGGAAGTCTTCGTCGAAAACAGTCTTCAGTATCTTGCGTTGGCCGGAATCGAGATCGTGAGCGCTGAAGACCCAGTATTTGGGTTGGTCGCCGATTCCGAAACGGGTCTCGTGCTGGTTCCCGCGGACAACGTAATCACGGTTTTGCAGCCGGATTATGTCGCCCCGCTGAATCGACATCGGGTCCGACGTATTAGTCGCGATGGCCATGCGACCGAGACTGGGCCAGCCGGTCAGTTCGAGAATCCGTTGTCGCAGGGTCTCTTCGGTGTCCATGTCCGGGCGATGATCCTCTTTTTCGGGCGGCTCTCGGATGACTTGCAGCAGCTTAACTCATTGGCGCCGTCGGAGCAACAACTATGCATTGCCGGCACAGGTAGCGTGCGGGCGTCGGCACCCGGCTCTCGGTCATTGGTAGGACTGCAAAAGGTGCTTGAAGGATTTTTCGAAATCAGTACCGCGTTCAATCGGGCGGACTGTTACCAAGTAGCACTCCGTGCCGGTCGAAATCAAATAGAGCCGGTCGCGCTCGATTTCACATACGCCCTGTTCGCGGCGAAAATCGCTCTCGGGCATCAGGGCAAAAACATCCAGCAGGTCGGGCAGGTTTTTGAAAAGGGCTTTGAATTCGGACCTGAATTGCTTTTGGGCATGTACGCCGCGAAAATTGCCATGGCTATCCATTTCAAAAACATGTTCAACGCCCACCGTTTCGCGTATTCGCTCGCCTAACGTCGCAGGCTCGTCGATGGCTAGCGGCTGGGCATTCCCCTCAGTGGTCTGCTGGGCATTAGGCAGGGGCTGAGCTTCCTGGCCGCCACAAGAGAGGTCCGGGCAATCGATGGCTTGCGGAACCCGGCCGCTGCCGGTTCGTGCCTGCTGCTGGATTATGGACAGCACTTCGGCATGCTGACGAGCTATGGCCATCTCGGCCCGCTGTTGCTCGCCCTCGCTGGACAATTCCCGTTTGAGCCTCTTTTCGATCTTATGAACCACCTGGCCTCGGTGTGAAACACAGGTTGTTATGCGAGGATAGGGGCGAGAGGCATATTCAGTCTGGACCTGAATCGGCTTCTCAGCGTCCTTGACCAACGACGTTCTGCCAGTTGGAATATACTCGCCCGCACTCACTGCTGCAATTCTCCTTAAGCAAACTTATCCAGTATCTTTATCGGCAGTATCAGCAGGAGGAATAACCGCAAGAAGGGCAATCCAGGCAACCGGAGGCGGCCCTCATGGCGCTGCCACAATCAGGGCAAATCTCTGCACTACCGGTACTTAGGTCGTCTCCGTGGGGATCGATGCCGGCTTGGCGGGCCAACACCTGAGCAATGGCATCAGGTATTGAGGCCACCTTGGAGCCTTGCGAATAGATCTGAGAGGAGCCGCCGATTCCTCGCAGTTGCTTGACCACCTGGGCTACTTCAACGCCACTCCTGAGGGTCAGTGAGACCAAGCGGCAGATAGCTTCGGTATCGGCCATAGTTGTATAGCCGGAATGGCCGATCTGAGCAAAAACCTCGAACGGCCTCTGGTCCTTGAAGTTGATGGTGACATACAAGTTCCCATAGCCGGTCCCGATCTTTTCAGTCACGCCGCGCAACTCGGCCGGTCGCGGCTGGACCCGGCGGCCCACTCCGGCCTCGGCTGTCTCGCCTTGCGGAGTAGAGAGAACCTGCCTGGGGCGGCTGTTGTCGCGGTACACAGTGACCCCTTTGCAGCCGGATTCATAGGCCATCAGGAAGGCCCGTTTGACATCATCCCGGGTGGCTGACTCCGGGAAGTTGATTGTCTTTGAAACCGACGAATCGGTGTGTTTCTGAAAAGCGGCCTGCATCCGGATGTGATCCTCCGGCGATATGTCGGCTGCCGTGAGGAAGAGAGCTCGGAGCTCAGGCGGCAGTTCATCAATGTCGGAGATGGAACGCAACCCAACAACCTTGTCCTGCCAGGACTCCGGTAAGTCATGATCGGCCAGAGCCTGCTGAAACAGCGGATTCATCTCCACCAGCCGTGTGCCATCCATCACCCGGCGTTCAAAGGCAATAGCGTAATACGGCTCGATCCCGGAGGAGCACCCGGCCAGGATGGAGATTGTCCCGGTTGGTGCCACGGTGGTGACGGTGGCGTTGCGCATGGTTACGTTTTCGCGGGCAAACACGGAGTGCTCCCAATTGGGGAAGACGCCGCGGCTTTTGGCCAGCTCCGAGGAATGTGTGCGTGCCTCGGAGCCGATGAAAGCCATTACCCTCTCGCCTAATTCGGCCGCCGCCGGGGCATTGTAAGGAATCTGCAACTTGACCAGCATATCCGCCCAACCCATAACACCCAGGCCGATACGCCGATTGCGAAGGGTCTGCTCGCGGATCTGGGGGAGAGGGTACTTGTTTTGGTCAATGACATTGTCAAGAAAATGAACCGCCTGACGAACCACCGACCCCAGGCGATCAAAATCAACGCCGTCAGCCGGGCAATCGGGAGAATAGTCCGGCAGCAATGGCCGACGCACAAAGCGCCCCAGATTGATCGACCCCAGGTTGCATGAGTCGTACGCCGGCAGCGGCTGTTCCCCGCAGGGATTGGTGGCCTCAATGGTCTCGTAGGGGTGGGTCGGGTTGGCGGCATCCATGCGATCTATGAACACCAGCCCGGGTTCGCCGGTATGCCAGGCTTCATCAACAATCAGTTTCAGAACCTCATGAGGATCAAGCGACGTCGGCCGGCCCGCGATGGCCGGGAGGGTTCCCGTGCGCGGATCGATCAGCTCGTAAGGCTCGGAATTTGCGAGGGCCGCCATGAAACGGTCACTGACCGCCACCGAGATATTGAAATTGGTGATTTGGGTTGTGTCGCGTTTGCAGACGATGAATTCCATGATATCGGGATGGTCGACGCGCAGAATGCCCATGTTGGCGCCCCGTCTGGTGCCGCCCTGCTTGACCGCCTCGGTAGCAGCATTGAATACTTTCATGAACGAAACCGGCCCCGAGGCGACGCCCTGGGTGGAGGCCACCACCGATCTGTCGGGCCTGAGACGCGAAAACGAAAAGCCCGTGCCGCCGCCTGACTTGTGGATCATGGCGGCGTTTTTGATCGCCTCGAATATTTCTTCCATCGAGTCGCCCACGGGCAGAACAAAGCAGGCCGAAAGCTGGCCCAAAGACCTGCCGGCGTTCATGAGAGTGGGCGAATTTGGCAAAAAATCCAGCTCGGCCATGAGGCTGTAGAAGTCCTGGGCCGTTTGCGCGATCTGCGTGTCATCTGCGCCGTAGCCGCCGTCGGCGGCCGCAATGTGCTTGGCCACTCGCCAAAAGAGCTGCCCCGGCTTTTCGACGATTCGCCCCTGGGCGTCCTTGGTTAGATACCGCCGCTTCAGAACCAGCAGGGCATTGTCGGTCAGTTGTGGCTCGGCTGATTTTGACACCTTTGCACTCCGTTGACTTCAGTACTAGTATCGGGGACTGCGGTCAGTAACATTATAACACACCACCGGCACAAAAAGATCACATTCGCATCACCGGAGTATCGACGATGATATTCGTTGTTTTGGTGAATTTGCGGACACTTATTAAGTAAGGTGACAAACAGAACCGGAGGAGATATGTCAATGCAACTGAACTACCGTTGTCCCAAGTGTGGCTACAGCCAGTACGAAATTGATGAATTCCGCGCCACTGGCGGCATGTTCACCAAGCTGTTCAACATCCAGAGCAAGCGGTTTACAACAGTAAGCTGCGCTCAATGCAAATACACGGAGATCTACCGAGCCGAAAGCTCCGCGCTGGGTAACATTTTTGACTTCTTTACCAACTGACCGGCAGGATCCGAACGATCTGCAAGCAGCCAGTGAAAACAAAACCAAGAGGTGAGATATGAGTGGTGCCGCTGCCGCCGCGGCTGCTGCCGCAGCCGCCAAGGCAAAAAAAGCGTCAGGAGCGATCATTGAACTCTCCGTCGAGGAGTTTCGGAAAATCCTGGCCAGAGTTGAACGCCCGGTGGTGGTCGTGGCCAAGGGTGGCTTCATGTATAAGAAGCTGCGCTATATGACCTCGTATAAGGGATTCCTGTTCATGACTCTGGCGGACGATACCCTTGGTTTGCCCAGCGGAGCGGAACTAATCTGGTCGCAGAAAATCTGGGTTCCGAGTTAGGGAGGGGCGTTGGACGATATAGCCCGTCACAATAAGAAATACTGGGATGAAGCCACGGCCCGGAACAGCGAATACACCAGGCCCTGGCTGGAACTGGACTCAAAGGTCCTGCAGGACTATGCCGAAGGTCGGATCGAGGTTCTGCCCGAGCCGTATACCTGTGTCTATCCGCGACAGGTTCTGAAGGCTGTTGTCGGCAAACGGGTCCTTTGTTTGGCCTCCGGCGGCGGGCAGCAGTCGGCCGTGTACGGCCTTCTGGGTGCGCAGGTGACCTCCTTTGACTTCAACGAACATCAGTTGCACGCTGATCAAGAGGCGGCCGCGCACTATGGTTACGACCTCTCGTGCGTTCAAGGCGATATGCGCGACCTTGGTTGTTTTCGCGACGATAGCTTCGATATGGTCTACCATGAGATATCAATCTGTTTCGTGCCTTCGGTGGCCGAGGTGTACCATGAAGTTGCAAGGATACTGAGCCCCGGCGGAAGCTACCGGGTCGGCCAGATCAATCCCGCCACTCACGGGGTTGAAGAAACCTCATGGAACGGCCGGGCCTACCAGGTTGAGAACGCCTGCCGTCCCGGACGCCTCGACCAGGCCGATGCCAGGGAGTATCGCCATTTGCTATCGGACCAGTTCAACGAGCTGATCGGGGCCGGTTTTGCCATTGAGGGTGTCTTTGAAGACCCCCGGCATTTCGTCAATCCTGCCGAACTCAGGCCGGGCAGCTCGGAGCACCGTCTAACCTGGATGCCCTGTTACCATGCCATCCTGGCTAGATTGTCCTGACCTGCCGCGCTCGTGCCTGCACCGTGGCCGATTGGGATTGACAGACGCTCAGGCCGACTCATAATTAGAATATCCAGATTACTAACAGACTGGTGACCAATATGCCCTGCTTAGAGATCTCCATGCCGAACGTAGATACCGAAACCAAGGCTCAGCTGGTCGAGCGGCTTACTCAGGCTTTTGCCGAGGCGACCAGTTTTCCGGCCGACATATTCGGTATTCGTTTTTGTTTCTATCCCTGGGGTGAGGCGGCTAGCGGCGGCCACTTTAGCGCCGAAGGGGATGAACGGCCGTATCTGCATATGCTGCTGTACAGCCCGCGCCTAAAACGTAAGGCCAAGGTGGACCTGGTGTGGCGGTTTACCGAAGAGTTCGTGGCGGTATTGAAAAAACCGGCCTGGCGGCCGGTCATTCATCTTTGCGAGCATCCCTACGATAATGTTGGTGTCGACGGACAACTGCTGTCCGATGCCTACCCGGAACTAGCCGGGCGGTCTTACTATTATGGTTTGACCGACGACTGACCTATTGTAGCGAGTCGCCGCCGCCGTCGTCCGCCGTCAGGCGCCGGAACATGTAGCCGGTACGCTCAGCTCCCCAGACCTGCTTGTCTTCGGCATCAAATCCGCGGTCCCAACTGAAGACGGCTTCGGCCGTGATAACAACACCGGCCACCGCATAACTTGCTCCCTGGAGAGTACTGCGGCAATCTCGTCCGACGGTGCTGCCGACAAAAGCGGTGTCACCGGATTTCTTCAAAACGACCGCACAGCCGGTCAGTTCGATCAATGAATCAAAGGTCAGAACATCCAGGCCGGCCGGATTGAGCCATGCTCCGATGAAGCTGTCGGGCCGGGGTAGTTCGTATACTTCACTCCGGAAAGTCGATGAATCAAGTTGCGTCACGTGATAGATTCGCTGACGATACGGTTTGTCGGTCTGGGTGGCCAGGGCCTGTTCGACATACATCCAATACCCGCCCGGGCGCGTCAGCCAGATCGGTTTCATGTGCAGGCGAATGTCATAATAGCTTGAATCCTGCTCCGCTTGAGTCTGGCTGCTGAAGGAGCCGGACATCCACATCGTCAGTCGTTCCAGATCGGGCATTCTTGAAATCGTCTGCGGCCGCTCTCTCTCCTTAACGCATCCCGCCGACACCACCAGGATGCCCACGACCGCCACCATTATCACTGTCAGCCAACATCTGCGGTTGAATTTCATGACCATTGTCCTCTCCGACATGCTCCGCATGACTCAAAAAAACCCGCCGGCCCAGCCGGCAGGTCTTGGTTATTTTAGGAGAGAGAGATATTTGAAAAAGCTCACCCTTAAACACGTTAAAGGTTTTTTACGGCCACTCGTCGCGTTTAGCTCTCGCTAACCTTACGAGGTAAGGGTCTCGGCGTCGGCGCAGCGATCAAGAGACGACCTTCATAAGCTCGGTGTTAGAGGTTTCAAATAGCCTCTCTCCATAATCGTCTACGAGTAATATCGACGCGGCTCTTCAATAGTGCAAGATTTTTTTTGCCAGCGACGGCCGATAGCGCCATCTTGCACATCACGTAACGGAATATGGGAAAAGCGTGTATGATTCGTTCCATCGGTTTGGATCTGGTTGATGTCGAGCGGCTGCGCCGCGACATAGATAAGTACGGCGAGCGTTTCATCAGTCGCTTGCTGGGTCGGGCCGAGCGGGAGCTTTACGCCAAACGATCGGATCAAGCTCGCTTCCTGGCCGGGCGTTTTGCGGCCAAAGAGGCGGTCGTGAAGGCGCTGGCGCCCTTTTTGAATAGGAGACCGGCCTGGTCGGCCATAGAGATCCTATCCGATTCTCAGGGACAACCGTATCTACGTTTGCCAGACAACATCGACGCCTCGTTGGGTGGCGCGAAGTGCCTGCTATCGATTACACATGAGCGGCAGTATGCCGCCGCCGTAGCTGTTTTTGAAGATCGAACCTGAGGGGCCTTAGGTGGTCGCTGTCGGGACCGTTTCTTGGGCCGCCATGGGGAAGGTGACGCTAATGGTGGTTCCCTGGCCGGGGGTAGAGTCGATATGCAATTGGCCGCCGTGACTGTCGATTACGCGTTTGCATACCAGTAGGCCGAATCCGTGCCCGTGCTTCTTGGTAGTGAATTTCTCGTTGAAGGCCTTGTTGAGCAATTCCGGTTCAATGCCCACACCTGAATCGCTGATAGCCACCGTGAACGCACTCTCGGCTGGATTCGGCCGAACACGAACGTCAATCTCTCGCCGGGGCTGGTCGCAGGTAGCATCGGCGGCGTTGTTAAACAGATTATACAGAAGCTGCTGGATGTGGACGTTGTCCGCTTCGAAGGGGATGGCGTCGCCGATCGGATGCAAGGTAATTGCCACCCCACTATAACGCTTTTGCGGCTTGAGGTAGTCGATGACCTCCTCGAGAAGCTCATCAAAACGGATAACCTCTTTACGGGATGAAATCGGAGTCAGATCCATCAGGTTGGAGGTGAATTTCTGTACCTTCTCGATATTGTCGGCAATGCCGACGACATACTTGTCAAGCTGCTCAAAGGCGCCGCGTTTCAGATTGAAGTCGAGCAACTGCAGGTTGCCGGACACGACGCCCAGAAAATTGTTCAGCTCATGGCCGATTTCGGCCGACATCTCGCCTCGAGTCGCCATTTTCTCCAACTGGATGGTTTCGTCTTGAAGTGCCTTCAGGCTGGCGTAGGCTTCATTGGCCTCCTCCAGCAAGATGATATTCTCCAGTGACAAAGCCAACTGACTGGCGGTTATCGAGACAAACCTGAGGTCGGCGTCGCCCATAGTGGGGCTGTCAAGTTCGGAGCCGATCATCATTAAGGCGTAAATCTTGTCAGCTCGGACAATCGGTATGTTGGTAATGCACTTCGTTCCCCGGAGTTCGGCCGGGGTTAGGTAGGCGGCCAGATCCTGACCGACATTGGTGTCGTACAGGGGGTGTTCCTCCAACCGGCTGATATGGAATGGTTGCGCCATGGCCCGCACATCGACACGAGCCAAATGCGATTGCATCGGCTCATCGGCCAGGTGGCGTTCTTCAGTGGTCTCATCAACGATCGTTATCATTTGATAGTGGCTCTGTTGGGAGTCCCAGAACAGGATCGCGCCGCGCCGGGCGCCACAGTGCATCAGAGCAAACTTCAATGACAGCGTGGCCAAAGACCTGCGATCCCCGGCAGCGTACAGCATCTGGTTCAGATCGGACAGGCGCTCAAGATTGTCGTCCTGGCCCTTCTCGGCCTGATTCTTGCGAATCTTCTCGACTGCCTTCCGAACCGCCTGCCGGATTTCGGCAAGTTCAAACGGCTTGAGGATGTACTCCAAAGCCCCCTGCTTGATCGCCTCTTTGGCGGAACTGAGATCGGCATAGCCCGTCATGAATATGACAACCACGTCCGGATTGATCTCTTTGGCCTGCTTGACCATCTCGATGCCGTCCATATGCGGCATCCGAATGTCGGTGATGATCAGTTGCGTCGGACGATTGCGCACCAGTTCCAGACCCTGATGGCCGTCGCTGGCGCCCGAGACCTCAAAACCTTCGTCCTCCAGGGCGTCGGTGACCAGGCTGAGAACTATGGCCTCGTCGTCGGCTACGACTACGTGGATGTCTTGGTTGGCTTCTTCAGACATGGTGTTGACGTTCCTTGGAGAATCTCCGCCAAAGTGTCGTTGACCTGCCCCAGATCGAACGGTTTGGCCAGGCAACAGTAGGCCCCGGCTTGTTGAGCCTTTTCGGCTAGGTCGTCCGGCAGCGAATCTGTCATTATGAACTTCAGGTCGGGCTTGTGTTGGGTGACTTCCATGAGGACCTGATAACCGTTTCTTTTGGGCAGATGGATATCGCAGAAAACGACGTCGTAGTCGCTGGCCAGCGCCATTTCAATCCCGTCAAGACCGTTATCCGCCAGCTCGACCTCCCAACCCAGATGGCGCAGGTATTCCGACAGAAGCTCTCGGATGACAGCCGAATCATCTATTATCAGAATATTCGCCATAATCCTATCCGTCCACTCCGAGTGTTTCCGTAATAGTACGGGACAAATCGGCTATGGAGAACGGCTTAGCCAAGAAAGCGCAGGCTCCGTGACTTACCGACTGACTGGCGGCATACAAGGTCGAATAGCCGGAGATAATGATCACCGGGGTGCCCGGACGATACTGGCGGATATATTTGACCACCTCGTCGCCGGGTACTTTCGGCATCTTCAAGTCGGTGATGACGAGATCGTATGAGCTCTGCGCCAGTTTTGAGATCGCCTCGCCACCGTCGCAGGCCAGACTGACATCAAAATCTTCGCCCAGCACTTCCAAGAGGAATTCCCGAATAATCTCCTCGTCATCAACAACCAGGATGTGTTTTTTTTCTGACTTGTCCAACATCTACAGACTTCGACTTTCGGTTTTCAGACGCTTGGGGTCCTCTGAAGCTGTATCGGCTTCGCCACTGCTTCCCTGAACCGGCAAAACGATCGTGAAAACGGTGTGATCGCCGGGGACACTATCGACCTTGATTTCACCACCGTGTTCTTTGATGATGCCGTAGCTAACCGATAATCCCAGGCCGGTTCCTTTGCCCACGTCCTTGGTGGTAAAGAACGGCTCAAAGATCTTGTTTAGGTTTTCGGGCGAGATGCCGTGCCCGCGGTCATACACCGAAACTTCCACCGCCCCGCCAAATTCGCCCAGGGCCGGGCTGTAAAGCGCCTCGATGTTGATAACGGATTCCGGTGGCGAGGCATGCATGGCGTTGATGATAAGGTTGGTAAACACCTGCTGGAGTTGGCCGGGGTTACCCTGGAGTTTGGGTATGTTCGGATCGCAGTCTATGTGTAAGTCGATCTGGTTCATATGCAGTTGGTGCTCGACAAAAGTGGCCGTGTCCCGGATAACTTGCTCGGTATCAACCTCCTCGAATTCAGTGGTTCGCGATGAGCGCGAAAACCGGAGCAGGTTCTGGACAATGGCCTTGCAGCGTCGTGCCTGCGCCTCGATGTCGGTCAGGTAGCGGACATAGGTCTGCATCTCCTTGGACTGACCTTCGACGCCGGACTTCTTCATCTTTTCCAGGGTGAACTGGGCGTAGCCGAGGATACCGCCCAGCGGGTTGTTCAATTCGTGCGCCACGCCGGCGGCCAACTGACCGATGGCGCTCATTTTCTCGGATTGCACCAGTTGCGCCTGAGCCTCTTCTAACTGCAGCGTACCCTGAATGATCTTCTCCTCCAGCGTACGGTTGTACATCTCGATTTCATCGCGAGACAGCTTGAGCGACTCAATCATCTTGTTGAAAGTAGTGGCCAGCTGGCCGATTTCATCGTGTTGCTCGATGTCAACGTGCTGCGAAAGATCACCCCGAGCGACCTGGTCGGTTACGTCCACCAACAATTGAATGGGCCGAGTAATAAAGCGAACGAACGATGTCAGGATGGCGATAGTGAGCAGGGCCACGCCGATCATCAATACGATAGCCGCCGTCTGAGCCTCACGGATAGCCTGGTTCACTTTGTCCAGTTTCACAATAAGTTTGACGCTGCCGATCTCCTCGGTGACATAGTTCGAGCCCAGCGTCCGATCAATACCGCTGGTGATACCTAGATTCTCGCGGTCCAGTTGTTCCACCTTGGATTGGACCGGGTAGTTCATTTCGATGTACTCCCGTCCTTGATCGTCGGCCACATAGTGATCGCGACAGACCGAGTGAGTCAGATATTGGGCATGGACAATCGGTCTGATTACCCGGGCAGCCTCGGGTGACCAGGACCCCAGTTGGGTCAGGACTTGGCCCTGCTGACTGTATATTATGGCCGCCTCGACCACGTCAAAGGCCGCAAACTTGTTCAGCAGTTCGTCGAGCTCATACTTGGATTCAAAAAGTACGCCACTTTCGGCCTGCATGGCTATGATTCGGACCATGGTTTCGCCGTTGGTCTCCATCTCACGCCGATATCCATCCGCCTGGCGCTCGATGAGATAGCCACTTACGACCAATATGGAAGCGACGAGCAAGACGCTGATAGGCAGCACGAATTTTGTGCGCAATTTGAAGTTGTTGAGCTTCGCCCTGAGGTTCATCTATAAACCTCCTTGGCGATGGCGACCAGCTCTTCCGGCATGACAATATTGATGTGCTGAGCCGTCTTTTCGTTGTAATGAAACCAAAGGGCGTCGACCTGGGTGACCGGGATCCCGGCCGGGTTTTCGCCGGCTAGTATTCGGTTGGCTACCGCGCCGGCCTGAAAGCCGATGGCTTTGTAATCAAAATCCAGTGCAAAAAGGGCTCCCGACTCCACTACGTGACGCGAGAACCCCATGAGTGGCAAGCTCTTGCGAATAGTATTGAGCAGAATAAACTTGGTGCTGCGCGGATCAAAGAGCTTAGGGTCGGCTACCGACCACATGCCGTCACACGAGCGGGCGATGGAATCCAGGGCCTCTGGGAGTTGCTTCATGTCCTCCACCAACACCGGGATTAGCTCCAACCCGACCTCTCCGGCAACCACTTTGGCCTGGGTCATAAGGCTCTTGGTGTCCTCGGTGTAGAGTACTCCAACTCGCTTGAGGTCGGGGACCACCTGATGGAAATACCGAAACTGAATGTCCACCGGAATATTTAGGGAAGCGCCGCTGATATTGCCGCCCGGTTTCTCGAGGGACTCCACAAATCCGGAGAGCACAGGGTACTTGACCGAGGCAAATACGATCGGCACGTCACGGAATTTTTCTTTGGCAAACTGGGTAGCCGACGAACCGATGGTGAGGATCAGCCTGGGACCGACGGCTGTCATGGAGTCCAGGACTCTCAGATTCTGGCCGGGATCGTCGAGAATGTGAAACGTATGGAAAGTGACTTCGGAGTGCTCCCGAGTGATGACTTTTTTTATGCCCGTCAGACATCGCTCGGTGGAAGTAAGCGAATCGCGAACAAGAATAGCCACGGGCGTGGCTGCCAAAGCACGACCGGAGCCGGCTCCTGCAAGCAGGCAGCCGGCTATCACCATCCACTGTAACGCTAACCGCAGGCCCTTCACGCTTTTTACAGCTTTCATGTTGGTCTTTTTTGATGCTTAGTTATCGCCGTTGTTCTCACTCTGTTGCTCGAAGAAAAAGCATCTTCCACACCCATCGTATCGGGTGAATCGGCCAAAACTTGAATCCGTTCAGCAATTGCGGTCGAACGAATCTAATTCAACGCCAAAATTGGGGGTCAAGAATCTCCCCGGATTTCCGATCAAAAAGAAAGAAAGAGTGGAAACCAACAGCTTGATCTCTAATGACACAGCACAAGAAGATGTATGAATGATATAACAGGAGGAGTCCCCTTGCTAAAGCGACTACCAACAGCAGTTCTGCTTGCCCTGGTAGTAGGGTTGTTCACCCTCAGTCCGGGGGTAATGGCCGGTGTCAGCGGGAAAATATCGGGGGAAGTTGTCGACTCGGAGTCGGGCGAACCAATCGTGGGAGCGACGGTTCGAATTGTGGGCACCAACCTAGCTACCAAGACAGACGCGGACGGTGAGTACTTCATTATTAATCTGCCGATCGGAAAACATGATCTGGCGGTCTCATCGGTCGGCTATGAATCGATCACCAAAAAGGACGTGCGGGTTCTGGTCGACCTGACCACGCCTGTAGATTTTGAGGTCGGCCGGGTAGCGGTCGAGCTGGGCCAGAATATGGTGGTCTACGCCGAGGAGCCGATCATCAAGCATGATCTGACCGAATCCAAGATAATTTATACCTCGGATCGCCTGAAAAACTTGCCCAATATCGTATCGGTCCAGTCGGTTCTGACCAATTATCCCGGTGTGGTGGTTGGTAAAGACGACCGCTTGCATGTGCGTGGCGGCCGCTCCGGGCAGGTGGCCTTTTACTTCGACGGATTCTCGGTTCAGGATCCGTTCTTTTCCACCGCCGGCATACGTATCATGCCCAGTTCTCTGGAAGAACTCTCGCTGTCCTCAGGCGGTTTCACAGCCGAGTATGGCGAAGCCCTGTCGGGCATCGTGAGTGCCGTCACCCGTGACGGCGGCTCGCAGTACCATGGTGGTCTCCGTGTTTACGAAGGCGTAACCCATCCTTATAATGTTACAAAGGGAACCTGGGGCGGCTTGGATCGAGTCGGCAATCGGTCGATGGCCTTCAATCTGTCCGGTCCGATTCCAGGTATGAATCACAAGAGCTTCACCTTCTTTACGGCCGGTGAGTTCCTTACCGACGCTACGTACCTGCCGCACAACGACGGGACCTCGTACACCTGGGTTACCAAACTGTCGATGCAGCCGTCACCCAAAATGAAGTTTAAGACCAACTTCACATATTACGACGCCAGCGGTGAGCTTTACGACCATCGCGATGTCAACGGAGTCTCTTACGATTTCAATCTGGATGGTTTGAACGCTTTCCGGCGCGACGCCTATCTGGCCGGTGCCACGGGAACCTTCAACTTCAACGAGTCGGTCATCCTGACGACTACGGTCAATCGCTTTAGTACTCATGTCAAGACGGCGCCGGAACATCTAATGGATGTCCACTGGTCCAAGTGGCCTGGGTACGAAGAAACCAACGGTGCCTACACCGGCTGGATTCAGGATAGCAATTACCTGGGCGCCTATGATGCCAGCAACCCGTACAACGTCAGCGGCTTTACGGTCGGCAACGACTATGACCCGACTTTCAGCGAGCGTCGGGCGACGTACAACTCGCTTGGCGTCAATCTAATGGCCCAGCTCAACAAGGTTCACCAGATAAAGACCGGCTTTCAGCTTCGCCGCTACCGGACCGATTGGGATGCCAAGCAGTTCTTCAACACCAATCCCTACGGCGAAACATACTCTAATAGTCCGATGCTGGCCTCGGCCTTTTTCCAGGACAAAATGGAGTACCGCGACTTTATCATAAACGCCGGTCTTCGTCTGGATTACCGCAACGCCGACATCTCTTATAATGTGACGCCGCGCGAGACGGTCGCCACATTTAAGGAGGCCGATGCCAAGACCAGCCTGTCGCCGCGACTGGGTGTTTCATTCCCGATTTCACAGCGGTCAATGATGTACTTCAACTACGGCTACTACTATCAGGTGCCGCAGTATGACTATATGTTCACTAATTTGCAGGGTGACATCTCCAGCGGGCTGCCGCTATTGGGTAATCCTGATTTGAATCCGGAGCAGACGATTTCTTACGAACTTGGTCTGGACCACCTGTTGAGCAACGAGCTGCACCTGGATGTGACGGCCTACTACAAGGACATCTCAGACCTGGTGACGACCCGCTCGACCTACAAAGTGGCCGGCAATGCCGTCACTTTCTTTGACAACGGCGACTACGGGTCGGTCAAGGGATTTGATGTTGCCTTGGAGAAACTGGCCCGCGGCGGCCATTTTAGTGGCTCGGTATCATATGGCTACATGATCGCCACCGGCAATGGTTCGACAGCCATGGACCCTTATTACACCTATCTAACTTCGACCAGTGACACGCTGGCGCCGGTGACTGAATATCCACTTGATTTCGACCAGCGCCACACTGTTACGGCAGTGCTGGACTACCGCGTGCCGCGAAATTGGAAGGGCAGCTTTGTCGGCTTGACGATCCCGGGTGCCTGGGGCCTGAACATGGTCGGCCACTATGGATCCGGTCTGCCCTATACGCCTACCGATGCTTTCGGCAATCGCCTGTCCGAGCGCAACGACGGCCGCCTGCCGGCCAACTACACGGTCGACATGAGATTCAACAAGGACCTCTTTCTCGGCGGTGCCTCGGATTACAACATGACTTTCTTTGTCGAGGTTGACAACCTGTTCGACAGGCACAATGTCATCAACGTCTATTCCCGCACCGGCCGGCCGGATGACGACGGCAACCGGGCGATGGTCGGCCAGTCATCGACTTACGACCAACAGGAACTGGATCGTCTGGATCAGCTCTTTGATCGCGATCCGCAGAATTATTCACCTCCCCGGACGGTCCGCGTCGGGTTGGAGTTAACCTTCTAAGGCGGAGATCGAGACATGAAACTGCCCAAGAAAATACTCTACGGCGGCTGTCTGATTGTGGCTTTGCTGGCGACCACCGCGCCACTAAGCGTTGCCAGACCCGATCCCGGACAAAACCCGTCGGGGACCCATATGGCCCAGACCGGCAGAGCCCTGGCACCACAGCCGTCAACCGTTGATCAGATCACTCACGATATGGCCAACATTGTCACCACTGTCGACAACTGGGGTTATGTCGGCGGCTACGACTACTACGGCTATCCGTCCGGAGAATGGCTGCGCAACTCCGGTCACAACTATCTAGCCGAAGTTCGTTACTGGATGGGCGCCGTTACGGCGTCCGGCGATACCCTCGTAGCCAATAGCTACGATGATTTCCAGGCGCTCCCGATGCCCATCGACGGTGAAGATCAGTACCAGATATACCTCTCAACCGACCCGGAACGGTACCATCAGTACGATCAGAGCGACGAGGTCGGAGCCGACTACGGCCGCCCGGCTCATGGCTGGCGGGTCTGGAGTGCCGAGGAGAACGACTACGTCTACAACGATGCTGACCCTCTCCCGGCCAGTTTTAATCCGGCCGGACCGGTGTCACTCCAAGATTCGCATTACCGGTTTGCCGACAATGCCCGGGGAGAACCCTTACTGGGATTGGAACTGACGCATTCGCTCTATAGCTGGAACTACTGTTACAATGAAGACTTCCTGTTCGTTGTCCTGGAAATAACCAATACCAGCGATGTTGACTACGCCGAATTTGCCTTCGGACTCTACCTTGACATCGACGTGGGCGGCCCCGACGGTACCGGTGAAAACGGTCGTCTACATGACATGGTTGCTTTTGATTCGACCGAAAACCTGGCCTGGATTTACGACGCTGTTGGTTATGATCCCGGCTGGAAAGCTAAGACCGGGATCATGGGCACCAAGTATCTGGAAACTCCCGGTGGCGGCGGCATGACCTCCTTCCGTTCGGACGACTGGTCGATTGTCACCGGTCTGGATGACGGCGGTCGCTTCCAGTTGATTGCCAGCGACCAGTTTGACGAGTCCCTACCGCCGACCGATCAGTTCTACATTCAGTGTACGCGCGGCATTGAGCTCAATGCAGGCGAAACCAAGCGCGTTGTGTACGCTCTGATTGCCGGGCAGGACGAAGAGGATTTTCGCAATAACGCCGCCCTGGCACAGCAATTGTATGACAATAACTTCGTTGGTCCGCAGCCGCCGGCGACGCCGGTGCTGACCTCCCGGGCCGGCGATGGAAAAGTATACTTATATTGGAGCGACACCTCCGAAGTCAGTGTCGATCCGCTTTCGGGCCTCCAGGATTTTGCAGGCTACAAGCTCTACCGCAGTGACAACCAGGGCAAGAGCTGGGGCGAAAAGGACTACAAAATCGACAACAACTGCATGGAGTTCGATTACGACTACATTGCAGACTACAGCGTCGATCATCCCGGTGGTCTGATTCAACACTCGTTTGTCGACAGCGGACTAATCAACGGTGTTGAATACTGGTATTGCCTGGTGGCCTACGACAGCCCCGATCCCACTACCGGTGTCGACGCCCTCCAGACCGGCTTTGGCATAGCCGGGCAAGCGCCCAACGTAGTGTCGGTCAGACCCGAAGCCAATCCGGCCGGGTACTACGAAGCCGCCGCGACGGTATCGCACCAATATACCGGCAGCGACCAGCCATCGCCAGGGACGGTGACACCGATTGTCTTTGATCGAACCCAATTACTGGGGGCCGACTACGAGGTGGTGTTTGAGGATGCCCCCGAAGCCACTTACTGGCACTTGATCAGCGTCACTACCGGTGACACCGTGCTGGACCACCAGACGCTGACCAACGGCGATCCTGAGCTGTTCCCGATTGCCGAAGGACTGCGGGTTTATGTCACCAATGGGGATGTCGAACCCGAGGACTTTGGTCAAACCGGTTTTGGCGGTGCCGACACTACTCTGTCCCTTGATTATTGGTGGGGGCCGACGTTGGTGGCTCTTACCGGCGACCCGGAGGCTGTCTTTGGACATGCCGCCTATCGCAACAACTACGAACTTCGCTATACCGGTGACTCTACCAGAGCCTTCTGGGTTTTGGAATACTGGTACGGGTTTGACATAGAATTCTGGGTGCCGTTCGAAGTCTGGAATACATCCACCAACGCCCGCGTATCTCTGGCGGTCTATGATAATGATGAGAACGATGCCTGGGACCCCTACGATGAACTGACGATTGTGGACTATCCGTACAATCCGGACGAAAACCTTACGGAAGTAGCCTTCCCGTATTACTATGGCTGGATGTTCGTCTTTGATGCCACCACCTACAATCCGACTGTAGGTGATGTCTTCAGCATTGAAGGCGCGCCGCTCAATGGTCCCGACGACCGCTTTGTCTTTAAGGTCGATGGTATCAACGCCGCCCAGGCCAAGGATGAATTGGCTAATGTCAAAGTTGTGCCCAACCCGTACTACGCCCGCTACTCGCGAGTGGAAACCCAGGAAGGCGAGTCGGTACTCAAGTTCATAAACCTCCCGGGAGAGTGTACGATTCGGATATATACCCTGGCCGGTGAATTGGTCTCTACCATCGACCACACCGACGGCAGTGGTGAAGACGAGTGGAATTTGCTCAGTGCCAACCACCTGCAAGTGGCTTCCGGAATGTACTTCTATCACATTGAATCCCCTTACGGCGAGCGCCTCGGGCGTTTTGCGGTGATTAAGTAAAGGAGGCGAAAGATGAAAAAGCTAATATGCTTCATACTCGTCTTGAGCATCGCCGGAACCGCCTCCGCTGAATGGTCCAAGGTAGGTTCCAGCGGCGCCCAGTTTCTGAAGATCGGCGTCGGCTCCCGCTATCAGGGTATGGGAGAGGCTTCGGTTGCGACCGTCAATGATGTTTACTCGATGCACTGGAATCCGGCCGGTTTGGTCGAGATCGACAATGCCGCCGTCGGCTTCACCAATGTCAATTGGCTGCTGGACGTGAAACTGAATTACGTCGGTTTTGCGCGCTACTTCGAGGACATCGGCACCTTCGGGGCCTCGGCTACGGTCCTCTCCATGGACGATCAGGAAACAACGACGCTGCAGGAGCAAAACGGCACCGGCGAATTCTACAGCGCCAGTTCCTACGCTCTAGGTTTGTCCTATGCTCGTCAGATTACGGCCAAGTTCGCCTTTGGAGCGACCTTCAAGTATATCGGTGAGCGTCTGGATAACGAGACCTCGTCAGGCTTTGCCTTCGATTTCGGGACTATGCTCTATACCGGTTTTCGTTCTTTGAGGTTGGGCATGAGCATTGCCAACATGGGGCCCGAACTGCAATTTGCCGGCAGTGATCTCGACGTCACTTACGACGAGAGCAGCGACGACCAATCCGATCGGGCGGTTGGGGCCAGTGTCAAAACGACGGCTTATGAGCTGCCTATGACCTTCCGCGTCGGGGCTGCTTACGATGTCGAGTTTGGTCCCAAGTCGATCCTGACTGTCAGCGGCGAGGTCATACACCCCAATGACGTATCCCAACAGGGTGCTGTCGGGGCTGAGTTCAACTTCAATGAGAAGTTCTTCCTGCGCAGCGGTTATATGATAAACTACGACGAACAAGGACTGACTTTGGGTGGTGGTTTGTCAACCCGGATCAGCGGCGATACTCAGTTGCTCATCGACTACGCCTGGCAGGACTTCGGCCGACTGGAGTCAACCCAGCGCTTCTCGGTCGGCTTTGCCTTCTGATTTTGACGACTTGGCGTGTTTTTGTGCGAAAGAAGCTCCCGGTCCTACGGGGGCTTTTTTCACGTCCAATCTGGACAGGATTTGTAAAATAGTATAATATGACCCTTAGAATGCAACTGACCGTTTCGGGAGACCATTGTGATGACCCTTAGATTGACTGCAGTTCTTGTTGTCTTGGTATGTTGGTCGGCTTCGGCCTGGGCGGTTACAGACCCCAGCCAGGTCAAAGATGAGAACAACGCCGTTAAAATGCTGGCCGAGTACTTTGACCTGTTGGTTTCAGGCAATCAGGAATCGGCCATGTACCTGTGGACGCCGGCCGTGCTCGACCGCGCGCAACGACTGGGAATCACCTATTCAGGCATTCCGCTCAAAGTGGATTGCTCATCACCGGTGGTGCGCAATATCCCCGTCATGCGCCGGCACCTGCATCCCCCGGTAAAAGCGATCTATGATCTGGATTCGGCCTACTGCCGGTTGCTCTATTCGCAACTGGTGGCGGGCGATCTGGTGGAACACCATTATTACGCCTTCTATGACGGTCAGTACTACTGGCTCACTTATCCTCAGGATTTTTACAGCGCTAACTGGCCGATCACTCGGTCTAGGTACTTCGCGATCCACACCGACCCGGCCGCCCTCAAACAACTGAATCCGGTGGTTTTGCAGGAGGCGGACAGCTTTGTCGAACGCTTGGCCGATTCGCTGGATCTGTCTGATAGTGATCTGGAGCACCTGGCCGCGGGGAAGATAGAATACTATTACTGCGGCTCCGATTCCCTGATCCATGAAATGACCGGATTCCGCATCAAGGGCACGTATGATTTGGCCACCGATGATATCGTCTCGGCTTTCTTCCCGCACTACCATGAGATTGTGCACCTGCTGATCAACTACAAGCTGCGCACGCTGCCTTTGTACACGCAGCCGATTATCCGTGAGGGGGTCGCCGTCTATTATGGCGGTCGCTGGGGCAAGGCTCCCTCGGCCCTGCTTGATTTGGGTGCTTTCCTTTACCGCGAGAAAATTGTCGACCTCGATTCGCTTCTCACGATGCGGGAGTTTGACGCTAATTCTTCGGCTGATATTGCCTACCCGGTGGCGGGGTTGTTTGTATCGTATCTCCTGGACAACCTGGAACGCGAGGCCTTCTGGACGCTCTACCGGGAGTTATCGGGTGATTTTAGCGCGGTCAATGACATGACGCGGATGCAGATGAAGGACCGCCTGGCGATCGCTTTGGGGCAGACAGAGTGGTCGGTCGTCCTGGATGGTTTTGATGCCTATATCTCCAGGGTCGTTGACGAGCGGGTGCCGGTTCTTCCGGGAGTCTTGGCCGACGGCAAGACGGCGTTGGAGTCCGACGGCTATCGGATTGTGGCCGACAAAGAGTGGTTGGGCTTTGAGTTCACGCGTCCGACCGGTACGGCGGCGACGGGCAATCTCCTATTCGGCAAGGACGAGCGCCTGGTCGGCGGCGGCTCGGAGCTCTACCTCAAGCAATACCAGGACGCAATGCCCTTCGAAGGCTATCGCTTTGGTATTCGCTTCGATCAGTACGAAGTGGGCCTGTATGACTATGCCACCGATCATCTGCTGGCCAAGTATATCTGGGGGATCACCCCCTCCGACGAGTATTACGACGAAGCGACCAACCGGGTAACGGTTCGCTTCCGAAAGGATCTTTTTGACACCGACATGCTGAACAAAACCAAAGATTGCCTGCTCTTAGAGCAGTGATGAAGTAGGGGCGTCAAATGGATTTGATTACCGCCCTTATCGCAGTTTCTTTTGTTGTCATCATAGTCATTCTTCTGACCTTGTTCCATCGCCAGGGCCGGATGGCTCCGGCGCAGACGCAGCAAATCGAGGCCTCCCTGGCCGCCCTCAAGACGGAAATCCTCGAAAAGCAAATGACCGGCATGGTGCAATTGCGCCAGTCGCTCGACTCCGCCCAGGGCCTCCTCAATGCGCGTCTGGCCGAAGGGGCACAGGCCCTCGATCGACGCCTGGAGCTGTTTGGGGAGATCGAACAGAGCCTGGGTCGACTCAGCACCCAGACCAAGAATCTCGAGGTCATCGGTAACAATATTCAGTCGCTGAGCGATCTTCTGCGTCCGCCGCAATTGCGCGGCGCCTTGGGGGAGATGCTCCTGGAGAACCTCCTGGCCCAGATACTGCCCGGCTCGCTTTTTTCGACACAATACGGGTTTTCCGATGGTCAGCGGGTCGACGCGGTAATCAAGGTCGGCGACCGGCTGCTGCCGATCGATTCCAAGTTTCCGATCGAACCGTTTCAGCGCGATCAGGCTGATGAATCAGCCGATGCGACCGAGCTGTCTCGTACGCTGAAGAAGTTTGTCGACAGCATCGCCACCAAATATCTTCGGCCGGATGAGGGCACAACTGATTTTACGCTGATGTATATTCCCTCCGAGGCGGTCTATTACCGTTTCGTATCTCAGACCGATTCCGGCGCCCTGGAATACGCCATGTCCAAGAAAGTGATTCCGACTTCACCGGGGCACTTGTATGCCTTTTTGGCCTCGGTGGTTGCCGTCTACAGGGAGGCCGGGCTGAGCGGATCGAGTCGCAAGTTGGTCGCCGGTCTGGAAAATATCGGCCAGACGGTTCAGCGCCTGCAGGAGTATCACCGGCGTATGGAAGCATCCTTGCGACGCGTAACTCAAAACATGGACAAAACCGACGAAGCCATCGGGCGGCTGGTCGATCAAATACAGGTCCTGAGCAGCCCGGACGATCACGCTGATGGATAGATATTACCGTCTACTGATCGCTCGGCGGCAATGTCTGCATGGGTCGTTTTGTTGGGTTTCACTTTGAGCCAGGGCGATTAGTGACTTTGGCCTGAACAATCGGCCCCGGATATTGTTGGCCCTTACAGACAGCAGGGAGTTGTAGCTTGTGAGTGTTAACGAATTTGATCTGGTCATTATCGGTTCCGGTCCGGCCGGAGAAAAGGCGGCTATTGAAGCCTCCAAAATGCGCAAGTCGACGGCTATCGTCGAGCGCCACTCGGTCCAGGGAGGGGTCTGCATTCACACCGGGACGATTCCTTCCAAGGCTCTGCGCGAAACGGTATTGTATATTTCCGGATTGCGCCAACGTTCCGTCTATGGTTTGATGGGTGGGGTTAAGCAGAATGTTACCATTCGGGAGCTGATGTATCGCAAGGAGCACGTCATCCAGGAGGAGTTGGACGTCATCCAGCAAAACATGGCCCGCCACCGGATCGATGTCGTTCATGGTTTCGGGCGTCTGTTGGATCCCCATACCGTCGAGGTCACGCACCCCGGCGGTGCCCATAGCACACTCAAGGCCCAAGTAATCATCATCGCTACCGGGACCAGACCGCACCATCCGCCCGACATCGAGTTCGATAGCAAGTTCATTTACGATGGCGAGTCGATTCTCAACCTTGACCAGATCCCGAAAACAATGACTATCGTTGGTGGCGGAGTGATCGGGTGCGAATATGCCAGCATCTTTGCCCATGTTGGAGTGCAGGTAACGATTGTCGACAGCCGCCCCAGATTGCTGTCATTTTTGGATCGCGAGATTGCCGATGCGCTCATGTACCTGATGCGCAAATACCGCATAACTTTGATGCTGGGCGAGAAGATCGAATCGATTCGGATTGAGGACGACCAGGTGGCAACTATGGTCAAGTCCGGCCGTACGATCCGGTCTGAACGGCTGCTCTATACCGCCGGCAGAGTCGGCAATACTCAGGGACTCGGTCTCGAGGAGCTTGGTGTTGAAACCGATGCTCGTGGCCTGATCAAAGTAAACGATTTGTACAACACCGCCGTGCCCAGCATTTACGCTGTGGGCGATGTCATCGGTTTTCCGTCGCTGGCTTCCGTCTCAATGGACCAGGGGCGGCTGGCGGCCATTCACGCCTTTCGGAAGGGCGACACTTCTTGCATCAACACTCTGTTGCCCTTCGGCATTTACACCATACCGGAGGTGTCGATCATCGGCGAGACTGAACAGGGTCTGGCCGAGGCGGGGCAGTCTTATGAAATCGGGATCGCCCGCTACTTCGAGTTGGCCCGAGGTCAGATAATCAACGATCACGACGGTATGCTCAAACTGATATTTGATCCCGATTCTCGGCGCCTTTTGGGGGTCCATATTGTGGGCGAAGGGGCGACCGAATTGATCCACATCGGGCAAGCTGTCATGACACACGGCGGCACTCTCGACTACTTCGTGGACACCGTCTTTAACTACCCGACCCTCAGCGAAGCCTACAAAGTGGCCGCTCTGGATGGGTTCGCTCGCCTCAATACCCGGTAGATCAGGGGCGACTCAGGAGCCGTCGCCGCTTTTGAGCTGGGCCAGACGATCACGGACTCTCGACTCCTCGGGAGCCCCGGGAGCCAGCCGCAAGAATTGTTCATAGTTGCCGGTGGCTCCGGACACATTGCCTCGGGAATCTTCATAAATACCACGGATGAAATACGGGTAGGGCATCGCTTGGTCGACTGAGATAAGTGCCGTGGCCATGGAGTCGGCCGCGGCGTAATCACCAAGGCGATGATACAGCAGCATTTTATCGGTCAGGATTTCACCGTCGTTTGGGAAGATGCGCAAAGCCCGATCGATAGTACTCATAGCCGGTGCATAGGCGCCGGTCTCACGGTGGTAAATATACAGATTCATCAGACTCTCGCGCCGCCAGGGATCGATCATCATCATGGTGTCGATTTCCGGCTTGGCCGCCTCAAAACGCCCCGCCTGCATCTGAAGCCCGGCCAGAATTGAACGGGCTTCGATCCAATAACGGTTGCGGGTTTTGATCGCGTAAAGCCGCGTGATCGCTTCGGGCGCCCGGTCGGAATGCACCAGATCGTTTATCCCGACCATGTCCAGGTAGTCGGGCGAGTTGCTCATCCGCCCCTGCTCCCAGGCGTTGGCGGGATCCATTTGTCCCCGGTAGAAGTAGGCGTCGCGGAAAGCGAGCGAGCCATCACGATAATACCAATCGTGCCGGTCGAAGTAGGCCGAGGCAGCCGGGTCAACATTGGCCAGGCGGAGATACGTCGGCAGGATCGACACCATCGCCGCGACCGCCAGCGCCGCCGCTGTCGGCAGTAGCAGTCGGGCTGTGGCCGGGCCCCAGTCAACCCGGGCCAGAACTACGGCTGCCGTAATCGCCAGCGGTGTCAAAAAAACCGCCAGTCGAGGCAGATCCAATACGACACTATGAAACGGGTCGCTGAGGAACACAACCACACCGCCGGAAAGGCACATCAAAGCCAGACCGAGCAGCGTACGATCCTTAGCCAGGCGTCGCCAGTGTCCCAGCGTTGCCAGCTTGACCGCCAGTGATCCCGGAATCAGTATCCACAAAAGCTGAGCCATGTCGCCTAAGTGTCTGGCCGAAAAAAGGCCGTAATCTCCAAAGGGCGGCTTACCGTCCAAAAACAGCAGATACCGGGAAAGCCCAAACCAACGAGCGGACGCGAGATACAAACCGGCCACCATCAGAGCGGTGACCAGGATTCCGGCCGCGGCCGCCAGGCGCAATCTTTTGAGTGAAGCGGCCTTGCCACCCACCGCCGCAAAGACGGCCGCCGGCAGGAGATACAGGTTACCGGCATACAGCATGCAGCCGAGAAAAAGAACCAACCAGAGACCGACAAGCCGACCGTAAGTGAACTTGTGATTGAGCTTGACAAGCAAAAGAGCAAACCAGATGGTAGTCACCGCCACCGTACCCTCGACACCGATATAACCAGTCAGCACCAATAGCTGCGGGCCAAACCAGATCAGTACCAACAATGCCAGGCGTCTGGCCATGAATGCGGTCAGCCGACAGCAGATAAGCCACGTACCCAAAAACGAAAGGGCGGTGTTGATCCAGGCCAAGGTTCGCCAACTGTACATGCCGGCCTGGTTGGCGGGCAAGTCCGCCACGGTCCACAGGCGGTACAGACCATCGGCGATGGCCATGGTCCCCCATTCGTAGCTACGCCAAATCACCGTCGGTACCTGGGCCAACTGCGCTATCCGCAGGTTTCCTCCGGAAAAAACAAAGGAATCCATGCCCAGCGCGAAGGTCAGCCCCGCCAATATACCTACCGAGATATGGATGCTCCGCCGACTCCATGAGGCTCTGTCGGCCTGCAACAAAAGCAGCCATGCTGTCACTGGGATCAGCACCACCAGGCCGATCAACCACACGGGCAGGTAGTCCCAGCCCGCCATGGTCCAGTTGTTCTCAAACAGACCGCCGCCGATAATTCGAGTCAACAGAAACAGAACCCAGATTGCCGCAAAGATGAAGATTGACCGGCGATTTTCGGGCGGGGTAGGCATGGCTTGTCTAAAGATCCTGGCGTCCCTCTAAAGCACGCCCGAGCGTAGCCGAGTCGGCAAACTCCAGATCGGACCCGACCGGCAAGCCTCGCGCGATCCGAGTAACCTTGACACCCAGCGGCTTGAGGAGCTTGGCCAGGTATAGGGCAGTGGCTTCACCTTCCACGTTGGGATTGGTGGCGATTATGACCTCGCGGAGATCGGCATCGAGACGGTTTAGCAGTTCTTTGATTTTGAGATCATCGGGACCGATACCGTCAAGGGGGGAGAGGCGGCCGCCCAGGACATGGAACAACCCGTCGAAGTTGTCCACCCGCTCCAGGGCTGCCAGGTCAGATGATTCCTCGACCACACAGATCAGTTCCCGATTGCGCTTGGGGTCGGTGCAGGTACGGCAGGGGTTCTCCTCGGAGATGTCGTTGCAGATTCTGCAAAAGCCGACTTTTTCTTTGACCTCTCGGATCAGGTCGGCCATCTCAAGGGCTTCCTCCTTGGAGAGTTTTAGAATATGAAAAGCCAGGCGCATGGCTGACTTGCGTCCGATGCCGGGCATTCGGGCCAGGCGATTGGCTAATTTCTCGACCGTTGCTGCGGAACGAAACATCTGTTGACGCGATCAGAAAGGCAGGTTGAGACCGGGAATGCTAAGTCCGCCGGTCAACGAGGCCATCCGTTCGGCCTGAACTTCCTGGGCCTTTTGACGGGCCTGGTTGATGGCAGCCACCACAAGATCCTGCAGCATGTCAACATCCTTCGGGTCAACGACTTCCGGATCGATTTCGATACCGACAACGTCCTGCTTGCCGTTGCAGATCACTTTCACCATGCCCCCGCCGGCGCTTCCCTCGACCCGTTCTTCTTCAAGCTCGGCCTGGATTTTCTCCATTTTGGCCTGCATGGCCTGGACCTGCTTCATCATATCGCCTACGCCGCCTTTGCCCATCATTGCTCCTTTGCTCGTTCTAAGGGACTTTCTTGATTCCAATAATCTCGCCGTCGACCTTGGCTACCAACTCCTTGATGCGGGCGGAAGGCTCCTTAGGGAGAGGGCCGCTACTATCAGGGGGCTGGCCGACCCGGTGCGACACCAAGGTCGGTTTGGCTTTAGGATCAAGATCAAAGGTCACACTCAAACCGGCCCCAAAATGCTCTCTCAGGGCCTCGGTTATCAAGTTTAAGTTGGCTGTTTTCTGAACTACCTGCCGAGCGACTGAACCGGACTCGCCAAAGACCACTTCAACCCGGTCATTCTGCACTGTCCTGACCTCAGCCAGGCCGAGTTGGGAGGCCAGCATCCCATTGCGTTGCCTCAAGGCCTGCAAAAATACTCCCCATCCGGCGCGTACGGAGTCGGTCGTGACAGGTCCCCCTGGGACCGGCGCCGGAGGTTTGGCCGGTTCGGGCCCTCGGTCGATCCGCGTGACACCACGACTTAGGGGCGCCTGATCACTTTTTTTTTTCGGCAACGATGACCCCGCGCCGGCACCCTCGGCCGGGGGACGATGCTCCAGATGCGCTATGATCTCTTGAAGGCTGACGGTGCTTTCCAGTTCGGCCATCTTCAGGGCGGCCACTTCGAGAACCAGTCGTTCGTGCAATCCGCTTTTGAGATCCCCGCCTGAATCGGCTGCGATCTTGATTAGGCGCAACAAGTCGCCTACCTCAAAACGCCCCGCCTGCTGTTCGTACAGTGCCAGTTCTTCGCTGGTGAAATCGGCTAATTGACGCGTCTGTGCCTGCGACCGGACCAGTAACAGCAGCCTCAGATGCTCCAGAAGTTCACCCACGAAATCGGCCACATCGGTACCGCCATCGAGGACACGGGCGACCAGTTCGAGCGTCTGTTGCCTGTTCTGATTGGCGACGGCATCCATAAATTCAAACAACAGCCTGCGATCGACCAACCCCAGCGCCGAAATCACAGTCTCTTCGGAAATCGTCTGCCCGGCAAAGGCCGCCATCTGATCCAGCAGGCTGAGGGCGTCGCGCACCGAACCATCGGCCTTACGGGCGATCAACTGCAGGGCAGTCTCTTCTATTTCGATCTTCTCGGCCGTGGCGATCATCTTCATATGATCCACCAGCGCCGCAGTAGCTACCCGCTTGAGATCAAATCGTTGTGTGCGCGAGAGAATCGTATCGGGAACTTTGTTCGGCTCGGTGGTGGCCATCAGAAAGATGACATGATCCGGAGGCTCTTCGAGAGTCTTGAGCAGGGCGTCAAAAGCGGCCCCGGACAAGCGATGGACTTCGTCGATAATGTAGATCCGCTTGGCCCCGCTGGTCGGCAGATACCTGACATTTTCGCGCAGGGTGCGCATGTCGTCGACACCGGTGTTTGAGGCCGCGTCGATTTCGAGGACATCCAGCGACGTGCCACCGGCGATCTCCAGGCAGTTCGAGCACTCGCCGCAGGGATGGGGAGTAGGTCCCATAGTGCAGTTGAGAGCTTTGGCCAACACTCGAGCGGTGGTCGTTTTACCGGTTCCGCGCGGACCGCAAAATAAATAGCCGCTGGCGATCCGGTCATTCTTGACCGCATTCTGAAGTGTTCTGGTGACATGATCCTGCGCCACCACATCTTCAAACCGTTGCGGGCGGTACTTCCGAGCGAAAACCAGGTAACTCATAGTCTGCCAATATACGCCAATCGACTAGCATGCGAAATCTCTTTTTCCGCGTCCCGCGCGATTCAACCTTGGCCCTTGCCCCGACGCGGATTCTCTTGTAGATTCAGTCCATGAAGGGGATTTTACCCGTATTGATCATAGTTCTTCTTTTTGGGGCATGCGGGTGCAGTCTGAAGAAGAGCGAGGCACCGGTCGCCGCTACCTCCCGCGACTACATAGAGAGCACCGAGGAGATCAGCTGGGTGAGTACCGAGGTCGTTCATGCTCCTGACACGGTTGGTCACGACTTGAGCATGATCGTGTTCTCGACCTCGTGGTGTGGCTGGTGCCGGAAACTGGAGCAGTGGACTTTTACCGACTCGGAAGTGGTTGCTATTGTTGGTGAATCGTTTAATGCCATACAGATCGACGCCGACTCCTATGAATCCGTTCCCTACGGAGATTCGACTATGACCTGTCACGATCTCTCCAGAGACGTTTTTGGAGTCTCGGCTTTCCCGACGATCTGCTTCGTTTCCCGGGGAGGGGACCTGGTAAGGAAAGTTGTCGGATACAACCAGTGGGATGCGTATGCGGCCATTCTCAGAGACGTGCGCGGCTTCTGACAGCTTGCGCTCTTTGGTATTTTCCGATTATGATACGGATTATGACAGCTAGATTTCTGTGCATAGTTGCCTTGTTGCTGCTGTGCGCGTGCGATGAGGACAGAGGGACAAGCAATGACCCTCCCCCCGAAGATGCGGTCTCCTGCGCCGGCGTACCGGTAGAGTGGGTGGGAACGGATGTGATCTATCATCCTGATTCTCTGGCCAAGCCTCAGACACTGCTCTTGATTACAGCCTTCTGGTGTAGGCCATGCCTTGCCCTGGAAGACACGACCCTCGTTGATTCGGTGGTGGAGGAGATCACTTGCGAATCGTTCAACGCGATTCGTGTGGACCCCTGGGATGACAGCAGCGTGGTCTGTTTCGATAGTACAGTGTCGTGTTCATTGTTCTGCTGGGACGAATGGGATGTTGCGGCCTGGCCTACCATGTTTGTACTGGACAGCTTGGGGGAGACACTGGGGATGATCCTGGGCTACAAGCCGCCCGACGTTTTCGCCGAACTCTGCGCCATTTCCGTGGCTATTAGCTGGGCCAGGCAGGATTCGGCATGAGGGGCACGGATCCCCCAAAAACCGCTTGGCACCAAACCGATATTCTATTAGATTCGACTGCTGCGACCCTGATTAGCTAGGTGTCGAAACCACAGGGGTTTCGACCTGCTCGGTATTCGAGCGGATCCCACAGCAGGTTGTGGGTCACTCGGTAGCGATTCTGCTCGTTGGTGTCGCAGCGATGACAACAAACGGACGCTAGCTCGGTGAGAGCCGGGTCCGATAGATGACATTTATGTCGGGGCAGTAGCTCAGCTGGGAGAGCGCCACGTTCGCAACGTGGAGGCCGTGGGTTCGATCCCCATCTGCTCCATTTAGATAACGACGGCCGGACTCAGGTTGGGTCCGGCTGTTCACGCTCTTTGACAAGGTAAGGACAAAGCCCGGATTTGTGTTGGGTCGTGCCACTCTGCGCCCGGTCGTTCTGTTGTGTCACCCTGCGCTCAGGCGAAGGGTGACGGCTCTACGGATTGGTAGGTCAGTCCCGGTAGGTCAGGAGCCCTGCGCTCCTGACGCTCTGGCAATATGTCATCCCTGCGAAAGCAGGGATCCATTCTCTGTGGACAATTGAAGAATGGATCCCCGCCTTCGCGGGGATGACGGATCGGTTACACTGCGGTGGCGACGAGTGTGAACAGTGCAGCGAATGTCGATCCGATAAATCACGCTATGCGCGAGCAGCAGACCCTTGGATATACTCCGGTGGCAAAGAACTTGTTCGCGCGGTGCGTGTGCGATCCGATAAATCACGCTATGCACGAGCAGCAGAGCCTTGGATACACTCCGGTGGCCGAGAATTTGTTCGCGCGGTGCGTGTGCGATCCGATAAATCACGCTATGCACGAGCAGCAGAGCCTTGGATACACTGCGGTGGCAAAGAATTTGTTCGCGCGGTGCGTGTGCGATCCGATAAATCACGCTATGCGTGCTAGACGGGGAACTAGCGGTGCCCTGTAACCCGGAATCCGCTATACCGGGGTTGAATTCCCACCCGAGGGCTTAGCGGTCGGTCTTCTGTGACTCTTAAGCGGTGTTGAGGATCGGGTCCTGTACAATGTCAGCCTATGAACCCCGTCAGGGCCGGAAGGCAGCAGCGGTAAGTAGATCCTGGTGTGTGTTGCAGGGTTACCCGATCTGAGCTGGCTGGGACGATCGTTTTCCGGCGGCGGTTCGGAGGTGGGTGCACCAAATGAAAAGCCCCCCTGGCGTCAAGCCGGGGGGCTTTGTGCTGCTATAGGGCGGACAGTCAGGGGCGAATCACCGGTAGATACGTGCAGCGACACCAGCCAATGCCGTTGTTCGTTTCAAATGCACAATCTTGGCAGGGGATGGGGGCGTCTCTGATGGCAGCCTCTATGGTCAGGATATGACCTTCCAGCTGTCTACAAGCCGAGCACGAATCGTTTCCGCAAGTTGAGATTTCAACGTGCGACATGGCGCCTTCTTGGCAGGACTTAAGAAAAAGCCGATTAGCCGTCTTGGCAATATGCCAGTAGCTGGAGCCCTCCTCATAGAGGAATCGAGCCATAGTACGGTAGAGCATGCTCAGGTCACCCAAATCTGAAAGCATTGTGACATGCTTGTTCATCAATCCCCAGAACACATCTCGCTCATTCACTTGCCCTCTCCATTCGGCACTTTGCTGGAAGCGATCAAACTCTGCTTCGTCGATTCCAAACTGACCCAGCGCGCGCAGCCACTTCCTCCGGTACGACTCGCGCTTTCTCCCAAGCTTATACTCTTCGAATCCGTCCTCGGTGAATAGGGAAATCGCTCCTCCCGCCTTACTTACACAGATAGTCTGTTTACAGTCAGGGCATTTTCGCTTGCCACTGGGGCGATCGTCGAGGATCACGCCACAATAGGGACAGGCGTAATAGTGGTCCATCGGTGGTCTGTCTTTAGTGGGATGCACGTTGCCGACCTCACCGTCCGGTGTTTGAAAGAGCTGTGGCTGCGCACTTATGGCTTGAAGGGATCTGACTCTCTTGCGCCCCCTCGCCAAGAGCGCAATCAGTCCTCCGAGGCTAAGTGCAACAACGATCAAGAGGATTATCAACGCCACCTCTGCCTCCTTTCCAATCTACGCACTCACCCAATATCCTACACTGCGGTTGCAGGGTCAATGACCGAATCCTCGGCAGCAGAGTGGGTCGAAGCCCTGAAGGAGCTCGATACTCACCCATGTCATTCCAGCGAACGCTGGAATCCAGGCAAGCCTATATAGGCTGCCATTATCATAGAGACTGCTCAACCACCATTGCCTGGTCCAGCCTGCGCCAGGATGACACCCGACGGGATGGATGGTGAATTCGGCGAGTGAGCCTGCAGAATGTTCGGATGTCGGAACCCCAAGGGGGTGTCGACCTACATTGGTGGTTGGTGGCTCAAATGTCGGAACCCCAAGGGGGTATCGACCTACCGTGACTATATCCCCCCGCAATCTCTGCGCCTGGGCGTTTTTTGCGATTTTCTCTGAACCATTTCATGCTCCAGCCGTACTAAAGGGAAAGCACAGCCCTCTAAGTTCCTATTCCGACATAAAGCGAAACGAGCGGCCGCCCAACAGCGGTCGCTCGTTTATGTTTGGACTCCATCCGAAGGGGGAGAGCAGGGATGATAGTCCCAGTTGGAGGGTAGCGATCAGGAACCCAGTTGGAGGGTAGCCATCAGGACCCCCAGTTGGGGGGCAGCGTTCGGGGCGGCTATTTCCCTTTGCGAAACCAGTAAAACGGCTGCAGCAAATGTGTGCGGTGTATCCAGGCATGCTTATTGGGAATCGGCTGCTGAGCGGTGCGAACGTTCTCGATCGTATAAAACGCCCGCCCGTCAAACTGACGAACGAGCTTGACAACCTCGGCGACGTGGGACCGGCGCAGGATTGAAAAGATGATGGTGACCGGTCGCCGCGAACCTTCGGCTTCCATTCTGGTCAGCCGGTAGCCCTGATCGAAGAGCAGGGTCCATAGTTCCTCGGCATGTTCGCGAGGAATCACAATGCGGATCAAGACCGTGGCCATGGACAAGCGCTGTTCGATAGTCATGCCTACATAATTGCCGGCGGCAAAACCGGCGGCATAGCCCAGATAATGTTGGATGCCGGTCAGGTGGTTCATTATTTGGCCGATCACTGCCAGCCAAATGAGCACCTCGAAAAAACCCAAGACAACCGCGACCCAGCGGTCACCTCGGGCCACCATGATGATTCTGATAGTCCCCAGTGTCACGTCGACGACGCGAGCAAAAAAGATCATGGCTGTGGCCAACCACGGTGACGCCGAGAAGAGGCTTAGAGTTTGAGTTCCGTCCATGTCGCCGAAACTACTTGGAGAGAACGAATTCGGCAAGATATATTACTGCCCGAATCTGACTGTCCGGCCATCAAATGGAGCGCAATGCAAGACGGAAAACCTGCCGGCTGTATATCGCCGGGCGATAACGCCACATCCTGGTTCAGCAGGTACTCGCTCTACCTGCTCTTAGCTGTGATGTTTTGGGGGCTGTCGTTTATTGCCATCAAGTACGCCCTCCGCGAGCTCGATCCGGTACCGATGATAGCCGCTCGCTTTTTGCTGGCCGGCCCGGTGCTGTACCTGATCATCAGAGCCAAGGGCCTGCGGATCCGGACGGTCGAAAAACGGGGCAAGCTAGTGCTGGCTTCGTTGGTTGTCTTTTTTCATTTTTGGATCATGGCCACCGGCCTCAAGGAAGTGTCGGCCTCGCACACAGCCTGGATTTTGTCTACGGCGCCGGTGTTTATCACGCTCTTGGCTTGGCTGTGGCTGAAAGAGAGGTTTGCCTCTGTCAAGTGGTTGGGGGTTGCCCTGGCTATCGCTGGCGTGGTGGTTATGACGGCCAACGGGACACTGGAGAATCTTGGCTGGATAAATTCCCGTGGTGATCTGATTGTCCTGAGCTCGTGTGTCACCTGGGCCGTCCATACCGTGATCACGCGCGATTTGACTACTCGCATCGATCCTCTGGTGGCGACCTTCTGGATGACCGGCATAGCCGGACTGATCTTCGTACCGTTGACGCTAGTCACTGACGGTCCGTCGATTTGGACCGATCTCGATCTATGGACCTGGTTGAGTCTGATTTTCTTGGGCGTATTCTGTCTGGCGATCGCGTTCTGGCTCTGGGCGGAAGGTCTGGCCAAACAGACGGCCGCCCGGGTCGGAGTATACCTCTATATCGAGCCACTTTTTGCGATGTTTTTCGCCTGGCTTCTATTGGGCGAGGCGATCACCCTCTGGTTGATCCTGGGCGCCGGCATGATCACCGCCGGCGTATATGTCACGGAGCGTTTTGGTCGCGAACGTCGTCAGATAACATCACAGCCGCCATCACTGTCGGCAGAAACTGCAGGCAATATCCCCTGATTCCTTCCCAGGCCGCGAAAGCGTGGATATCGAACGCGCCAAGCATTGGTTTATAGAAACAGCTCTGAGTTATCTGGGAACGCCCTATGTTTGGGGTGGTGATGATCCCTCCGGGTTTGATTGCTCCGGTTTTGTCAACGAGTGTCTGAAGACGGTCGGGTTGATTGCCGAACGCGAGGATTTCACGGCTGCCGGTATCGTCGAGCGCTTTCGTTCCGATGTGCTACAAGAACCCGAGCGTGCTGCTTTGGCTTGCTGGCTCAATGCCGCCGGTGCCGTGCATCATGTCGGCATCTGTCTGGATAAGTATTTTTGTATCGCCGCTTCGGGTGGTTCTGCTGTTACCGTTGATTCGGCGGCAGCCTGGCGGCAAAACGCTTATGTGAGAATCAGGCCGATCCGATACCGGCCCGAGCGCGTGACAATCCTGGATCCATTCAAAAGACTGCGCGACGGCTCAGGATGAAAAAGAAGGGGCTATGCCCCTAACCCTCGGCCCGAGCGCATGACAATCCTGGATCCTTTCAAAAGACTGCGCGACGGCTCAGGATAAAAAAGAAGGGGCTATGCCCCTAACCCTCGGCTTGGCGTATGCTTCTGATCAATTCGCCGGGCTGCTTAGCGTTCATCAGCTCCTGGCGGAAAGAATCATACTGCAGCATTTCCATCAGGGACTTGAAGACTTTGAGGTATAGGTTGTCATCGTACGGAGGCGCCGCCATGACAAAAAACATATGCACCGGTAGCCCATCCAGAGCGTCAAATTCATAGCCCTTTGTAGAGCGGCCGAAGCCGATCATGAATTCCTTGGCTTGCAGCGATCGGATGTGGGGAATAGCTATTCCGTCACCAATGCCGGTAGTGGCTTTTTTCTCGCGGTTGACAAAATCAAGCACCAGTTTAGTACGGTTACCTACGCGATTGTCGGTCTCTAACAGGCTGACCAACTCGCTCAGGATTAGCTCCTTGCCGCGCTGGCACCATTTCTCTCTGGAGGCGCCGTCCTCCAGCGGCTCGATAATTGTCTCCAGTTCGAGCTTAACCGCGCTTTCCTGGATGTACCGCGAAATAATCATACTAACTTTATCGGTTGCAGACGTTTACAGATTGAGCCATGATATGTGCTCGCCCCCTCCGTGTCAACACCGATTGCTGGTCTCTTGTTCCAGCTATTGACCGCCTGCTCTGCGGCGGTAGCTATCGGGCTGCGGTTCGCTGCCCTTCTGAGTGCAGTCTGCAGGAGGTTGCTGCTGCCTTGCATCTGGCGGGTCTTTGCAGGTACCAATAAACTCAGCCTTCAATCTGCCGATATACCAAAGAACAAGCCATGTTTGGTTGGCGGCGCTGCCGGAGGTGTTTCGTGTCAACAATCACCGGCAGTTTGCAACAGAAGGTGAGACCCACAGCATCAAGGAGACCCTCAATTGAGTAACGGCTGTGTTCTATTTATCAACGATCAGGCCGAGGGCGACCATCGGCTGGAAGCGGTGGTCGGGCTACTACCGGAAAACTGGCAATCACGCTCTGCGGCTGGTGGTAGCGAGGCTCTAAAGGCTCTTGGCGAAGGTTCCTTTGATGTTGTTGTCTGTGCCGGTCGATTACCGGACGTCAGCGGGCCGGAATTGCTAAAAACCATCGGCCACCAGCATCCCGGAACCCTCAAGATTTTGGTGATGGATGGTGATGTGGACAAGTCAATTATCCATCAAACCTGGTCGTATGTCCACCAGTACGTCGGTTCCGATTGCACACCGGCAAATCTCGCCCACTTGATCGGCGACTCGTTCAAGCTGCACTGCGCGCTCACCGACGATCACCTGCGGCGGCGCATCGCCGCCATCGGCGCTCTGCCTAGTCCGCCGGAAATGCACACCAAAATGGTCCGGGCTCTTCTGGATGAAAACGTGTCGTTGGCAAAAATAGCTGAACTGGTCGGCCAGGATGTAGGCGTTGCGGCCAAAGTCCTATCAACGGCCAACTCAGCGTACTTCGGCCTGCGCAGTCGAGTGGACAATCTCACCCAGGCCATCAATACGCTGGGCATGGATACAGTCGAGAGCATTGTTTTTGCAGCCGGTGCCTTTAGTCAGTTCAATGCCTCGCCACTGGCCGGTTATTCCCTTGAGTCGATCCACGATCGGGGGATTGCCGTGGGCGCCCGGGCGCGGTTGGTGGCTCATGTCTTTGGAATGGACAGTATCTTGACCAACAACGCCATGCTGGCCGGTACTCTGCATGATATCGGGAAGTTGGTAATGCTCTGCTGCTTCAAGGACGAATTCCGGCGGTCGGTCGAGCAAGCCGAGCAACGATCCATTCCCTTGCATCAGGCGGAACTAGAGGTCATGGGGGTTACCGATGCTATGATCGGCGCCTATTTGCTTTCCGTCTGGGGCTTGCAGGATGCTATTGTCGAGGCAGTCGCCTGGCATAGCACCCCCAGCGAAGTCTCATCACCTGTCATCACGCCGTTGACCGCAGTGCATTTGGCTTACGCCACCGACCGCGATGAGCGCAAGCGCATTCATGACGTGAAGCTCTCGACCATCGATGCCGCCTATCTCGATTCACTCGGTATCACCGGCCAATTGCCGACCATACGCAACTTCTGCAGCGGCGCGGTGGCCACACCGGCGTAGCGCGTCTGATGTGGGAATCTGGGCCTGCAAGTGTTAGAAAAAAAACCCTTGACCTGTGAATTCCACGATGTTAAAATAGTGGAGTAACGGGTACTCTAAGGGGACTTATTGAATGTATCGTTCGATAGAATTAAGCTAACACATCTCACAGTGGAGGGCTCTTGGATTAATCGGGTGCCAACCCATTTGGGTTATTAGGGATGCTTCCAAACTGCACCGCTTTGACGCCTGACATCTCGTGGGTGGAGGTCATCTGTATTTAGTAAAATAAATAAGAAGGGGAAACGTATGACGCGGATCGCAATTTTCGCGGGAGCACTTCTGACCGTGTTAGTGCTTCTGCTCGCTTCGGCCTGCGACTCCGACAATCCAATCCAGACCCAGCCTCAGGCATCGATGCAAGAGCAGGACTATGTGGTTTGGATGTACAACAGGTGGCGGCCCCAGGAATTGTGGGGATATCACCCGGCCACCGGCACGATCGACACCTTATTGTTCGCCGACAGCGTAGCCAACCCTCCTTACCGAATCACTGTCTCGCATGACGGGATGAGACTTTACGCTCTCCTCAATAGCCAGTTAGTGCGGATATTCGAGATGCCCGGACTCTCAGTTCTGGGCGACATTTCTGTGGCTGTGGGCGACCCCGTGATCGTCTCGCCGGACGGCCAATACTTTGCCATCGCAGGACCGGATCTGTACATATACTCGACTGACGACCTATCGGTGGTGTTTCACGATACTAGTCAGGTTCGGCATAATGGTGTCTTTGCGGCGGACGGCCAGACCTTCTACGGTATGTGGTCGGCCGGGCCTTTGCCGGGACAATATGTTTACCGCCTATCCCTTGACAGCAATCCTGCGACGACACAGACCCAGTACTTAATTGACGGTCGCCCCGTGCAAGTGCTGCCGACGCCAGACCAATCGAAGTGGCTGCTTTATAAGGGGGGTGGTGGCTCCGGCGGGTTTCTGGCCTATGACGCGCTCCAAAACAGCGTCATCTTTCAGCACGATCTTTGCCCCGGTTTGGGAGAGATCGTCATGACGCCTGATGGCCGCTGGGCTTTCTACACAAACCCGGGCGGCGGCTTTTACCCACTTGGTGAGTCAATCATCAGGATGTTTGACATCGAAAACAACCGCGTTGTCGAAGAGATCGTGACCAACGCGCACGGCGACAGCACGGCCCCGGCGCATTGCCCGATCCAGCAGATGGTGGTGACCCCCGACGGCCGCTACCTGGTCGGCCTGGACTATCCCGGCTACAATCAATTGATTTGCTATGACATAACGAATCGAACACTGACAGACTACAGGTACTTTGGCGCCAACGCCAACATATCCAACCTGACCGTGCAACTAGCGCCATGAGCCAAGGGAGGGATTGTGCTTACTAGAAGAAGCCTCATTGCAATCGCAGCGATTTTTACACTCGCGGTTCAATCGACACCGAGCCAAGAGTACTACCGAGGCGGCCGCCTGGTGCCGCTCGCCATCGACTCTAACTACATCCAAATCAAGTTCAGGGCAGCAGTGTCGGATGCTGAACAGCAGCAGTACATAGACTTGATTAGACGCATAACAGATGTGCTTGACAACCCGCTGGCCCACGACTCATTCTTGGTTTGCAGTCTGCAGACAACTGTAGATTTCTCGGGGTTTCTCGATTCGATTCGAACCCTCCCTGTCATCCTGCATGCCGAGCCGTACTACATGGACGAGGGCGGCGGGCCACGACTAGTCAGCGACCGGTTCGTTGTCTCGTTTGTGCGCGGCACTTCGATCCACGAGATCGAGAGTATAAATGCCAATTACGGCGTGGAGATCGACCATGAGTTACAGCACATGGGTGGCGTCTATGTGCTGGTCAACACCCCAACTTCCGGCAGGGATATTGTCCAGATTGCCAATCTCTATTACGAGCTTGATATCACCAATTTTTCACATCCCTGCTTTGCCGTCAGGGGCGGTCTCGATTCCTACCGTCTATTTGACGAATACCACCCCTATCAGAACCATCTGAAGAAGGTGATAGGCGAATTCAATCAGGCCTCGGTATGGGATTTTGCCGGATTGGACGACACCATTACTGTCGCCGTCCTGGATGACGGAATAGACTGGTGGTGGCCCGAAATCCACCACGATATCGATATCGATCGTATCCTGCAGGGCTATGACTTTGCATATGACGACAGCGATGTGACTCCGGCGGCCAAAGTTGCGCACGGCATCGGCTGCGCCAGCATCATAGCCGCCAACCATGCCACCGATAGTGTCCAGGCCCTTACCGATACCACCGGCGTGATTTCCTTGAATCCAACCGCTCTGATACTGCCGGTGCGCGTAAGTGACGATAATGGCTTCATCCTGAATCAAGAGGAAATGGC
>JBDRES010000013.1:0-22526 GCA_043819515.1 bacterium
TCCTGGGTCAGTTTGTTTTTGAAACGCTCTTGATAACAACCGTGGGTGGTGTGACCGGGTTTGCTTTTGCCTATGGCTTGGTGAAAATCTTCCCGATGTTCAACCTGGAGGAGTTTGTTGGCGTGCCCTCGGTCGATTTCACTATCGGTATCGTCGCCATGATCCTGATCGGCCTGGTGGGGTTCACCGCCGGCATATTCCCGGCCCGACGCGCGGCCAACCTGCAACCGGTGCAAGCATTGAAATTGTATTAGACGATTATGAATCTGACGACCATTTATAACGTCTTCATCCGCGACTTTCGGAAACAGAAAAAGCGGATCACCCTTACCCTGGTGGCGCTGGCCTGGGGGACCATATCGATCATGCTGCTGTTGGGTTTTGGCGAGGGTCTACACCAACAGCTTACAATCAACAAGCGCGGGCTCGGCGAGGGATTGGTGATCCTTTGGGCGGGCTCGACTTCCCTGCCCTATAAGGGGCTGCCCAAGGGACGCGAACTTACCTTTCAGAGGGAAGACATCGATTATCTCAAACGCTCGGTGCCCGAAATCGCCGATGTCGGCGGGGAATCGACGCGGTGGGGAGTGGAAATGCGCTACGGCACCACCGTTGTGAGCGAGCATCTCACCGGCATCACGCCCAACTACGAAACCATTCGCAATCACATTCCGCGCATGGGCGGGCGCATGATTGACGATCTGGACATGCAGGCCAAGCGCCGTGTGGTTTTTCTCGGTCACGACCTGGCGCAGCGCCTCTTTGGTGACGAGGACCCGATCGGTCAGACCATATTCTTGCAGGACCTCCCCTTCACTGTGATCGGCGTCGAGATTGAGAAGATGCAGATGGGCATGTACGGCGGCCCCGACGCCGACCGGGCGGCGATACCGCTGACGACTTTTGAGACCATGTTTGGAACTCGCTATATCAATAACATCGTTTACGTTCCCAAGAGCCTGGACAACATGGAGGCGCTGGAGAGACGCGTCTTTGAAATTTTTGGGGCCAAGCTGCAGTTTGACCCGGAAGATGACCGCGCCCTTTGGATCTGGGACACGGTCACCGGCGCCAAAGAATTCGATAACATCCTGATGGGCATAAAGGTGTTTCTGGGTATTATCGGCGGTCTGACTTTGTTGATCGCCGGTGTCGGCGTCGCCAATATTATGTATGTCTCGGTCAAGGAACGGACCCGTGAGATCGGCATCAAGATGGCGGTTGGAGCCCGCAAGTCATACATACTGATTCAGTTCTTGATCGAGGCGTTCATCATAACATTTTTGGGTGGGCTGGGCGGAATGGCCGTCAGCTATGTCCTCACCGAGGGCTTCAAGCGGGTCCCGATGGAGTCGGAGGTTCTGGACATGATGGGCCGACCAACCATATCACTGGAGATCGGGATTATCGTAATCACAATACTGGGTGTCATGGGCCTGGCCTCCGGATTTTTCCCCGCCCTCAAAGCTTCTTCGGTCAGCCCCGTGGAGTCGCTACGATATGAGTAGAGTTTTCAGGTCGGCCATGGAGATACCATCATGATAGAGATGACTAGTATTCGCAAGACCTACAATACCGGCAAGGTGCGCTTTGATGCGCTCAAGGGAATCGATGTCTCGGCTTCAAACGGCGAGATAATTGCCGTTGTTGGTCCTTCCGGTTCGGGTAAGTCGACGCTCATGAATCTGATGGGCTGTCTTGATGTCGCCACCAGCGGTGAGTATCTCCTGGACGGTGACCCGGTCAACCAAATGACTCCCAACCAACTGGCCGATATCCGGAATCGCAAAGTCGGTTTTGTGTTTCAGGCTTTCAACCTGCTGCCTTATGCGACCGCTGCCGAGAACGTCGAAGTGCCGCTGCTGTTTGCTCGCGTCAGCGCTCGCAAACGCCGCGAACGTATCGCCGAGCTGCTGGCTCGTGTCGGACTGGCCGACAAGGCCGGCAACAAGCCGACCGAGATGTCCGGCGGCGAAATGCAGCGCACCGCCATCGCCCGCGCCCTGGCTAATGATCCCGATTTGATCCTGGCCGACGAACCAACCGGCAACCTCGACTCCAAGTCCGGCGGTGAGATCATTAAGATCTTCCATGAACTGCATGGAGCCGGCAAGACCATTGTGATTATCACTCACGATATGAACATCGCCGGGCAATGTCAGCGCATAATCAAGCTGCGTGATGGTCTGATCGAGGGCAACGGCCACCTGGCCTGAGCGGGGCGGGTGGCGGAGAATCTCGGAAGGGCCTGCCGGCTGGGCGTAGTGAATCCTGACAATGCCTGGACACATTGGTAGGTCGATACCCCCGAAGGGGGTTTGGACATTCACTAAGTATCACTATGGGTGTCGGAACCCACAAGGGGTTCCGACGTTGACTTTCGAAGAGGACCGGGGGGTGTGTTGGCCGGTGCCGAGGAAACACACCCCGGCCTTCGGCCACCCCCGCTCAAGAGGGGAAACACATTGGTGGTGTCACGCGACTAGCGTGACAGCTTTGGCGTATCAAGAAAGCCGCCAGGCGAGTCGCCTGGCGGCTTTCTTGACTACTGGGCGGCCTATCGCTCGGCCAGTTCGAAGTCGTGGTGGTCTATAGTCACCTCGATCATCCGTACCAACTCATCCACTTCATCGCTGTCCAGTTCACGCTGAACCTCGCGCGCCATCGCCAGCACTTCCGCCAGAGAGGTGCCGCGCGTCCACGGCGAGCGACGCAGGATCTCGGAGAATTCCGACGCTACCGCCGCCAGCTTGAAGTAAGGGCTGCGCCTCTCGCAAGAACTCTCAAGCATCCCGGAGTGCACGGTCTTTTGAACTTCCACGACCTCGTTCAGGTCCGGGTCCTGGTAACGAACCGCCACCGTGCCCATAGCAGTTGCGTCATGCCTGCGACCATGCAGAGTGACCTCGTACAGCGCCGTCACCTGATGACCGGCGCCGATCTCGCCACCATCAACACGATCATTGCGGAAATCGCGATCGGCCACATCCCGGTTTTCGTAGCCGAGCAGACGGTACTGCGCTACGACGTTGGGATCGAACTCAACCTGGATCTTGACATCCTTGGCGATGGTCTGCAACACACCGGTCAAACCCTCGACAAAGAACTTGCGCGCCTCGCGCTGATCATCGATGTAGGCGTATTGGCCGTCACCCTTGTTGGCCAGCTTCTCCATCAGGATATCGTTGTAGTTGCCCATACCCACGCCGACGGCGGTCAGGCTGATACCCTTCTTGACATACCGCTGCACCTCGGCCAGGATCTGTTCCGGTCCGGTCTGGCCGACATTGGCAACACCATCGGAGCACAGAATGATGCGGTTGATCCGCTCCGAATCGAAGTTGCGGGCGGCCATCTGGTAGCCGAGCTTGATCCCCTGCTCGGCATAGGTAGAGCCACCGGCCACCAGCATGTCGATAGCGTCGAGTATCCGGCGCTTGTGCTTGACCGAAGTCGGTTGCAGCACCTCGGTGCCGTATGATCCGTAGGTGACGATGCCGACCCGATCGTTGCTCTTTAGATTGTCGACCATCATCCGCAGGCCGTCTTTGACCAGACCCAGACGATCCTCACGAGCCATCGAACCGGAGACGTCGATCACGAAAACCAGATTGGCCGGCTTGCGTTCACGGCGGGTCACGTTACGACCTTGCACACCGACCCTAAGCAAATAGCAATTGCGATCCCACGGCGACCAGGCCCCTTCGAAGTCGACTGCAAAGGCCCGATGATCCGGTTGCGGGTAGTCATAGTTGAAGTGGTTGACGAATTCCTCGACGCGCACGGCATCCTCCGGCGGCAACTGGCCGCGGTTGAGATAGTTGCGCACCATGACAAACGAAGCGTCGTCAACGTCGATAGCAAAGGTCGACTTGTTGTCGCGGCGAGTGTTGATAAAGGGATTGGTCCCGTAGTTCTGGAAGTACATGGCATCGAGGCCCGGATTCCAGACCGGTTGGTAGTAGTCGTAGCACCAGGGCGGCGGAATGTATTCATCCGGTGTCTGATACGGACGAGTGAACGTCTGCCGTCGTTTCTTGCGGACGTCGTTGACTGAAGGCGCCGACAGTGCGGCGAAGCTGCGCACCGAACCCGAGGACGGCGACTGCATCGCCGATTGGTCTGACGGTGACTTGTGCAGGCGGGCAGCTTCCTGACCTAAACCTCCCAGGGGATCACCGATCGGCACACCATCGGCGACGTATGCCACTTCCCCGGCCCGTCCGCCACGAACAAACACTTCCCCGGCGTTATCGGCCACGACTCCAGTTACCTGACCGCGCAGTTCGTCGACGCTTGTCACCGGCTTCCTTTCGATATCTTCCTGCGAGATGACCTTCCGATTGTCGGTCTTGAACTTATCTATCACGTCTCTGTCAGCCGTGACGATGATGGCCTCATCGAGCTGCGTCCTTTTCTTGGTCATTTTCTGATTGTGTTCGGTGGTAAGATCGGCTTTCACCTCGATATCGACGACCTCTATGGTAGTGTAATCCAGATGGGTAACCCGAAGCGTATACTTGCCGGGTTCGAGGCGGGCAATTGTGTATTTACCCTCAAAGTCGGTCATAGCACCAAACTTGGTGCCGACCACGAGCACCGAAGCTTGTATGACCGGCTCGCCGGTTTCGGCGTCAGTGATCTTCCCTCTGAGCTGGCCGATCCCTACGGCGTTGATCACTACGGCAATGACCAAGAGCGTTCCGACCAGTATAAGATGTCCAATGATTTTTTGAGTACGCATGATCCACCTCCTTGAGCAGAGACTGCCCTGGGTTAAAAAGGTTGTTACTTCTGAGGGGATTACATTCCAAAGACGGCTTTCTTCCCGGATTTGTTCAGCGAGATCCGATCCGCGCCGGGAAACCTGAAGTTGGGGCAGGTTCTGCGTCGGAATCTTCAGAGTGGGAATGCCCGGCAAGCATTTTCGAGCCGCTTCGGCTGCACGAATCGAGGCTGTTGGTCGTCTATGATATCAGGGCGCGACAGGATTGACCCGGGCTTCATTTTGGTGGGCGAGGGTACGGCCGAACAAGGAAGTTCGGCATTACCATGGACTTTCGGTGAACCTGTGCAACTTATGCACAAGTTGCTGCGTAACCTTAGCTAGCGTAGTGCCCAAAAGCGTTGCGCGGGGCAAGGATGTCCTGCCGTTCATGTTTACTTCGCGGCTCGCTGCGCGGCTGTGCAGCCCGCCTAAATCGTTGACAACAGGGAAGATTCTATTATATTGAGAGGTACCATCATGTACCTGCCGAATTTACCTGAACGGCAAGGACGAAAAGAACTTACGCGATTTTTTGGCCTTGGGCGGAAGCCCCGACAGGTCGATCTATGTTACACCCTGTGGGACTTAATAATTGAACCTATAGGACTACACCAAACCAAAGTGGAGATGCAAACCATGAGAAAACCTCTCACTGCCTTTGCCATGGCTTTCCTCGCCCTGGTCTTCTTGGTCGCTACGATCAACGCCGGCCCGGTCGTGAAGACATTGCAGGGTCAGAAGATCGACGCCAAGCCGCACACGCTTAGTACCGATGTAACCCGGGTGGAGCACAAGTTGATCCGTCTGGCTGATGGCTCCGCGATCATGCAGCAAACCAAGCCGGACCGTCCCTTCACCTCGCAGTTGCAGGGTGGTGAAGATATCAGCACCGCCACCCCCATCAGCGGTCTGCCCTTTACCGATGCCGGTACCACCGTCGGCTTTGCCAACGACTACGATGCCGCCACTATGGGATGCAGTCAGACTTCGACTTCTCCCGACGTGGTCTTCTCGTATGCCACCGGTCACAACATGCAGATGATAAGTCTCAACCTGTGTAACTCGGACTACTTCACCAAGCTATTCGTCTTCCGCACCAATGCCGACACTTTGATCGCCTGTAACCAGTTCCACACCGCCTGCGGCAATCCTCGTTCGCAGATCGACTCGCTGATCCTTGACAGCCTGTCAACCTTCTACATTGTTGTTGATGGTTATAACGGCGCCTCCGGCAACTACGTCCTTGAAGTCGATGGCGACACTTATATCCCGCCGGAACCGGTTCCCGAAGCCTCGCGCCACCCTGCCTTTGGTGACGACGGCAACGGCAATCTGCTGTTGGCCTTCGACTTTGTCCATGACGCCGACACTGCCTGCTACTGGCAGGGCTCGGCCACCGATGGTGCCGACTGGTCAGGGGCTAGCTACTGGCTCGGCTACCGTTATCATCCGGCCTGCGACTACTGGGGTACGGGCAGTCGCTTCTTCGGTACCGAAATCACTCACGGTTCAGGTAACACTCAGCTTGTCGAGATTACCGACCCTGGTGATCCCGGCACCTACTCCCAAACTTATTGGAACTGGGGCACGTATGGCTGGTCCAACGCCATCGCTGTTGATATCGCCTGCGACAACGCCAAAGAGGACTGGGAGTACGGTATGTGGGCCGAAATCGCCAACACCAATTACTCTACCTACAACATTATCGCAGGTCCCTTTATCTCTTACCAGACCGACTCGGCCGGTTATGCCACTATCAGCTGGTTTGATTCTCTGAACGGTTGCGCCTCGATTACCTGTGAGATCGACCATGCTACCGGCCGCGCCTACTCCATCTCCGACCGTCAGAACGATGACAATCATACCTGGGAGCTCTTCTGCCGCATGGATAACTGGCTTGACTGGGACGATACCGTCAATGCCGGCGGCTGGACCAACGCCTATGGTGAAGTTGGTGAGCACCTTCAATTTCCGGCCGTGGCGGCCAACGATGGCAATGTGTTGATCGCCTGCCAGTTCTCCACCGATACCGATCCGAGCAATTACGACATTGTCTGTCTGTATACCCCGGATACTATCCCGACCGGATTCACTACTTCGATTATAGCCGCCTCGGCTGATCCCGAAACGCATCCGGAATTGGAATGGGTGAGCGGCACTACCTTTATCGCCACCTTCCATCGCAACGACTCGCTGTTCAGCGCCGTGACTACCAACGCCGGTATGACCTGGGAACCGGAAGTCTACTACTACGGCGATCCGACTCCGGGCGGTCACTATGTCTATGGCGAGCCGCGCTACAACTCCATTGCCGACAAGGCCAGCAAGATCGCCTGGGAATACCAGACGTATGACTTTGTCGACAGCTCCATCTACATCCTCTGGGGTCTGTTTGCCGCGCCGCAGGACACCGACGAAGATGGCGTTCCTGATGACGAGGACAACTGCCCGACGATTTCCAATCCGTTGCAGACCAACTCCGACGGCGACAGCCACGGCGACGCCTGTGACAACTGCACTACCACCGACAACGAGGATCAGGCCAACTCCGACGCCGATGTCTACGGTGACGCCTGCGACAACTGTCCCAATGACGACAACGCCGATCAGGCCGACTTTGACGGCGACGGAATCGGTGATGTCTGCGATCCGGTCTGCTGTGCTATGATCGCCGACGCCAACCATAACGGCGTGGGACCGGACATTGAGGACCTGGTTTTCATGGTCAACTACATGTTCAACGGCGGTCCGGCTCCGATCTGTCTCGGTGAAGTGGACATCGACGGTAACGGTTCCGATCTAAATATTGAGGACTTGGTCTACCTGGTGAACTACATGTTCAACGGCGGGCCGGCCCCGGTGCCTTGCCTGTAAGATTGTCCAACGCTGGGAAGAACAGCCCGGCTGATTGAATTGACAAAAAAGCCGCTCCCTCTTTGGAGGGGGCGGCTTTTTGATGGACCACTTAGTCTCTATGAGATGAAGCTACTTCGAAGCTGACGTCATCTTGGCCCGCTTCTGTTCGGCCTGCTGAGCGATATCTTTGACACCCTCGAGGGCGACGTTGATATGAGCTTCGGTATTGAAGGGTCCGATAGCGAAGCGCACGGCGCCGTGGATCTTGTCGATGCCGAGCTGCTTGTGCACCAAGGGGGCACAATGAAGGCCGGTCCGGGTGGCAATATTGAAATCCACATCCAGCATGATGCCAACATCACCGGCCTCAAAGCCGTCGATATTCATTGATATGGTGGCCAGATGGTTGTCCAGGTTGTCACAACAGTAGACCGTGACACCCTCGATCTGCTTAAAGCCCTCAATCAGCCGGCGGGCCAGCTTCATCTCCTGAGCGTGAATCTTGTGAACACCCCCCTGTTCGGCAATCCACTTATGCCCCTGGTAAAGCGAGGCAATGCCGACTACGTTGGGCGTGCCGTATTCCATGCGGTAGGGGTATTCGTCAAGGTGGTACGGAAAGGCGGAGCGAACGCCGGTGCCGCCGGAACGCGTGTGCTTTAGTTCGACATGGCTGCGGACACAGAGCCCCCCGATACCGGTTGAACCCATCAGGGACTTGTGACCGGTGAAAGCAAGAACGTCGATACCCATCTCCTGCATGTTGATCGGCACCATACCGGCCGTCTGCGAAGCATCGACAGCGAAGGTGACGCCTTTGTCTTTGCAAATACGGCCGACAGCAGCCACCGGCTGCACAGTGCCCAAGACATTGGAGCCGTGGTTGACGACCACCAGCTTAGTATTGGCCTTGATAGCTCGGGCGATATCGTCGGGATCGACAAACCCGTCGGAGTCAAACGGAACATAGGTGGCCTCTACACCGCCGTCGCGAACGAGATGGTTGATGGGCCGGATGACGGAGTTGTGCTCCAGATTGGTCGTAACAACATGATCACCTGACTTAAGTGATCCCTGAATGATCAGATTGAGAGCGTCGGTAGCATTATAAGAAAAGCAGAGCCGCTGAGGCTCTGCCTGATCACCACCAAAAAACCTGGTCAACTGACATCGACACTCTTCGACGACGTTTCCGGCCTCGATGGCCTTGTCAAATCCGCTCCGTCCCGGGTTGACCCCACAGGAGCGGTAAAACTCAATCATAAAGTCGTAGACACTGGCCGGCTTCGGCCAAGAGGTTGCCGCATTATCCAGATAGATGAGTTCGTCCACCTTAGACTCCATTTTCATAGTTGCCTCTCACTGCCCACGCGCAGACCGGTTGCATTGTCGTCTGCACTCGACACAATTACCACCCAATATAACAGGTTATGCGGTAAATCCAACCCCGATCGAGCAATTTCCGCACATTCGCGCCATACATGAAAAGACCCATCCCCCAATTACTTATGCATGTATTGGAGACTCAATCAATGGACGTCTTGCAGAAACGTGTGATACTGCTCGGCCCACATCTCGCGACGGTGGTGGTTTATGATATGCTCCCGATACTGACGTCCCAGGCGCAGATGGTCTATCTCGCCCGAGAGCATCCGCCTGACCAGACTGGCCAGTTCGTGAGGATCATCCGAGGGATAAGTCAAGGCGCCACCGGCAATACGTAACTCGTCGATAGCTTCACCCTGGCGGGCGCCGAATACGATCGGACGACCGGAAGCCATATATTCAAACATCTTTGAAGGGAAGGCCATCTTAGCCACATTGACTTCCTTGAGGCTCTCCAGAAGTACATCGGCGGCCTGCAGGAAGTACGGGATTGTCTCCAGCGGCTGCAAGCCGACAAAAGTGACGTTCTTTAGTCCATACTCGGCGACCATAGTCTCAAGCGCCTCGCGCTTCTGGCCGTCGCCAATCAGGGCAAAATGTACGTCGGGAAGATCCACCAACTGCCTGGCCGCCTCAATGACGGTTTCCAGTGGGCGCACCCAACCGAGAGTACCGGAATACACTACCAGGAATTTTTCGTCCCAGCCGAATTTCTTGCGGATCCCGTTGGAATCGGCATCAATAAACTCCTTGCCGACCCCGGACTTGATAGTGGCGATATTCTGCACCGGAATGCCGATCGCCTCCATGTAACGCGAAATTCCATCTGTAACCGACACAATCCGGTCGGCCTTGCCATACAACCAATGCATAACCCGGCGAATGGTTCGTGTGAAGAACGACTGATTGAGGTTGCCAAAATCCTCGCCCGATTCGGGCTGAAGATCACGCACTTCGATCACAAAACGGCAACGCCTGAGCTTGCTGATTATCCATCCCACGACCGGGGAGGTTACCGGTGGAGTCGAAGCCAAAACCAGGTCGAATTTGCCTTTTACTCGGAGCGAGTTGATCACGGTGGTAATGAGAAAGGTGACAAATCCAACCATCCGTTTGGTTGGTTCGCTATTGGCCGCCGGCAGCACCCAACTTCGATAGACGTCGATGCCATCCAGTTCCTCGCGGAAGAAGAACTTGCCCTTGTACTTAGGCGGCACTATTCCGTCGGGATAGTTGGGAATAGCCGTCATGACCGAGACCTTGTCCCCGCGTTGCACGAAATATCGTGCAAACTCGAAGAGCCGCCTGACCGCACCCCGTTCAGGCGGGAAGTGCTGTGTAATGATAAGTATGTTCATACTTTACCGTGGCCAAATTAGCGCTATTTCACTGATTTAGCAAGCGATTTCTCCTCGGCGCACTATGACACGATAGACCGCTCTGGTCGCGGGTTTGCGCTTGACCTGCGATCAGGAATACTTAATATTTGTACAACGATAAAGGAACCCCGGCGAGGTGTGTTGTATAAGGTAAAATGGATTAAGGAGGTCCGATTATGAGAAAATTGTCATTTGCTTTGCTGATCCTGGCCGGCCTGGCCCTGACCCTTTCCGGCGTGAGCATGGCCGATGAAGCCGCCAAAGGCGAGACCAAACAAGTGGTCAAACATGAGTATGTCGGAGCCGGCAAGTGCAAAACCTGTCACAAAGATAAGCATGCCTCGTGGGCCGAAACCGGCCATGCCAAAGCCTTCAGCAAGCTGTCGGCCGAAGAGCAGAAAAAGCCGGAATGCACCAAGTGCCATATCACCGGCGCCCTGGCCGACGGCACCGTGATTGAAAATGTGGAGTGTGAGGCCTGTCATGGCCCGGGCGCTGACTACAAGTCGCCCAAGATAATGAGCAAAAAGAAGTGGGCGGCCGATCCGGAAGCTCACAAAAAAATGGCTATCGAAGCCGGCTTGGTTTATCCGACCGAAGCGACCTGCGTCCGTTGCCATACCAAAGAAGGCAATGCTAACTTCAAGCCGTTTGACTTCGAAAAGCGAAAGGGTGAAGTACACCCTGCAAAAGCCGAGGTTGAAAAGGCCAAAACTGAAGGTTGATCCGATTTGAGCCCTCGATTGAGGCGCTTAGAATCGACATAACAATATGGCGGGGCGACACCAACGGAGTCGCCCCGTTTTTTTTCTGATCTACAATCTTCAGTCTTCGACGGTCAACAAGGGGAAATTACGGACCGAGACCCATCTGTCGTCGGCGATCGGCGTGACCAAATCGACACTGTGGGCCACAAACATCTCATCCGGCAGATAGTCAACAATCTTGTCTTTGACCAGATGGACACGATGATGGGAGATCTCGCGGGCAACCGTCACGTGGGGCATGTAAACCTTGTGTGGTACGGCCAAACCCAGCCGTACATGCAACCGGAAGTGCAGGTCGGTCAGTGCCCGGTTCTCTGTGACGCCCCAGAAAATCACGGGATCGGTGGGATAAAAATCACCAATAGACTTAAGATCGACTCGGATCTCTTGAGTTCGCTCGGTCTCGGCCCGGACGGCCGCCACCAACTCCTCCAGCGGCTGCGTGGCGTCAAACGGGAAGACGAGGGTGAGGTGTGGGCTGATCAGATTGTAGATAGGATCAAAGCGCTGGCGCAAGGGGGCGATTATTTTTTGCAGGGCTGTCGGCAGAAAAATAACCACGGCGTACCGATTGTGCCGACGTTCACCGATATGATCAAGGACGTATCCAAACTCCATCTGCATCATCCTTGCTACTGATAGAAGTTTATCTCGACGCGCCGATTTTTGGCTCGTCCCTCGGCCGTCTGATTAGAGGCCACAAAATTGGTCTCACCGCGACCAAATACCTTCATTCGCGCTTCGTCGACACCTTGGGCGACCAAAAAGTCACGGACCCGATTGGCGCGCTTCTCCGATAACTTCTGATTGGCCGTCGGCAAGCCGATATTGTCAGTGTAGCCGTTGATTTCCAACCGAACGTCGGCCACAAAAAGAAGCAGTCGGGCCAGAGCTTCCAGCCGCCCGCGCGTTTTTGGATCGATCTCAAACGATCCCGAGGAATAATCGATATTGAGTACCATTGGCTCGGCCAACATGGCCAGATCGATACAACCACGCCGATCAACCGTCATGCCGGTCAGGGTATGCGGACAATCGTCCAAACCATCCGGAACCCCGTCGCCGTCGGTATCCACCGGACATCCGACCGTATCGACCGTGGCCCCGACGGCATTGTGGGGGCATTGGTCCAGATAGTCGGCCACACCATCAAAATCCGAATCGATCGGGCAGCCGCTGATATCCACTTGTCCCCTCGCCCGTCGGTCGGTCCGGGGGCAATCGTCGCGACCGTCGATCACGCCGTCGTTATCGGAATCCAACGGACAACCGGTCAGAGCGTTGACCGGCACACCCGCGGCGGTATTGGGGCAGCGGTCCTGCTCATCGGCGACACCGTCGCCATCCTCGTCCGGCAGATCGCTATCGACAGCGGCGGCCGGCCTTGCCGGCCGGGACCACTCCGGATCAGATTGCCAGCCGCGTTCACTCCCACCCAGGCCAACCGTCAGGCCCACCATAACGCTGGGGATGATATTGTCGCGGCTCTTTTTGACCGCGGTGGCAAAATCCGCCCCCATACCACTCAGATAATCAAGCTGCCCCTGAGCGCGCAACCACCAACGTCCGGCGAAGCGATAACCCAGGGTAAGCCGCCCGCTCAGAATCACTTCGCTGGCGGCCAGATCAAGGGGCTCCCCTTGCGGTCCAACGGTCTTGAGGGTGCGGTCGCCGGCGGCATCAACCATCTTCCACAACATCAGGCCGCCGCCCAAACCCAGTTTGGCCTGTAGCGCGCGACCCTCGCGTAGTAGGTTGCGATTGAACATCAACCCTACGCGCCAGCCCTTAAAAACGACCGAATCGTGATCGGCCGCCCCGCCGAGAGCCAGCGGCGACTGCGCCGTGGTGTCATCATGCAATACCAATCGGGTGACGTCCAGACTGAGGTCCCAACGCGAAGCAAAGCAATAGCCCAGTTGCCCCCCGTAAACAAGCTGATATGGAAAGTAGCTCTGATCGCCGCCGTCCAGGCGGGCCAGGCCAACGTTAGCGCCCAGGTCATACAGCGGCTGCTCGGCCCCCAGGTCCGAAGCCACCATAAGCCATAGCATAAATATGACGAATAGATTTCGCATTACTCTATTGATGGCGACCGGCCGGGCAAAATCAATAAAAACAGTAGCCGCGATCAGTACATCTTCTCGATCTGGACACCGGTGAAATAGTGAGTGAGAATCTGTTCGTATGTGCGGTTGTCGCGGGCCATGCCGATGGCCCCACACTGACACATGCCGACGCCGTGGCCGTAACCACGGCCGCTGAAGGTCACCGCCTGGACAAAACCATCGGCGCCGCGCGTGATTTCGATATCAAAACGATCTGACGGCAGAATCAGGTCGGGATTGGAAGTACGTCCGATGACCCAGCGAATGCGATCCTTGTGAAACTTATAAACATCCTGATCGGTGCGGACCAACAGCCGGGCGACGCGCCCGCCGGCCGTGCGCTCGGCAATGCTAAGGTCGGTAATAGGCGCAATCCGCAGATCTCGGCCGCGATCGCTCGAGAGATATTGTTCCAGCCGCCCGCGTAGTTGCGCCTCGGTAAAATGCTCCTCCCAGGTATAGTACTTGGACCAGGAGCAAGCTCCGGAGTCGGCCACCGGCTTGAGATAGGGAATGTCTTTACGGTCCCAGACGGCCGCGATGTCGTCGGTCATACCACCGCAGGTGGAGTGGTAATAGGCCTGGATAAACTCGCCCTGGTAGCGCAGGACATGACCGGCCGTCTCGGTGATAGCCCGATTGATGAGACGATCCTCAACCCCGGCGCCCTGATACACTTGATCGATGATGGAGGCTTTCAGGTCGTACGGCTCCTGGGGATATTGCTGCAAATGACTGATAGCGTATGTGCGTGCGGCTATCGCCTGGGCCTTTACCGCTTCAATTTCGGATTCATCGCGATGGCCGATTTCGGGCGGCACCACGCCTCGCAAGTAATCCTCCATGTAGACGATATTGATAACGCGCACGTTCCGGCCGTAGGGCAGGACTTTCAACAGGCCCCGGTAGGGCGTCTCGCGCAAAAGCAAATGATCGCCGTCACCGCGGGGAATCAGATTGACTTCGTCCAGATCGACGGCAATGGGCGACCCCTGACTGTCGTTGACGCGCAGGCGACCGCGCTCATTGACCACCTGGGCCGGCTTGGATACATAATAGACCTGTTGCGCAGGACCGGTCAAGCACTCCAAGGCAAACTGGCCCCGCCGCGACACCGTAACGCTGTCCTGGCTCTCTTCCAGCAGTACGCGGACAAAGGGCACGCGAATGAAACTCGACGAGGTCTCTTCTCGCAGTCCGGGCACCGAAGCGCAGCTATACACCAAAACCACCAGCATGACTGCGGTACCCAGACGCGCCATCAATCTAACCATTCGTTTTGCGCTAAATGCCATACCTTCTACCATCAGTTCTTTCGATCGTTGGGCGGCTGGACGAGATGCCCCAGTATCGGTCCCGGGCGATTTTGTCTTGAAACCAGGGTCAGGCTCTCCGACCTCAGGCAAGCCTCGCCCATAACGGCAAAACTGGCCGCCTCAAGGTAATCGCCGTCAAACCCGGTTTCGTCGACATCACCAAGCGGCCAATCGGGCAGGTAATCCTGCAGGCGCGACACCAGGAATCCATTATGCCGACCACCACCGGTCAAATACAATTTTTGCAGGTGATCGTCTTTATGCAAAAGCGGCCGGACGGCATCGGCGATGCCGAGAGCGGTCAATTCCGTAGCGGTGCACATGATGTCGTGCGCCTTGAGCCTCAGTCGCTTGGCCTGCCGAATTATTTCGTCAGCCATGGCCTGACCAAACTGCTCCCGCCCGGTAGACAAAGTGCGCCGCTGCCCGGGTGGCATGAGGCGCAGCAGCGATAACAGTCGCTGCGAAAGGCATCCGCGACGGGCCAGGCTGCCGTTGCGATCATAGGTACGCCCAAACAACCTCTGAGCCAGAATATCGATCAGGCTGTTGCCGGGTCCGCAGTCGGCGGCTTGATCGGTCAGGCCAGACCTCGGGGATGCAAAATAGAAATAATTCGAAATACCACCGATATTGACGAGCAGCTGTGATCGAATGCCCGGCGGCAGCATGCGGCGCACCGCCGCGCTCGTAATCGGCGCCCCTTCCCCCCCGGCGGCGATGTCGGCCGGTCGGAAATCGCCGATAGTAATCAGGCCGGTGGTGGCGGCAATGTGATCCAGCGAGCCCAATTGCAGAGTGCCCCATAGTCGATGACCCAGATACTTGGTCGGCTGAGGCAGGTGGCGCACGGTTTGACCATGACTGGCCACAGCCTGGACGGTAATACCATCAGAATGCAGACGCTGTGCCAATTGAAGGGCCACCCGCCCGAATGCTCGGCCCAGGGTCGTGTCCAGGTAAATCAGTTCGGCCGGATCGATAGCTGGGGTGTCGGCCGCGTTTAGAATACGTTCTCTGAGCGGTTTGGGATAGCGGCGGCCAAGAGTTTTCAGGCAGGTAACGCGCACGCCGTGTCGGCCGCGGGCAATGGTGAGCGCGGCCGCATCGATGCCGTCTGCCGAAGTGCCGGAGTTGAGCCCGATAATTGTCAGGCGTCGGCGACTCAGGAGTTTGTGCAGTCCGGCTGTCGGCATTTTGGTTAAACTGCTTTTTGCGAGATCAATCGCTGCTTGAGGTTGGCCACGCGGTCTAACGCCCGGGTGATCACCTCGGGCGACAATTGGCGGCTACTGACCGCTTCAGACACGGCTTCATAGGCGCGTCGGGCATTGGCCAGGTTTTGACCAAACAGGACGATGTCATGACCGGCCTGAAGAGCCGCCACTGTTCGTGCGCCCATGTCCCCGAGAGCGTCGGCGCCCAGCATGGCCATTTCGTCGGTGATGACGACACCGTCAAAGCCGAGGTCCTGACGTAACAGCCCGTTGACAACGGCGCTCGAGCCGGTGGCGATGACCTGATCTATGGCAGGCACTTTCAAGTGTGTCGTCATAACCATGTCGGCGCCGGCTTTGATGCCGGCCGCAAAAGGGATTCGCTCTCTTTCCGTCCAGGTGGCCAGGTCGTAGGCAGCCTCGGCCACGGCTAGGTGCGGATCAATCGTGGCCTGTCCCAGGCCGGGAAAATGCTTGAGGCAGCAAAGCATGTGGCTCCGGTGCATAAGCTCTACGGCTCGGGTTACGAAGTTGGCGACTTGCTGAGGCTCTTTGCCGTAGCAGCGACCGGCTAGGCAGCTATTATCCGGGTTTAGGAGGATATCGGCCACCGGGGCCAGGTTGAGATTCACTCCCAGGCTAAGCATATACTCGGCGGCCCGGTGATAATCCTGGGTGAACCCCTCAAGATCGTTTCGTTTGGCATACGAGGTGGCTGAGTATAGCAGGGCCCGCTTTTCCTGCAAGCGGCAAGTTCGCCCGCCTTCCTGGTCTATCGCCACCAACAACGGTCGGTCGGTCGGAACCTGGCGCCGCAGAGTATGCAGAGCCTGCTGCAAGCGATCAACATCGGTGCAGTTTTCGCCAAACAAGATGACGCCACCCAATTGGAGTTCGGCTACAAAATCCAGAAATTCTGTCTTGGGGTCGATCCCTTGGTAGCCAACTATAAAGAGTTGACCCAAAAGCTGATGCATGTCAGGCATATAGCGAGCTTCCCTGCTTGGAGCCATGAGACTTAAATCGATCGAACCAGATTGCGGCCTTCACCCTTGGCTCGATACAGCGCCTGGTCGGCCAGATTGACCAACTGCTGGGGCGATTTGCCGTTCTCCGGAAAACTAGAGACTCCGATCGAAACCGTTGTCTTGGCCACCTGTTGATTGTCCAATTCAAAATCTGTCGCTTCTACCAAGCTCCGAATCCGCTCGCCAATACGCCAAGCCTCGGCCAGAGGTGTTTGGGGCAGGATAATAGCGAACTCCTCACCACCGTAGCGTGCAAAAATATCAACATCACGAATGCAGCTCTTGATTATCGTCGATAACTGCTGCAGAACGCGGTTGCCGTTCTCGTGACCGTAAGTATCGTTCAACCGCTTGAAATGATCGATGTCGGCCATGACCAGAGACAACGGCAGATCGTAGCGGGAGGCACGCCTCTTTTCTTCATCCAATTTGCCCACAAAGTAGCGGTAATTGAAGGTCTGGGTCAACTCATCATTTACAGTCAGTTCCTCAGTTTTTTTGTGCAGAGCAGCGTTTTCCAAAGCCAGCGCCGCCGAGCGGGCCACAATCGACAGCATCTGCAGATCGCGCTGTGAGAAGTGGTTCTCAACCGACGACTCGGCCGCTATGACACCCGCAACCATGCCTCGTGATACCAGCGGCACGACCATGGCCGTTTTGGCATGCTCACTGAGGGCCTGGTAGTCGTCGCGCGAGCTGATGTCGCTGATCCGGACCGCTTCCTCCATCTCACAAACCTTGCGGATAATTGACATCCGCTCCAGATCCACCGGTTGCCCCAGTGAAACCAGCTTGCCCTGATCAAAGCGCACTCGATAGATGTACGAGCCGTCCTTCTGGCGGAATATTACGGCATAGGAACTGAGCTGCAGCAGATACCTGAGCAACCGCACCAGCTCGCGTACGATACCCTCGGTATCCAGAATGGCGGCCAGGTTGCGCGAGTTCTCATAGATCATTTGCAGCTGGGCCTGCGATTTCTCAAGCTCGGAAGTGCGCCGGTTCAGAGTGTCGAAGAGCTTGAGCAGACGCTTTTCAGAGCGACGCAGGTGCTGCGAGCTGTAGCTGATGGCCAGGAAGTAGACAACCAGGAAGCTGACTCGCAAAGTGACGTCATAGACATTCTCAGGTGTAATGGCCAGCTTGATCGAAACCAAATAGAGAACTGTAGCCGAGACCATGACCGAAACCGCAAAGGGAAAGGTCAGGACATAGGCGGCGACCGAGACACTCAGGTAGAACAAAAGGTAAAACGATGATTCCACGCCACCGCTATTCAGAATCAGCATGGGGATCATGACCATGTCGTAGATAATGGCCGAGAGGTAGGCCAGCTTGAGATCAAAACGTTCTTTGACCGCGGCAAAGAAGACAATCAGGTGCAGCGCAAACGTGCCCGCAATCGTCCACATAAGGGTGGCCGAAGCGACCGCGTAATCAGCCACCACCGCAAACCAGACTATCCCGAGGAGGATCATGCACCGGGTCAGCAGGTAGATGATATCAATACGCGGCAGGAGGGTCTTGTTGCGATCTAAGAAGAGCTTCATTGATGTAATCCTGCCTATACCGCATATATCGGCCGGTGGCCCCGTTTATTTATTGAAACCTATGGGCTTAGCTCGTTTTGGGGGAAATAGGGCGAGGCTGACCCCAGAGAATCCGGCGCCCGGCCAAAACCGCCACACCGATTCCGAGAGACAGAAGGAGGATGTCTGTGGTAATCAAGAAAATATTTCCCTGTGGTAGATAGTTTGCAAGCAGGCTGTATACCAGCGCCGCCATGGTTGTGACAATCATAATGACCGCCGGGGCCATTGTGAACCAGCTCGGTCGACCGGCGCAACGTAGCCAGACACTTATGGTTATCAGTGTCAGCGCGGCCAGAAGCTGATTTGTGGCGCCAAAGACGGGCCAGATCAGCTTATAGCCGTTGGACATGGCAATAACCAACATCAGAAGGACCGAAAGCCCGGAGTTAAACCAAAAGGCCCGCATGATCCGGGGCGGTTTGGTCATGACCGCCAGCCATAGCTCTTCGAACAAATAGCGATTCAGCCGCACCGCCGAATCGAGGGTGGTAATCAAAAAACCCTCAACCATCAAAATACCCAGCACCGTCCCCAGGGCCGGCGAGACACCCAGCGACCCGTGCAAAAGGCTGCCCATGGCCAGCGCAAAACCCAAAATCGGATTGCCGTTGCCAACTTCAGGCCAGACGATAGCCAGGTACTCGTCATAAGACAAATAGGCCCCGATCGCCACCAATACCAGCACGGCCAAAGTGCCCTCAAGCAGCATGCCGCCATAGCCGACCGGCCGGGCCTGCCGTTCGGCGGCTAGCTGCTTGGAAGTAGTCCCTCCGGACACTAAGGCGTGGAAACCGCTAATGGCCCCGCATGCGATAGTGATAAACAAGAACGGCCAGACCGGTCCCATCCTGGCGGCACCGACGGCATAGGCGCTGAGCGGCGATGAGACTGTCACGCCCTGAAAACCGCCCACGACAATACCGACCAGCATGGCCGCCATGCCGTAGTAGAGGATCTGGACGTTGACAAAATCACGGGGCTGCAAAACGACCCACACCGGCGCCTGGCAGGCCAACAACGTATAGGCGGCGATGACAAACATCCAGAGGGTGGGCGACAGTGACAACGGGTAGCAAAAGCCAATGATCAACGAAACCACGCCGATGACTGTCGCCAGCGAATAGGCCACCACCGTGGGAATCTGTTTACGCGTTACCAGCCAACCCAGAAGAGGCGCCAGGATGGTGATAATTATGACCGAAGTCGAGGCGATACCACCCACGATGCCAAAACTGCGGCCGTCCGAGACTGTGGTTCGCAGCAACGTCTGGCCTTCTTCCAGACCCAGTTTCTCCAGCGGATAGAGCGAGGTAAGCGAGACCGCCGTCAGCGACAAGAAAGCGGACGTGACCAACAGAATCAAAAGGATGGTGAATATGATAAAAAGCACAAAGCCGGTTTCGCCCAGAGTCCGCCGGGCGATTTGTGCGATGGAGTTGCCCCGCTCGCGAATAGAGGCAAACAGAGCTGCAAAGTCATGTACGGCACCAAAAAAGATCGCGCCCAGAACAACCCAAAGCCAGGCCGGTCCGATGCCATAGAGTATCCCCAGAGCCGGGCCAACAATAGGCCCCGCCCCGGCAATAGTGGAGAAGTGATGGGCAAACAAGACTGACGGCCGGGTCGGGACAAAATCCTTGCCGTCGTTGATTTCCTGGGCCGGGGTGGGGCGTCCGGTTTGTTCTCCCATGGCCCGCGCCAGGAAACGACCATAAAAACGATAGGCCAGCGCATAGAGCCCCAACGCCGCAACCAAGTAGACCAAGACATTCATATCCGTACCCTCATGTCGGACATCCCCTGACTACCAGACACCTCAGCGCGAGCCTGGATATTCTGCCAATATATAACGGCCGACAGCAAATGGCGGCAAGTTGCATTTCATGCGTCCTGACGAAAACAGATCGAGGCGGCCGTGGACTGATTTTTGAGTTTGCCTGGGGGACGGAGCAGTTTATTATAACGGCAACCGGTCCGGTTCTGATACGTAAACACAGGTGAGTATGAGTAACAATCCGCGCCGCCACATTTCAGCCCTGCGCCCGGCTCTGGTCGCTATTGGTCTGGTCCTGGTCCTGATCGCTTCGGGATCGGCCGTGACCTGGCACAAGGGTGATGCCATGCAGTTGTCGAATCTGCACCGGCTGGATGATGATCTGTTTGCGATGGCCTCGACGGTGGTGATCGATGGTTATATCGATGGCGACCTGATGAGTTTTGCCAACGACGTCACCCACAACGGCGAAATCACCGGCTCGGTAAATGTCTGGGCCTATCACTATCTTCAGAACGGAAAGGTCGGCGGGGCTGTGCGCGCCGGCGGCTACAATGTCACCGTGGACGGCTATGTCGGTCGCTCTGTAATCGCCTTCGGCAACGAAGTGCGTTTGGGCAGCCGGGCCATGGTCCGTCGCGAGTTGTTGATGCGCGGCAACCACCTTACCGTGGCCGGAATGGTTATGGGAGCGGCCGATCTGGCCGGGAGCCGTGTCGAAATCACCGGACAGATCGATGGTGATGTTCAGATAAAGGCTGAAAAAATCCGTATCCTGCCACCGGCCATTATCAAAGGGAATCTGATTTATAACAGCGAAGCCGACTTGGACATCGACTCTCTCGGCGGCGTCACTATCCTGGGCAGTGTTAGTCGCCGCGTGTCCGAAGTCCAGCCCGAAGACGAAAAGAGCACTCTGGGGCGAGACATCATTCTGACTCTCTCCAAGATGGCGGCGGCTTTCCTTTTGGGCATTATCCTCATACAGCTGTTCGAGCGTTATGCTCGCCAGAGTTGTCGTCAGTTGCGCACCCGCCCGTCGGTGGCGACGGCGGCCGGGTTTCTGGCCATGCTCATCAGTCTGTTTTCAGTCGTAGTCCTGTTAATGTCGGGGTTGCTGCTCATTGTCGGCTACAGCATGGTTTCCGGTGAAAACGCCGTTATCGGTTCGATCTTGGCCATTTTCTCGATCATCATGATCCCCCTGACCAGCTTCGCCAGTGTCACCGGTGGTGTTCTGTTCTATGCCGGGAAAATCACGATCGCCATGCTCCTGGGCTATTTGATCGTTCGCCTGTTCAAGAAACAGCCGGCTGTCCTCAGCAAAACCCAATTGCTGGTCGGACTGATTGCCCTGACGGCGCTAGTTTCGCTGCCGTATTTGGGGATCGTATTGTATATCCTGGCTTCGATTGTCGGCGCCGGCGCGATCGTTCTGGGGGTGCGGCACTGCCGTCCCGAAGCAGTTCAGTCCGACCGAGCTGTCGACTCGCCCGGGAATTCCATCGGTCCGCCGGGGCAGTAGCCAACCACATCGCATCATGAGTGTGTCTGATTTAGCAGTCCATTGGTAGATCAGTACTCCCTTTGGGTTTCGAGACCGGGGATGTTGAGTGGGACGATGTCGAGGCCGCTGTATGTCCCGAGAGAAGTTGAAGTGCGAGGGTTCGACCGACTAGACCAGCACGAACGCAAAGAACTTCTTCTGGGCAAAGGGTCTCAAATGGAATCGAATGAGTTGTTATATCTACAAACGAAGTCCGCAGTCTAATATCTTACGGAAAACGTCCAAGGTCAGCAGAAGGAGGCTCAATGATGAGAGCACTGAAGGAAGCATCTTATGTCGGGTTTGTAGGGATCATTGTTGCCGGCATGTCAATATTGGGCCTAAGGAATGGGATGACGATCGGCCTTGTAATACTAGGACTAGGATTGTTACCCATGTTGGGAATCACTCTATCCGGTCGTAAACTGACATCTTCTATACCGGATTTGATCTTTGGGCTAATCGACACAGGTTTGTTGGTTATCCCTGCGATTGCAGGGGCAAAGTATTTTGGGACTATCGGTGCTATTACTGGTGGCGTTGTCGGGGACGCGATAACTGATGCTGTTGCCGGTTTTTTTGAGGGAGGTGTTGCCCGGTGGCTACGAGAACATGGGATACTCGAATCAAGAGATCCCATTACCGCTTCACTCGGCAAAATGGCTGGTTGTCTGGTTGGAGGCGGATTCGTAATGACATTAGCATCGATTATGGGCATTTCACTGAACATATAATGGATAACACCAGATGTTATTGAGAGGTCTTCTTTCTATCATAACTAGCCATACC
>JBDRES010000014.1:0-34181 GCA_043819515.1 bacterium
GATCATGCCGTTGGACGACAGTAGCTTCTGGTAATCTCCCGAGGCGTATTGACTGCCTCGATCACTGTGGTGAATCAGACCACGCTCCGGTCGTCTCCGGTGTATTGCCTGGCGCAAGGCCGTCTCAGTCAAAACACTGTCTATGTGGCAGCTCAAGGTATGACCGACAATCCGACGTGAGTGCAAATCAAGAACTGCCGCCAGGTATAGCCAACCCTCATCTGTCCATACGTACGTAATATCGGACAGCCAAACCTGGTTGGGACGAGGGGCGGTAAACTCACGGTTGACCACATTAGGTGACACCGGATAATCATGCCGGGAGTCGGTAGTTACTCTAAACTTCCGGGCCATCTTCGGTCGAATCCCTTCGCATCGCATCAACCTGGCTACCCGCTTCACATTGCAACGAATCCCTCGGCCATGAAGCTCGGCGGTTATCCGGGGAGAACCGTAGGTTCGATGGCTCTGCTGGTGAACCGTTCTGATATGAACCAGAAGACGACGATTCTCGCGACTACGCCGACTCTCAGAACGATTCCGCCAAGCATAGTACCCGCTGCGCGATACATGAAGGACACGACACATCAAAGACACCCGAAACTTGAGCTGATGATCCCGAACAAAAGCGTACCTCACTTCGGGCGACGACTGAAGACGGCCAGCGCTTTTTTTAAGATGTCTCGCTCCTCAGTCACGTCGACCAGCTCACGACGCAGACGACGCAACTCCTCCTGATCCGCAGGAACGTGACCTGTCCCGGGAAAAGCCGACTCACCAGACTCGGCCAACTTCTTACGCCAGCGCCAAAGATTCGTCTCGCTGATTCCCAAATCACGAGCCACTGAGGCCATTGTATGACCTGGCTGTTGACTAAGTCGAACAGCCTCCCGTTTAAACTCCGCATCAAACTGACGACGACTTCGATCTCTTGACATTCGGACACCTCCTGATACCAATATAACATGGCTTCTTCATGTGTCCACCAAACCGGGGGAAGGTCACCCGAGGTCGTTGTGCTGGTTTGGGTGACGTCAGCCGTAGCACCGGCTGTGACACCAGCAGCGCCGAACTCCAAGGAAGCATCAACACCAAAGTCACCATGCGCGTCCACGGTAACACCAAAAACAGCCTTCTTCACAGCCACCTTTCCCAGCTTTCCACCCGGGGCCTGGGGGCCAATGATGATTTTGACATTCACATTCTTTACGTTTAAGTCCTGACCAGCCCGAGTTCCGCCCTTCCTCCAAAGAGTCCAGTCCTGCTCTGGCATCCGCCCATCCGGGTCAATGTACCGTATCGGGTTGTCCAGGGCGTAGGCATACGGGCTCCAGTCTGGGTATTTGCTCGCTAATGGATCAACACTGATAAACCGCCTGAGGTCGGGGTCGTAGTAGCGAGCACCAAAGTAATTCAAATCATAATCAAGCTCATCCTCATGCTGCTTGCCGGTGTACTCGTACCAGTTGGGCATGTTCTTCGAGGAGGCGTGCTCCACTCCATAGGCTCGGAACTGGCTCCAGTTGCGAAGCATACCGGAATTGTCGACAATAGCCACCGCTGTACCCAAGTGGTCATTGAGGTAGTACTCGACGTCATTGGTATTGTCCTGCCAGCGCGCCACGCTTTCACAGACTCACCAAACGGGTCGACCACCCAGGCCTACGGGACCGTGAGTACCAGTGTGTCCGATACCAGCGGAAGCCGCCAAATCTGCGTGATTCGAAGGGTGTCCTCAGAAGCGTAGTCTAGCCATGGCCGATACTCAACCCACAATCGGTATCTCTTCCCCTTCTTCATATCCCATCGGACGTACTTGGCAATGTCTATGGTATCTCTGTATACCTGCCCCGGAGCCAAATCCATGAAACTACTATCACGCAGAAAGTAATACACATCAAGTTCAAAGGATCGCGGAGGTCGCTGGCCGGATTGTATGTCCTCAAGAAAGAACTTGGGATTGCAGTCATTACACGGGTGCATTCTCTCTACAGCATAGCTCGAATCACACATATTGAGAATTGATGTCGAAATTCTAAAGCGATCATTCGCCCATGGCCACCAGCAGGTCTGGTACGGTGGCTCATCAACGAACTCGATAGTAAGCTGCATCTCGGCGTGTACGCTACCCTGCAACGCTGCAATCACAATCACAATGTGTGCTGCAATGTGCACCATCAGTCTTTTAGGCCGTTGTAACATGGGATACCTACTTTTTGCCTTTGCCCTTTTTGTGGTGTATACTCGCCATAACTTTCCGTTAGAATCATGTAAAAAAATATCGCCTTCGGAGAGGATCGTGCCAATAACTTCTTGTGGGGCAAGGGAAAATGCGTTAGAAAGAAAATCTGGCGGAGAGGCAGGGATTCGAACCCTGGATAGGGGTTACCTATACACACTTTCCAGGCGTGCGCCTTCAACCGCTCGGCCACCTCTCCGCAAACAGATATGGGCCCGACCAATTAGCCTGGCATCAGGCTGTCAATTTACATGAAAAGAACAAAAAGACAAGCTCAATATGCCTGCGTGTCTCTGTCTTGGATTATACCCTCGGAGACCAGAAGAAGCGCCCGGGAGGGATCTAGGACTGGATTGACCGGCGTGCTCAGACATCGTGACGCAACTGGTGGGCTGTTGTAAAAAAGCGCCGGACGGTCAGCTCGGCGGCGACTATCGAACTGAGAGTCGTCGCGGCCAGGAGCATATAGGCAACAATCAATTGCAGCATGACCGCATCAAGCGGCTCGGCGCCGGCCAGGATCATGCCGGTCATGGCCCCCGGCAAAGCCACAATCCCGACTGTTTTCATAAAATTCAGAATGCTCACCATGCCGGTGCGTGCTGCGGCCCGCATGAACGGTCCGGCCGCCTGCCGCCAGCTTTTGCCCAGAGCCAGCGACGTCTCCACCGCCAGCCGGTTGGTGCGAATGTCCGAGCACAGGCGATCGATAGCCAGGGCGGTGGCGTTCATCGAATTGCCGATTATCATTCCGGCCAGAGGGATAATGAAGCGCGCCTCCCAGGTAATGATTTTGACCAACAACATGGTGCTGAGAGTAAACACCGACCCGACCAGAATGGCTGTTAGTGTGATCCAGAAGGCGCCCTTGAGAGCCTTTACGCGTCCAGCGGCAGCGTGAGCGCCAACCGTCATCATGATGGCAAAACATCCCAAAATCAACCAAATCGACTGCAGATCGAATACGAAATGCAACGCATAGCCGACCGCTATCAGTTGGACAAAGGCTCGCACCGAACCGAGAGCCATCCCCTTGGCCACCGGTAGCCGCCACCAATGACCGGCGGCCATGGCTATCGCCACCAAAATCACCGCCAAACCGACATCCACCAGGCCGGGGGTTGTCATGACAGCTCCTTGTCGCGGTAGCGGCGGCCGAGGTCGGTCTGAGGATCGTTGACTATTCGGCTCACCGGTCCGTGCTCAATCAATCGGCCCTCGACCATCAGCAGCGCCTCGCCACCGATCCGAAGCGCTTGCTGGGGATCGTGGCTGACCATAAGGACGGTGAGCTGGTGATCCTCAACCAAGGATCGTATGAGACTTTCGATAGCTTCGGTTCGCGAGGGATCCAGAGCGGCGGTAGGTTCATCCAGGAGAATCACGGCCGGCTCGGTGGCCAGCAGCCGGGCCAGGGCCAGTCGCTGCTTTTCGCCGGTCGACAGATTGGCCGCCGAGCTGTCGATATCAAAGGCGGCCAATTGCACTTGATGCAGTAGTCGCTTCATCTCCCCCTTGGAGATCGAATCGTCGGCAAAGCGCAGATTGTCGCCCATCGAACCCTGGATCACATGAGGCGTCTGAAACAGATAAGCGATTTTTCGGCGCAACTCGCATGGCGGATGGTCATGGGTGTCGTGTCCCCCGAAGATTATCTCACCGCCGGTGCGTTCGTCCAGACGATTTATCAGTCGTAACAACGACGTCTTGCCCGACCCCGATGGCCCCAAGATGACATATTTTCCACCAGTATTGAAGGTGAAAGTGAAGCCATCAACTATCCGTCGCGGCTCACCCTGCTGGGTGACCTCACGGGTCAGATCGCGAATTTCCAGTGCCGTATCCGGCAAATCAGTCCTCGGCCTGGGGGTCGAAGTATATGTGGCGGTCGAGCATCTTGACGTAGTCCGACCAGCCTGTCCCACGACGTCTGCGAATGCGTTCCAAAGCGCCCATCTTGCTGTCGATTTCATCGCAGTAGTACAGCAGGAAAGCTTCGGGAATCTGCGGCACCACCGGACTGGCGTAAGCCAGCTCGCCATGGTGCGACAAAATCATGTGCCGCAGCTTGGCCAACAATCCGTCGGGGAAAGCCTCTATCTGTTGGGCCCGCTGACAGAGCCACTGGTCGGCCAGAGAAATGTGACCGACCAGGCGACCGCTGTCGGTGTAGTCGATGACCGTCTCAATCGAGTACTGTTCGATCTTGCCGGCGTCGTGCAGAAGCCCGCCAAAAATCAGCAGGTCTTTGTTGATATGGCTGTATCGGCCGGCAACGTCAAGGGCCAACTCGGCGACGTTGGCCGAATGCTCCGAAAGCCCACCAACATATGCGTGGTGCCAGAGTTTCCCGGCGGCAGCCTTGAAGTATGCCTCGGAGAATTTGGCGTCATCAAAAAACGAATCGGTCAGCGACCTGACATAGCCGTTCTCGATCCTCTCGATCAGGGCCTTGATCCGCCCTCGCCGTCTTTCCAACGGTTGATCCGAATGAGGCATGATGTCTTCAAGTTGGTATTCTCCCAAGCGGGCCAGCCGCAGGCGATCCAGGGTCAGTTGTTGCCGATTGTTGTATTCCGAGACCACACCCCGGGCCTTGATGACCATCCCCTCGGACAACTCGGTCAGAGCAAAATGATCCGGTTCCCACATGACCGCCGCCAGCCGACCGGAGCAGTCGCCCAATTCCAACGAAACAAACTGGCCCCGCGCGAATTCACGTACCGAGTGTCGGCGAACCGCAAAGTAGGCCAGAATTCGATCACCCACAACGTAATCCGCGATTCGCTTGGCCAGGCCGGTTTCGCTTGGGTCCATACCTACCTCCAATCAGCTCTCTGAGTTTCGCTCTGAGTCACTCGCTCCTTGTTCCTCGACAGCAGCAACCAACCGGCTAGCCCACAACCTGGTCGCCACCAAGCAGGCGGCGGATATAGACCATCTGGCCGGTGTGGTAAGATTCATGCAAGGCCAAAAAGGCGATGCTGTGCAAAACGTCCTTCTTATCTACCGGGAAAGGAATTGTCAATTCGGCCTCAAGCTGCGTGCTCGCAAGCTCTTCAAAGCGCTTTGGCAGTTGTTTTGACCGCCCACCAAAGGCAGCCTCGATAACGTCAAACTCGGGGTAGACTGCTTCGTCCTGAACCTTCGCTCCCCGGGCAAACAACTCGCCATGCTCCCAGTGGTCCTCCAACCCGATCAAGCGCCCCAGGACATACCGACTCTCCACCACATGACCGGCCACCCACAAAAGTGAATTACCTTTGTCCTGGCCGAACCGGGCTCGAATCTGTTCTTGGCCCAGGTCCTTGGTGGCTGCCGCAAAGAGGCCGTTGTTGACCGTATAAAGTTGCGCGATCGGGTCCAGTCGTGAATCCATATTTTCTCCCTCGATTCAGCATCTACGATCGGGACGTTCTGCCAATACAATCTCCGAAATTTCGGCCTGGTTGTCAATCGCTTCAATCAGGATCGACGTTGGATATGCTCGGGAAGGAGGCGCCTGCGGGTTCCGGCCGGCCGCAGTTTACCGTTGAAGCCGGCCGGCCCGGCATTTATATTCGTCAGACGAAAAGGAGAAAATGATGAGCGAGAGAGTAAAAGCCTTTAGAGCCGAGCGCGAACAACTCAACGAGTTGTTATTGGCCGGCGACAACCTTAACCTGAAGCGGTTCTTTGGCCTTGACAGCGCCGTTTACCGCGACGGCGCTTTAAGCGCCAAGACCAAGGAACTTCTGGGCCTGGTGGCGTCGATAGTGTTGCGTTGTGACGACTGCATAACCTATCACACTGTTGCTGCCAAGGAACATGGGACTACCGACGAAGAATTTGCGGAAGTCATGAACATTGGTCTGGTTGCGGGTGGTTCGATCACGATTCCGCACCTGCGGCGAGCCAATCGTATCTGGAAGGAGATGGATTAGTCATGAAGTTTGTGGTTATTGTGGCTGCCGTGCTGATGTTGTTGACGTCGAGCGACGTCAATGCCCAGCGCGAGATGACACCATCCAATGATTCTCTCATTGCCTGGTATCACCAGCATTATCCTTTCTCCACCATGGATGATTCGATTTTTACGTTCTCATCCGAATTCAACCTTCCGGATGGATTTGCACCGCTGGACTCCTCATCACTTTCGCCGTTTCAAAACTGGGTGGCCGATTTTCCGCTCTGGCACCGCTGGAAAGCCGTCGGCAATTTCAAAAAGCAAAAATCCTTTGAGCCTGATTCAATATGCCGCCCGGTTCATCTTCCCTACCGGGGGCCAAGGCAGAGTGATCGTAATATCCCGATTAGAATTTTGGCCGAATGGCTGGCTCTTTCGGAACGCTGGTACGATCTTGTATTTTTGCCCCATGACGGCGATACTTTGACCTATGACAATTTCCTGCGCGGCCGGTTGCTTATGGATCGTCGCAGCCGTCCATATTTTGAGCCGAGCGAGGAACGATTGCACGATCTGCGTGAGTTTTACAGCTACATGAGTGTTCTTATGGATCACTCCAGCTATCACGGCCTCACCCGCAATTGTCGCGAGCTGGCGGTGGATTCTCTGCTGCCGGGCGATCTGATTATCGCCTCGAATGCCAACGGCCACAAGGGACAGGTGTGGGTGATGATGCATGTGATCGAAAACAGCGATGGAGAGCGGCGGTATTGTGTCGCCACCGGATGCGAACAGGCCTGCGATTTTTATATCCCGCTTCTGTCAGGCGACCGCGACCAGCCCTGGATCTCAACGGAACGCCTCGAAGGACTTGGCACCCAGTGGGAGCGGCGCGGCTATTATCGGCTCAATCTGCCGTAGTCGGCCCTTGCCGCCCGGTCGGCAAGGGCGCATAACAGAGTAGCAGGGAGCCTACGATGGCATCCGGTTATCTTGCTAATATGGGACGCAGATGAAAGCACTATCATTGACGGCTCCGGTACTTGACGAAATCAAGGCCCAGGCCCACCGGGTTTACAAAGCGCAACTGGACTGGCGGCGGCATCTGCACCGCCATCCCGAACTCTCGTATGAGGAACACCGGACCACCAGCTACCTGCGTAAGCAGATGCAGGATCTCGGGGCTAAGATCCAGAGGATCAATCTCAAGACCGGGTTAGTGGCCGACCTGGCGGGTCACGGCCGTGGACCGGTGGTGGCCTTGCGCAGCGATATCGACGCCCTGCCGATTGCGGAACAGACGAAGTTGCCGTTTGCTTCGAAGACAGCGGGGCAAATGCACGCCTGCGGGCATGACATGCACATGGCCACTCTATTGGGAACGGCCGCGGTATTGTCGGCTATGAAAGCGGATTGGTCGGGGACGGTTCGTTTCATTTTTCAACCGGCCGAAGAGATGCCTCCGGGCGGCGCGTTGCCGATGATTGAAGCCGGTGCACTTGACGAAGTCGGCATGATCTTTGGTCTGCATGTCGATCCCCGCTTGCCGACCGGCCGCATAAGTCTCCGAGACGGCGACACCATGGCCTCAGTTACCGATTTCAACCTGGTCATTCGTGGGACAACCGGGCACGGTGCCCGCCCGCACGACGCCGTTGATGCCATCACCACCGCCTGCGAGGTGGTCGAATCGCTCCAGAAGATAATCTCGCGAGAGGTTGATCCGCTGGCCCCGGCCGCTATCACTTTCGGCAGGATCGAGGGTGGTGTCGCCCGCAACGTAATCGCCGATCGCGTCCAGTTGTGGGGAACGGCACGCGCCCTGTCGCCAAAAATCGCCCGGCGCCTGCCGGCTATGATCAAGCGCACGGCCAGGGCTGTCGGCAAGGCCCATGGAGCCGAAGTCGAAATGAGCATCGTCGGCGACTACCCGGTGCTTAGCAATCATAGCGGCGCCAATGATGTTTTTAGAAACTGCTGGCGGGGTCTTTTTGCCAGAACTCCTATTGCAGAAACTGAACAAGTACTGGGCGGCGAGGATTTTGCCCGCTATCTTCAGATAGTCCCCGGCGCCATGGTGAGGCTCGGGATCGGCAACCCCAAGATCGGCGCCGATAAACCGTGGCACTCGCCGATGTTTGTGGCCGACGAAAAAGCACTGCCGTTCGGGACCGCCCTTCTGGCGGCCTGTTGCCTGGAATACCTGGAGCGCAGTCACGAATGAAGAAGAATCTATGCATCGGGCTGATCGTTCTGGTGCTGACCGGCTCTGTCTTGGGTTTTGGTATGGAGGATCGCGTCACTACCTGGGCCGATTTTAGCTATGTCCTGTGGACGGCATCGTCAATGAACCACGTCTATTTCGTCACGACTGAGGGCATCACGCGCTATAACAAACTGACCTACCGCTGGGAGGATCCTCTCACGGGTGGGACCGGCTTGGATCAACAGGATATTCGACAGTTATGGGTCGGCGAGTTTGACGAACCAATCTACGCCCGTACTTCGCTCGGATCTTTTGAATACGATGAGCTATTTGACCGGTGGTACCCGGTTGACTTAGTCCCCCCCATCGACAACCTGACTCGTCATGTGGCCCGGCCGACCATTCTTTATGTGCCCCCGGGGTTCAATTATTTTAGTGACGGCAAAATCATCGACCCTCACGGCCGCAGTTTTGCCGTTAGCGATGTTCTGGACGATAATGGCGGAACCCACTGGTTCGGCACCTGGGGGCTGGGGGCCGCCACGGCCGGAGTCAACACCGACGTTGTCGAGTTCCTGCCCTACGGTCTGGCTCAAAATCGGGTCAACGCTCTGGCTATGGAAGGCGGCCAAATCTGGGTCGGCGGCGCCGCCACCGGCGGCGGTCGCACCGGCATCACCCGCTTCGAACCGGCTACCCAGGATTTCACATACATCGAATCCGGCCTGGGACCGGACTTCCCGGTCCGCGACGTCAATTGTCTAAGCGTTTTCGGCGACGTGCTTTACGTGGGCACATCGGACGGCCTGTACCTGTTCGATCGCGACAGCCAGAAACAGCTGGGCGAATACGACCGCCGCCATGGTCTGGTCGATGACAACGTTTTATCCCTGGCGGCCCGGGCCGATTCTGTTTGGATCGGAACCGAGTACGGCGCCTGCCTGGTACTGCCGCACAAGGACTCGATTACCGTTGCTTACCCGGCCAATCTCGGCAGTGTGATAGTGTACGACATTGTGGTGACCCAAGACGAAGTGTGGTTTGCATCATCCCAGGGGGCCTTCCGGCTGACGCTGGACGACCGTCATTTGCAACGCCTGAACAATCCCGAGGTGCGCTTGATTGGCGACGTGTACGAGATTGAAGCGACCGAAGACAACCTGTGGCTCCTCGGCCGAGATGGTGTCATCCGAATCCAGCGAGGCAGCGGGGATTCCGAGTATTTCCCACTATTCGGATATCGAGTCCAGGTGAATGCTCTGGCGGTCAACCAATGGGCACTGGCAATAGGGACCGACCAGGGCTTGAGCCTGGTCTACCTGGATGACAACCGCACCCGCTACGAAATCAGCACCGCCGATGGTCTGCCTTCAAATCTCATTTACTCACTTGGTTTTGACGGCGACTTTTTGTGGATCGGCAGCGATCGGGGCCTGACCAGGTTCAATTGGGTCGACCTCTAGCCGGACCGGTTCGCCTAAAAAAAGTTGCTCCCGGATGATCGAATAGTTAGACTGGCTGGGTTCACGGGTAACCAACCGAATAAGCAAAGGTATGCCTGATGGCGACTCCGTTCGACAATCTTGCGCTGAAACTGGTGGCGCTGGTGCTGGGCCTGCTTTTGTGGTTTCACGTGGCCACCGAGAAGGTCTACAACTATCGCCTCAAACTTCCCGTGACCGAGGTCCTTCTGGAAGATAAGCTGGTCCTGTCCCGCACTCCTCCCGATTCGATCCAGGTGGCGGTGTCGGCCACCGGCAAGAACTTACTTCGCCAGAGTTGGCGGCACAAGGGTCTGCGCGTCAACGCCGCTCAATTCCCGGCGGGGCGCCACAATCTCGCCCTGACGCCCATCAACTCGTCGCTGGTTGATGTCTCCGGCGAAGTGTCTCTGGAGGAAGTGATCGCCCCCTCACAACTGGAGTTGCATATCGACCGCAAGGCCGAAGTGACCATCCCGGTTGTCCTGGACATCAATCCCCAGCCGGATGAGGGCTTTGCGATCCGACGTATCCTGGAGCCGGTTCCCAATGAGGTCAGAGTTCACGGCCCCAATTCGCTGCTGGGAGCTTACCGTTCGATCTCAACCGAGCCGCGCCCCCTGGCTCGGTTGCGCAACGATGTCGAGCTCAAGTTAGCCTTGCTACCACCGGTCGGATACAGTCTGGTTCTGGATCCTGAGTCGGTCCTGGTCCGGATAGAGGTGGTGCCGGTCAGAACGCGCGTGATCACCGGCGTGCCGGTCGTGATTTTTAATACTCCCCAAGGCAGATCCGCGCGGACAGTGCCGTCGACAGTCGAAGTGACGCTCACCGGACCTCCCGACGAGATTGACTCGATGGCGGTAAGTACTGTTGTTGTTTCGGCCGATTATCTCAAGAAATCTCGTTTGAACCGGGCGGCGCTCAAGACCGACTGCCCCATGTATTTCAAGATCAAAGCGGTTTCGACCGACTCTGTGACGATCGTGATCGAATGACCATGCTGACCCTCGGTATTGAATCGTCCTGTGATGAAACCTCGGTGGCGGTGGTCAACGAGGGTCGGGAGATTCTGTCCAATGTTATCCTGTCGCAAACCGATCACGCCAAGTTCGGCGGCGTCGTTCCGGAAGTAGCCAGCCGTCAGCACCTGCGAGCTATCGTCCCCGTATTTCGGCGGGCCCTACGCCAAGCACAGGTGAAGCTGGATCAAATTGAGTTGATCGCCGCTACCGTCGGTCCCGGTCTGGTCGGGCCGCTGCTGGTCGGTTTGACCTTTGCCAAAGGGTTGTCGTTTGCTACAGGCATTCCTTTGGTCGGGGTCAATCACATCGAAGGGCATTTGGCCGCCAATATCCTAAAGCACCCGGACCTGGATACGCATCATCTGACCCTGATTGCATCGGGCGGTCATACCCAGCTGGTGGAGGTCAACGGTTTCGGACGTTACAATGTGCTGGGGCAAACCAAGGACGACGCGGCCGGGGAGGCTTTCGACAGGTGGCCAAGCTGCTGGGTCTGGGATACCCGGGAGGGGCGAGATTGGACGAGCTGGCCGGATCCGGCGACACCAAATTTCATCGCTTTCCCCGCGCTCTAAAGTCCGAGGAGAATTATCAATTTTCCTATTCCGGCCTCAAAACATCGGTGGCGCTCTTTATCAAATCTTTGTCGGCCGACGAATTGGAACTTCACCGGGCCGACATTGCGGCGTCGTTTCAGGCAGCGGCGGTGGACGTTCTGGTGGAGAAGACGATTCGGGCCGCCCGCGACTGCCACACCCGGCATGTGACCATTTCGGGCGGAGTCGCCGCCAACAGTCTGCTTCGCTCCAGCTTGGGCGCGAGGCTCCGGCAAGAAAACCGCACCTTGTACTATCCACCTATCGAGCTGTGTACCGACAACGGCGCCATGATTGCCGCCGCCGGATATCTCCAATTCATCAAAGACGGCGCCTCCGGACTGGTGATCAACGCCGTCCCCTACCTGAAACTTGGCGGATGAAGAATTGCCAATTTCGAGTTGCCCCGGCCGATGTGGTTGGTATAATACTGTCAGAGATATTTTATTGTGGCCCCGGCGTTCAGGGCCTGTTAAAAAAGCCTGGATCCTTGGTGGCGTCATGCGACCTCGCGTGACGCTTGCATGGAAATCTGATAACTGTCAGGCGAGTCGCCTGACAGCACCTGTGGCCTGTTGTTGTATGTCTTGGTTTAAGAGACTCTTTCAACAAGCCATTCATAGGAGGTTAACGATGATGCCCCGTCCAAGTGTCCGATTTGTATCTGCAATGGTCTTCCTGTTGAGTGGTTTTTTGTGGGGTTGTTCGAGCAATGACGGCGATAAGTCCGGTTCCGACTCCAATACCGCCGATGCCACCGCTGAAACTGTCGCCCGAGCCGATTCCTCAAAGGATGAGGTCGAGATCAAGGATATCGCCTACCGGCCGGTCGAAGAGAAATGGGATCTCGACGGCAAGCCGCTGTCGATCGGCGGGCTGATCTTCAGGACTGCTTCACAGTGGACTGACCACGGTGCGCAGGATGATAAGGCCGCTTTCTACACCTATGGACCGTTACAGGAGGACGGCTGGCCGGCTCAGGTGGCCGTCTATTTCGTACCTTCCGACAAGGCTGCCGGATATAAAGACTATTTCCAACACTGGCTTGAGCAAATCGACCTTTCGCACCTGGACAATCCGGAAACGGCGGCGATCAGACATGATCGCGAAGTGGGCGGCATGACAGCCCATGTGCAATCGCTGTTCGGGACCTACTTTGCGGACCCGACCGCCGGGCAACTGGCGCCCCCGACTCCATGCAGATTGCTCGGAGTCGTGGTGGAAGCTCCGGACGGAGTAGTTCTGCTTGAGTTGGTTGGACCGGACTATACGGCCAGAGTGATGATCGAGGCTTTTATGAATGGGGTCTATCAGCTCAGACAGGCCGGTTGATCGGAGTCGGCCGGACGAGCCGGACGGTCGGCGATTTAGGTCGGGAGTCGCCTGATGATAGCTACCGGGCGTCCTGCCTCTGAGTCCGGCGTGATCGGCTGGCTTAAGTCCCAGTCAGCCCACCAGCCGACAAATTCAAAGTCCTGGCGGTGGTCGATAAAATTCAAAAACTCCGCCGGAAATATGGCCTTGTTTCGCTCTACCATTTGCAGTTGGAATTCGTTGCCGGCATCGTTGATATCGACCGTCCAGCGCTCCTCATAGACATTGTCGGCGGCGTCGATCAGCTCGACTTCGAAGCGGGAACAGACTTCTATGTCACGGCAGGTGCGACTAACGGGAGGTTGCCCAAGCATTTCCCTGGGGTCGGTGAACTCGACACACATATCCAGAAAATAGAGCCCTCCCGGTCGAAGATGCGCGGCGACCGAATCGAAGTGGGCGGCCATTTGGGCGCTTGATTTGAGATAGAGGGAGCCCAACATGACAAAAACAAAGTCGAATTCCCGTTGCAGGTTGAAGCGGACCATGTCGGCCTCAACCAGATGCGGCCGCGGTTTCGAGTGCGACCAGCAACTCCGGGCCTGCCGTAGCATAGTCCGATTGATGTCCAGGCCGGTGTAGTCATACCCATGCTCCATCAATGCCCCGGCGTGAGGCGCGGCCCCGCAAGCAATCTCGAGTATGCTGCTAACCGGCACCTTCGAATAGGTCTCCAGGCACTGTCGTAGGAACAAAACTTCGGCCGGGATGTCTCTGAAGGAAAACAACACTTCGTAGTATTTGGGAAACTCATACAACATGCTGATACACCTTCCTTGTCCCCCAATAACGGTCGCAGACGCAACAACCTGAGACCGGTAGCCCAATTATCGAGGGCGCCACGTAATTCTGTTCAACTCCTGAAATTACAACAAGTTAGGTGTGCATATTTGGCACACGCGATTTCTTCTCGCGAGGCATCAGAGGGCCTCGTTGACGAGGCCGGACCGGCTTGCACAGGCCTGAATCTCGCCGGCATCCAGGTCACTAATGAATAGCCCCTCTGAGGGCTTGTTGAAACAGCCAAGATCGATGGGTGGCGCCACGCGACTCGCGTGACGCCAGTTCGGTAGCCAGAAGGCTTTCAGGCGACTCGCCCGCCGGCACCTGCACTTCAATGGTATATACGGGCAAAGTGGAGGACTAAATCGACAAGCCAGCGACCTACCTTCACCCGGGGAGTTTTCGCTTGTTCGGCTCCTACAGGCAGCATATCATGTTGCCTGACGGCTGAAACTGTTTAGGGGTCAATGGCGTAGACCATAGACGAAAGACGGCATCGGTGTGAAGAACGATGAACTGGAATTGATCGAGCAGGCTCTGGCCGGCAAGCAGCAGGCCTATGCCGCCCTGACCGAACGTCATCGGGCCTCGGTCTTTCAGATCATTCTCAAGATCGTGCGCGATCGCGAGACGGCCCAGGATCTGGCTCAGGAGACTTTTATGAAAGCTTTTGCATCGTTGGCCAGTTACCGCTCCGAATACCGTTTTTCCACCTGGCTGTACAAGATCGCCGCCAATACGTCGATTGACTTTTTGCGGAAAAAGAGAATCAATGCCCTGTCGCTGGATCGTCCTGTCGAGACCCGTGACGGCAGCATTGAGTTCGAGGTTGCCGACAACTCCCATAACCCTGAGAGGGATCTCGAACGCAAGCAGATCCGGTTTAGTATCGAGGCCGCCATCGATTCGCTGCCGGGCAAATACCGCGAAGTCATTATTTGTCGCCACAAAGAGGATAAATCGTACGAAGAAATAGCCGATCTACTTGGTGTACCGGTCGGAACGGTAAAAGCCCGGATTTTCAGAGCACGCGAGCTTCTGAAAAAGAAACTCAGGGCCGTCTGATTCTTCGGCCGGGAGGTATTTCGGATGCTAAATATACGACTTGGATGGCTACTTGCTTGTCTGCTTCTGCTGACGGCCGCCGTCGGCCGGGCCGACGAATACACTTTCAATTATCAGAAAATGGTCCCGACCTCAGCTCCGATTGAACTGACGCTCGATTTGGCTACCGGGTCGGTTTTTGTGACCGGCTCGACCGGCGATCAGTTGATAGTCGAGGCGGTCAAACGAGTGCGGGCGGTTAATCAGGATGAGGCCGAAGAAGTCGCCGACCACATTGAAATCCGCGTCGACCAGAATGGTGAGCGGATCAGCATCGCCACCAACTATCTGAAGCTCGGCTCGCGCAAGAAGTCCTTCTGGCGCAAGCTCTTCGGCAGCGGATCCGATTCATACGGAGATGTTGAATACCGAATCATTCTGCCCCAAACCAAGGCGATCACCATCAAGAGCATGTCGGCCCAGGTTGAACTGGCCAGTGTTGAGGCTGAGATTACGGTTGAAAACGCCGCCGGATCCACCCGAGGGGAGTTCCTATTTGGATCGGTCAACGTGGCCCAACCGACGGGAATAATAGACCTGCAGTGGGTCGAAGGGGATATCAGAGTCAAGGCCACGTCAGCCATGGTAACTATTGTCCAGATGCAGGGAGCTTTGGATCTGACCACGCGCACAGGCGGTATCAGCATTCGGACCGAACTGAACTCGCCCAAGGATTTCTACGTGGAGACCGAAACCGGGGCCATCAGTATAGCCGTTCCCGAAATGAGTTCCGGACAGCTCAGCATTCAGACAAAGTCCGGCGATATTTCGACTGATGTGCCGATTGCGATCAAATCGGCCGATCGCTACCGATTAGTTGGAGAATTCGGGGCTGGAGGCCCCAAGATCAGTTTGTCATCGTCATCGGGCGATGTGGCAGTGGCGCTGTACTAACAGCGTCCTCGACCGACATAGGAAGTTAAGGCAACCGATGAGGCTGTTATCCGTCACAGGGGCGGCCCGCTGGGTCGCGATTTCAATTTTGCTGACCGGCCTGTTCGCAGGTGCCGGGCCGGCTGCTCAGGAATCTTCCTCACCCCCCCCTCCCGATACCATATTCAATGAAATCAACCTGTCGGACGAGGGTGTCACGGCCGTCGACACTTCCGGCCAGGATTGGTATTTCGACTTCGATCTGGGCGCATTCGTTCAGGGCAAACCCCACGACCTGGGCCGGCCACGCGGACCGGCGACCGGACCTAGATCCGAGTATGACGATATTGAAACGCGGGCGGTCAACGAGATCAATCCCGACGATTTCTCGCGGCGAGCGGTACTGATCGATTATGATGAGTATGTCGACGGTGATATTGTCGCCTGGGGCAGAGTGACCGTCAAGGGCTGGGTCAAAGGGGATATAAAATGCTATCAAGGCCGGGTCCTGGTGGCAGCAACCGGTCAGGTGGATGGGAATATCGAAGCGCCCGAAATCATAGTGCGCGACGGTGGCAAAGTCCTGGGTAAGTTATCCGAAGGTCAGGCGTCGCTGGAATTGGACGACTTCTCATCGACGTATTCCGCCGATGGTCTGATTGTCGCCTCGATTCTCACCCTCAGCTTTGCTTTCATTGCTTTCCTCATGGTGTCGCTGATGCCGCAACAGACACAACGCATAGATGATTGCATTCGGCAGTACCGGGGACGGTGCTTTGGTCTGGGGTTACTGCTCATATTTGGTCTGCCGGTGGTATTTATCCTGGTCATTATCACCATCGTCGGCATCCTTTTGACCCCCCTGATTCCGTTCCTGTACGTCGGTGCCGTGCTCCTGGGTCTCCTGGCCTACGGCCGCAGTTTGGGGCGAGCCTTATGGCATCGCCGGGACAGCGAGCGTGGCAGAATCATCGAAACGATGTCCGGCGTCGCGCTGCTCTTGCTTCCCTGGGTACTGGTGGCGCTCATGCTTGGTTCCGTATCGGGAGTGATCGCGGGCCTGGGTATCGCCGCCTTGGTCTTGACGATAATCGGTCATACTTTCATCGCCGCCAGCGGCATCGGGGCGGCGGTTTTGACACGATATGGTTTCCGCGATTACACCGCCGGCAGACGTTTGCAACCGGACAGTCAGGCCCCGGTACCGGCCCCGCCGCCGATTCCGGAACCTCCCGTTATCGACTCCTCGCCCATACCTGGCGTGCCCCAGCCACCCCCGCTTTATCCTCACGGTGGCGCAACCAAAACCGATCAGTCACGTACTGACAACAAGGATTGATGTTTCCGACAGATCAGGAGCCTTGTTGATGTATAGAAGAACTTTCATTGTGACCATCTTTGTTTTGTATCTATCCGGCGGTGTCCGGGCCGGCAGCAAGGATGTGGTCGAGCGGACCATTGAGGCTGACGGTGCCGATGAGATTAGCCTCAGTATGGAGTTTTCCGCCGGGGAGCTCAATATAACTCCAAAATCAATGACATCCGTGGCCGAGATCGAGCTTCGCTATGACCCCAGCCGGGTCGATTATGAGATCGACTACGATACTCGAGGCGACATCGGTATGTTGACCATCGAAAGTAGCCCTCGACGCAAACGATCGATGGACACCGAGGACAATATCTGGCAGATATGTCTTTCCCAAGAATATCCTATGTCATTGGATTTTGAAATCGGGGCCAGCGAGGCCGACCTTGAACTGGGCGGCCTACGCATAACCGAGCTCACCATGGACATCGGCGCCGCCGAGGGCGAACTGAGATTCTCCGAGCCGAATCCGATTCGGATGGAGACCTTCGATATCGACGCCGGGGCCGCCTCCCTGGACGGCGTACAATTGGGCAACGCCAATTTCGACGAGTGCAACTTCTCCGGTGGGGCCGGTTCGTTTAATCTCGATTTCCGCGGCGAATATCATGGCGAGTCGAGCATTTCGATCAACATTGGTCTGGGCTCGGCCGATATCATTCTCCCGGAAGATATCCCCGTCAGAGTCGTGACCGACAGCGACGGCTGGTTCTCATCGATCGATTTTCACCAGGATCACCTTGACGAGGTCGACGACGGCGAGTGGGAAACAGACGATTTCGAGAATGCTCGAACCCGGATAGTCCTCGAAGTTGATGTCGGCCTGGGTTCGGTCGATATATATTTCAAGTAGTTGCTCGCGGCTAACCTCCCTAACACAAACCAGAATATCCATGTGGCCGCCCCACGGCTGAGCGGGACGCCGGTCGGTGTCCAACAAATATGTTGCCGCCGTCAGGTCGGTGAGTCTATAATCACCAACGAACCGGCGATCTCTCGGGCGGTGAACCATTGCTGCTCGGGAACGTTTAACACGTAGCCAAATTTAGCCCGGCAAGGAGCCTCGATGCTTAGTCGAATTTTAGTTGTCCTTCTCCTGATGGTGAGTGGTGCTTGGCCCGATCCCATAGACGGTCAGCAAGCTGCGATATTCCAGGCCCGTGACAAAGTCTACCCGGCCCTGGTCCATATTCAGCCGGTGATTCGCAATTACTCGACCGGCGAGCTTGAGAAACAGGCCGTAGTCGGCTCAGGAGTCATTTTCCATCGGGACGGTTACGTGGTCACCAATTATCACGTGGCGGGCAAGGCCGAGCGAATCATCTGCACCCTGTACGACCGCGAATTGGTGCCGGCTGAATATGTCGGAGGCGATCCCTCGACCGATCTGGCGGTCATCAAGCTGAATTTCGAGGATCACCCGGGGACGATTCCGGTGGCCGAATTCGGAGATTCCGATCTGTTGCAGGTGGGTCAGTATGTGCTGGCCATGGGATCACCGCTGTCATTGTCGCGTTCGGTTTCGGCCGGCGTTATATCCACCCTGGATCGTTACTTCTCGCATGAGGTCAGGCTGCCCACCGGCGAACGGACCGGGCGCTACAATCTTTGGATTCAGACCGATGCCGCTATCAATCCCGGCAATTCGGGCGGACCCCTGGTGGACATGAGCGGGCGCATCATCGGCATCAACTCCCGCGCAACTCTGTTTGCCAACAATATCGGCTTTGCCATTCCGGTCAATGTCGTCAAGCAGGTAACGGCGGCTATCATTGCCGACGGTAAAGTCACCCGAAGCTGGATCGGCGTCCATTGCCAGGCCCTGCAGGAGTTGGAAGGGTACTTCGGCACCGGGCGTGATGAAGGCGTACTTATTGCCTCGATTGATCCCGGCTCTCCGGCCGAAGTGGCTTTTTTGCGAGCCGGCGACATTATCACCGAAGTGGACGGTGAACAGGTTTCGGCCCGTTTTGTCGAGGAGCTGCCCGGATTTTATAGCCGTATTGCTCAGAAACCACCCGGATCAACATTACGACTGAAGGTCCGGCGAGAGGATCAGGACTACACCTTCAATGTTGTCACCTCTCAGATGGGTCAACTGCAAGGCGACGACTTCGAGTGCACCGGCTGGAGCTTCACGGTCAAAGCCATCACCCGGCAGATGCAGGTCGACCATCAACTGGAAGACACACTGGGAGTGTACGTGGCCGGCGTCAAACGGGTCGGCTCCGCGGCCGAGGGTGGTCTGCGGCCCGGGCAGGTCATCACCATGATTAACAATGTACCGATTGATGATCTGGTCGGCTTCGTCAGTCAGTACGAGGCCCTGTCGGCCGCCGATGAGCCGCGGCTTCTTATGACGGTAAGACGTGGCGGTTCTACCCGTTTTGTTTTGATCAAGATCCAGCAGGGAGAGACAAACGATGATTAGACAGTTTATCCTCGCGGCCGGAAATGTCACACTCATGCTGGCCGTCACCTTCGTGGGAACACTAGCCCCCGCTTCGACCGGCGCTCAAAGTTTTGATTTTGAGCGGCTGGGATCCGAAGTGCAGCAATTTTCTGTCGTGGTAGACATGACCGTGCAGATCTCGTTCGGAGCCCACAGCTCCGAGCAGCAACAGAAATACCTGGGTACGATCGTGACCACCGAGGGACTGGTGATGTTTAACGGCAGTGACCTGCTCAGCGACAACGCCATGAGCAGCTACTCCGGCTTCTCGGTGCGCACCGAGCCGACCAAGATCGAAATCAGTACCCTGGGCGGCACCACTTTCCGGGGTGAATATGTCGGATCCGATCAATACACGCGGTTGGGTTTTGTCAAGATTGCCGATAGTTCGGGGCAGCTCTTTCAGCCGGTGTCGTTTGTCGCCGATATCGACTTACAGGTTGGTGACTGGCTGGCCATACATATGCTGCTGCCCGACTTCATATCGCCATCGTTGATGGCCGATGTCGGCATGGTTTCGACGCTGGTGCAAAAGCCGGAAGTCATGCCGCTCACGATCGGGTTCAATTCCCTGCAGCTGGCCTCGGTGATGTACGATGAAAAACATCGGCCGGTCGGGGTGCTGGGTATCCTGACCGATCCGTCGCAATCCCCGGATGAGGGGGGTGACGGTATGAGTCAGTTCCCGATGCCGCTCCTGGGCGTAATTACCGCCGACCGGATCGCTCGCCTGGTGGCGAAACCGCCGGTCCAGGGTGAAATCGACCGGGGCTGGCTGGGCATTCGCCTTCAAGCATTGACCGAGGACATGGCCGAATACTGGGGCTTGGAAATCGACGGCGGCATAATTGTCAATGAGGTCATGAAAAACTCCCCCTCTGAGGCCGCCGGACTCCAGGTGGGGGACATCATATATGAACTGAACGGCCTGGCGATTGATGTCTCCCGCGAGGAAAGCCTCCCGATATTCCAACGCTCGATTGCCGACCTGGGTCCCCACGCGGCGGTTGAGATGGCTGTTTTGCGACCGGGCGCCTTCGGTCTGGACACGATTAGAACGGTAGCCACACTGGCCGAGGCACCGATTGCGGCCGGTGATTCGCCCGAGTACAAGTGCGAATCACTGGAATTCACTATTCGCAATCTGGTTCTTGACGATTACATGTTTTTCAACCAAGACCCGGACACTTTCCAGGGCGTATTCGTTTCTGCTTTGGAGCCGGGAGGACTGGCTGAGATCGGCGGTCTGCAATACGGTGATGTTATCCAGCGTATTGAAGCGGCCGAGGTGATCGACGTCGCCGAGGCCGAACAAATGCTGGATTCGCTGGCTCTGGATAAACCCCGGGAAATCGTCTTTTTTGTCTGGCGCGGCAGCCGGACGCTGTTTGTTAATGTCAAGACCGACTGGTAGCTGTCAGTTCAGGGCATGTTGAAAAAGCCAAGATCGCCCGGTGGCGCCAGGCGACTCGCGTGACGCCTGTTCCGTAAACAGCTGGCCCTCAGGCGAGTCGCCTGACAGCACCTGCATTTCGAAGTTGCTCACCTGCGAAATAGAGAACTTCTTCAACATGCCCTTCACTCTAGGGCGCCAATCGCTGGCGGTCGAAATCATTCTGAGATGTGCATCCCGATTCGTCTGTGAATCCGTTTTACCATTTCCCGCTTCCAGGACTCCTTGACGAGCAATCTCTGAGGCTATCTTTCTGCGCGGCCAACAGATTGTTATGTAGCAGGTTACCTGCCTGCCCCTGCCGCCGACCGTCCCTTCGCCACCGCTGGGTCACCAAGGCACATGGTTTGCATTGCCTTGAACGGGCTATGGCCGCACCCTGATAATCCGGCAAAGGGTGCGGCCGCCAATAGCCCCGAAAGGAAGGCAATATGAAGAAGTATTCGTTAATGTGTTGTGTGTTTGTTCTGCTTTTGGCGCCGCTGACAAGCTGGTCCCAAATGGTCCCGACGTCGGCGCGAATCATGGTTGACACCGTCGAGTGTGTTCCCGGCGAGATGTTTGCATTGACCATTCGCCTGGAAAGCTCGGTCGTGCCCTTTGCTGGTCTGCAGCTGCCGCTGAAGTTCGCCAGTGACTTCGTGACGATAGACTCCGTTTCGTTTGGGGGCAGCCTCAAACCGGCCGGAACCACCGGCCGCGCTGAAATCGACGTCGCCACCGACACCATGGCCATCACTTACTATCCCGCTTTTGGACCGACTCCGTTTGCCGTGGTTTCGGAAGCGGCCGGGACTCTGGCCACTATCCACGGCCGTCTGGAATCTGGTGCCGCCCCTGGCTATATCAGCGTCGATTCGATCTACCACCCGGTGCCGACCACCAATTGGACCGGCATAGGATTCTCCGATGCCCTTGGTTCCGGTTTGTATGTCCCCGCCGGCTTCGTCAGTGGCGCCATCAAAGTGCTGTCACCGACCGACGTCGGCGATTCGCCCGGCCTCCTGCCGACAGAGTTCGGTCTTGCGCAAAACTACCCAAATCCGTTCAACCCGGTCACCACCATCGAGTTTGCCCTGCCGGCGGCCGGCCCGACGCGGATAGATATCTTCAACATTCTGGGCCAAACAGTGGTTACTCCGGTCAACGAATCTCTGAGCGCCGGTCTCCACACTCTCTCGTTTGACGCCTCCAACCAACCCAGCGGCATCTACTTCTACAAACTCTCTCATGCCGGCGGAACCGAGACGCGAAAAATGGTCCTGCTAAAATAACGATTCCAGACCAAACTGCCGATGATATCAGGGACAACCAGAAGAGTGGTTGTCCCTGGTTTTTTATGCGTAAGACAGGACAAAGATGACAACAGCCGCGACCCCGATCAAAGAAGTTCGCATCGGTGACTATTCCCTGTCGGGCAAGATAGGTCAGGGCGGCATCGCCGAGATTTTCCGTGGCCGCCAGGAATCTCTGAACCGCGATGTAGCCATCAAAATTCTGCATACCAGACTAACCAACGACCCTGATATCGTGCGCCGCTTTGAACGCGAGTCGATTGTCGTGGCGCGCCTGAACCACCCCAACATCGTGCACATAATCGACAAGGGCTGCGCCGCGGGACGCTACTATTTCGTTATGGAGTTTGTCGACGGCACCTCCCTGCGGGAGGTCATCGACTCCGACAGGATCGGGCTCAGAACCAAAGTCGATATTATCGTCCAGGTTTGCAAGGGCCTCTATTACGCCCACCAGAACGGCGTCATTCATCGCGATATCAAGCCGGCCAATATCCTCATCGACCGCCAGGGCCATGCCCTGATAGCCGATTTTGGGATCGCCCAGATTGTTGGTGCGAGCGAGACGGAGATGACGGCCACCGACGTTGTCATGGGCACACTGGCCTATATGTCGCCGGAACAGAAAATTAGTTCGACCAATGTCGACCAGAGTACCGACATCTACGCCGTGGGGGTCATGCTGTATGAGATCCTGGTCGGCAAGAAGCCGCTGGGGCGATTCAAACTGCCGAGCGAGATCAAGCCGGAACTGGGCCAGGCCTTCGACCCGATCGTATCCAAATGTCTGGCGCAGGATGCGGCCGATCGTTTTCAATCGGCCGTGGAGCTGAAGGACCGCCTTTTGGAGGCGATGGGCGGCACAGAAGAAAGTCCCGCCGACAGCTTCGCCATGGGCGGGTCGGATTCGTTTCTTGGCAAATGTCGGTATCTGGACACTATCAAGGAAACGCGCTTTGGTTCTACCATTCTGGTCGAAAATAAACTCAACAAGAAGCTGTACGTCATAAAGAAACACAATAAGGGCGAGGCGGGTCGCAAAGAGGCCAAGCTTCTGAAGACCCTCAAGCACGAACATATTGTGACCATTTATGGCGCCGGCGGCGACAGCAAATCGACCATCACCATCTGCGAATATGCCCAGGGCGGCTCACTGGCCGACCGCATGGTTCGCAAGTGGCCATGGGAGAAAGCATTTTCGGTGATTCTGGATATCGCTTCCGGGCTGGATTTTGCCCACAAAAACAACATCGTCCACGGCAATATCCGGCCGTCCAATATACTCGTCGACGGCAACGAGGTCTTCAAACTTACCGATTTCGGAATGCCGGTCCACTACACCGGTCCCCGCAAACGCAACTGGTACTCGGCCCCGGAGCGTAAGGCCTCTCGCCAGGCAGACATTTATGCCCTGGGTGTGGTCCTGCACCAGATGCTGACCGGGCGTAATCCTGCCTACGACTCCGGGTCCAATCTGCGCCTGGACGACTTCAAGAATATCCTGCCTGAGGAGATCCTCAATATGCTTCGGAGGATGCTCGCTTTTCGCGTCGTCCACCGCTACAAAAGCTGCGAAGAGCTGCTTCTGGATTGGGATGATTTTGACCAGCGACGACAGGATCGCATGCCTCCTCGTGTGGTTAAGGATCAGCCTCGGCCTGAGGCCAAGTCCATTCCGATGTGGGTCTATGTCGCGGCCGGAACCGGGATTCTGGTGCTGGTCACAGCCATAACCTACTTCAGCGGTCTTCTAAACTAGTCCTCGGGCTGTCCGAACTTCGGCGCCATTTGCCAATCTACCGCTTAACCAGGATAACTTGGGTCTTTATTGGGCCTTAGCGATAAAATAGCAGTAAGCTTCCGGCCGTTGTCGCCGACAACAATACTAGCAGTAAGAGGTTCTCCATAGTCAATCGCTCGGCTTGGCTCAGCCAGGGTAGACAACACCAGACGGATCGGGCTTTCAGACGGAGAACCTTCAAAAACAACTATATTCGGTTTCTTGAGGAATCCATGAGAAGTGCCTTGGATGGGTATGTCCCCGTAGATATAGCCGGCATTTCAGCCGGCCAAGTCCTTGCCTTTGATCTCTACCAGTTGAGCATGGGCACGCCCAGACTCTTCCGAAACGCCGAAATCCCTCTGGAGCAAGAGGATCTTGACAGCCTGCTCGAGTACGGTTGCGACACCCTGTTTGTTCCCGAATCCCAGCAGGACTTGCTGATCGGACATCAGATAGGAGCGCTGCCGAGGCTTTTGAGAGATAGTTCCGTCAGCGCTCAGGTAAAAATGGAGAAGCTGTCCGAAATCTCCAGCCGAGCCCTCGAACGCGTTCTGATCGATCCGACATCCAAGCAGGCCGTTCAGAGTACTGTCGACCAGTGCCACAATCACGTTGAACTGGCTGCCGGCGGCGATGAAGAGCAGGACGCCATGCGCGAGAATCGTCCCGCCGCACCCAAAGCCATCGCCCATGCCGTAGCGGTATGCAACCTCTCGATACTACTGGGGATTCAGATCGGTATTGAGGACGGCAAGGAGCTGCACGCCCTGGCCACCGGTGCTTTGCTTCACGAAGTCGGCAAGCAATTGGTCGACCCGAAATACTACTCGCGAACCGACGACCGAGTCATGGTGTCCAATACTCGTCTACGCTCCTACCCCATTTTGGGAAGTAAGATGCTCCGCAATCATAAGTGCGTACCGGCGGAGTCGCTCAGAGTTATATCCGAACATCAGGAAAGGTTGGACGGCACGGGCTTCCCCAAACACTTGCGAGGATCTGAGATCGGCTCGACCAGTCGCATCCTGGCCGTGTGTGACGCCTTTGATGAGGCCCTGCACACCGACATGTCTCCCGGTGGGCGCACGCCATTCCAAATCCTGATGTCGATGAAAAGGACCGCCGGCAAATACGATGAAGCGATCTTTCGGAAGTTCGTGAAGCTTCTCGGCAGCGACACTGTCGCGGCCGACTCGTTGGCTCGCAGTTGAGTCGACCGCGATGTGTCTGGCGGCCGCTAAATCAACCTGAACACGAAGCCGATTCCCAGCGTCTCCTTGAACCGACCTTTGGCGCTGATCTCCTTGTCATACAGCAATTGCGTGTACAGCTTGACGGTTATGATCTTGGTCAAGTAGGCATTGATGCTGTTCTCCCAGTTGACATCGACTGCTTTCCAGTCGTCTTCGGCCGACGTCCCGGCGACATTGTCTTTTTCAGAGAAGTAGAATGCCTTGTACAAAGACAGCTTGCCGACATAGCTGAGTTTGTCATTGATATGAAACTCGGCGTCGGTAACCGACTCGAAACCGCCGTCGATCAGGGTCGTATCGAAGGTGGTCAGAATCGCATCGATCGATAGGCCGGCCGACCGGCGGAGGATCTGTCGGAGGGCCAGACCCAGGCGGGTGCTGACGAAATTCTTGTCCTGCTCATATAGATTCTTTTTCACACCGGCCGACTCGGTCAGCTTTATCGGCGTGAAGTACAGTTTTTTGGCTTCGTTGGATGCATCCAAAAACTGCGATTCCAACCGGAAGGCAACGTACGGATCGACCCACTTATGCAGAGTGAAGCTGCCGACATTTTCCCAATCGATAAGATCGGTAGATTTTTTGGGTTTGCTCCAATTCTTGGTCTCGGCATCCTGGGTGAGGGTCTGGCCGAACGAAAGCCGCAGAGTTGTTTTGAAATCAAACCACGGTTTCAGGCCCTTTTCGGCCGAACCGCCCAGATTAGCCACCCAATTGACCGAACCGGCTTCGCCGCCGCTCCAGGAATCGGAATAGGAGGCTTGCGTAATGGTGAAATCGGTCACCAATGATCTCTTCCAACCCACCATAGTGCTGTCCTGGGCACCCACCTGCATAGTGAGTACCAGCACGGCGAATATCATAATGAGACTGCTTGCAAATATCCGGTATCGCATGTATTTCCCTTTCACGGTCAATGTCCTGAGTACCCCAGTCACGCCTGGATCCGACAGAGGCGTGAATGGGTCCCCCCAGGTCTATTTCATACTCGGGGGGCCGCTGTAAAAAACCAGACTGTCATGAGTGTTTAGGCCGCCGTCTCCAACTGCGAAGTGCAATGCGGGCACCGCGTCGCCTTCTTTGAGACGACGGAATAACAGTGCGGACACTCCCTCGTGGTTGGCTCCGGAGCCGGCGCTTCTTTCTTGAGCTTGTTGATTCTCTTGACCAATATGAAGATCGCAAAGGCAACAATCACGAAACTTATGATAGTGTTGATGAAGGTGCCGTAATTGAGAGTGACGGCGCCGGCCGCCTGGGCATCGGCCAGGGTCGCATACGTCGCCATCTCAGCACCATGCTTCAGCACTATGAAGAGGTTGGAAAAATCAACGTCGCCCAACAGCAGACCGATGGGCGGCATAATCACGTCGGCCACAAGCGACTTGACGATAGTGCCGAACGCGGCGCCGATAATGATACCAACCGCCATGTCAACGACATTGCCTTTAACAGCAAAGTCCTTGAATTCCTTCATCATTCCCATGATATTCTCTCCTAGCTAATCATGATTCGCTCGGAATCATGTTTTGTGTACATAACAAATCATCATATCTCTAATTGGCGACGATCCACCACGAAATCGATCTGTCGGGGTCCCGCTGTTCAATCTCCTTTAACTTGGTGCAAGTGCACATCTCTCTGTGGGAAGGGGATCGAGATGCCCTTTTCATCAAAGGTCAGCTTGACTTTCTCGGTGACAGCAAAGTGAACCGCCCAATAGTCGGCTGTCTTGACCCAGGGACGAACCACAAAATTGACCGAGCTGTCGGCCAATTCCGAGACCGCCACCACCGGTGCCGGATCATCCAGGACGCGGTTGTCGGCGGCGAGTATATCTTCCAGGGTCTTTTTGGCCAGCCTGATATCATCGCCGTAGCTGACGCCAAAAACCATGTCAACCCGGCGAATTTCCTTGGCCGAGTAGTTGGTGATATTGCCGCCGGTGATGCCGCCGTTGGGAACGATGACCCTTTTGTTGTCAAGGGTACTGAATATGGTCGAAAAAATGCCTATCTCCTGCACCACTCCGGACGTGCCGCCCGCCTCCACCAAGTCGCCGGCTTTGAAAGGACGAAAGATGATCAGCATGACGCCGGATGCGAAATTGGACAACGAGCCCTGCAAAGCAAAACCGACGGCCAAGCCGGCGGCGCCGAGAATGGCAATGAACGACGTTGTTTGAACACCGAGAGTGTTGAGGGCAGCTATAATCACGAAGATCAGTAGGGCAATGCGGGTCAGGGCGGTGACAAACTTGACCAAGGTCTCATCCACACCGGACCGGACCATAACGCGATGTACGGCTCTGGCAATGATACCGACCACGATTCGTCCAATGACCAGTATCGCGATGGCACCGACGACTCTCAGGCCGTATAGCGATGCCCACTCGATTAGTTTTTCATAGACTGTTTCCACTTACCTCTCCTCTTCATGGCTCATATTCCAACATTACACTGACGAGCAAAACAAATTTCGACTGACGATCACCCGGCGCTAAAGTGCATAAACATCCTGCACCAATATCTGGTTCCCGGCCAACCATCTCAAGAGAAAAGTATTTCCATTTTGTCCATATTCGGCAGCGGCACAGGCAGGTCGGCATAGAGCACGCGGCGGCGTATGATTTACGTACCATCGCGCCATACAACGTTGGTGCCGATTCCAAGAACTAGTAGGATTCGTCCTGATTGGGGTAGTTGCCGGAGCGAACGTCATCGATGAAGCGCCGCGCCGCGTCCGAGATTATCGGCGACAGATCGGCATATTGACGCAAAAACTTGGGCGCGAATCCGTCCGGTCGCAGTCCGAGGATGTCGTTGATGACCAAGACCTGGCCATCACATTCAGCCCCGGCACCGATGCCGATGGTGACGGTGGTATCGAGGGAGCGGGTGATTTCGGTCGAGATATCTGACTGAATCAGCTCCAGGACCATCGAGAAACAGCCGGCTTCCTGCAGGGCCAAAGCAGATTCTTTGAGATAAGTGCGAGACTTATCGTGCCGTCCCTGCACCTTGGGACCACCAAAGCGATGAATCGATTGGGGTGTCAGGCCGATGTGACCCATGACCGGAATGCCACATTCGATAACGCGACGGATGGTGTCGACCATCTCCAGCCCACCCTCGATTTTGACTGCCTCGGCGCCGCCTTCTTTGAGGAAGCGGCCGGCGTTGGTTATGGCAACTTCCATAGACGGCTGAAACGAAAGGAAGGGCATGTCGGCCACGACCAGGGCCGCCTGAGTGCCGCGGGCGACGGCGGCCGTGTGCGCTACCATGACGTCCATAGTGATCGGCAGCGTGGATCGGTAGCCATGGAGTACGTTGGCAGCGGAATCACCGACCAGCAGTATGTCGACCCCGGCTTCATCCAAGAGCCCGGCCATGAAGGCATCGTAGGCGGTCAGGACAGCGACCTTGCTACCCTGGGCCTTCTTTTTCAGGATCGTCTGGACGGTAACTTTTTTGCGGTTCTCAAGGTAGGCCATAGCTAATCCCCTACCAGGTCACCGGCCGGAGCATAGTAACGCTTGCCGACCATCGGTCGCTGAATCTGGGCTATCAGATCATCAAAATGCTCAGGGGTATGGACGAAATCGATGCTGTCGGTTTTTACCACCAGCAGGGGCGTGTCGGTATAATTGAAAAAGAAATAATCGTAAGCTTGGTTGAGAGCCTCGATGTACTCAAAGTCGACCGGCTTTTCAAAGGTAAAATTGCGTTTGCGAATGCGCTGCATCAGAACATGGGTCGAGGCCTGGAGGTAGATAACCACATCCGGACGAGGAACGTCGCGGGCAAGAATGGGAGCGATTTTTTCATACAAGGCCAGTTCCCGCTCCGACAGGTTTATGGAGGCAAAAATCGAGTCTTTGGCAAAGAGGTAATCGGAGACGATGCGTTGAGCAAACAGGTCACGGATGGTGAGTTGTTGCTGCTGCTGAAACCTCGCCAACAAAAAGTAGAGCTGGCAAGAGAGGGCAAATCGTTTACGGTTCTTATAGAAATCGACGAGAAAGGGGTTTTCGAAAACCTCTTCGTTGATCAGCTCGGCACCCAGGCGTTCGGCCAGCAGCCCCGCAAACGAAGTCTTGCCGACGCCGATTACGCCCTCAACCGCAATATAGTTTGGTTCAAATGGTTCGTGCGACATGGTCCCTGTACAGCATTACTTTCCGGGCCGCCGATTCATCCAGAAAATCAGCCGCCGGCGTCCCGGTGACGGGATGTATGATATCCGGATCGATCTCCAGGAGCGGCACCAAAGAGAACGGTCGATTCAAAAGCTCGCGATGCGGAATCGACAAAGTTTCGGTCTCGATAACATGCTCGCCATAGAGCAGGATATCCAAATCGATCATCCGTGATTCCTTCTTGCCTTTGCCGGTGCGTCCAAGGTTTTTCTCTACCAGCTCCAGAGAACCGAGCAGCTCGGCGGCCGTGAATTGATACTCGGCTTTGACGACCTGGTTCATGAAAGACGGCGCATCGGCCTCACTCATACCGACCGCTTCAGAAACATAAATCCCCGAAACAGCCACCAGTTCCAAACCTTCGAGCGACTCCAGACGATCCAGGGTGCGATTTAGGTTTTTCTCCCGGTCGCCCAGGTTTGAACCCAACAGGATATAAACAGTCTCAGACATCTTGATCCTCACGGCTGACGGTTATTCAATAGCTTTGAGGGATCCGGCTGTTGCCGGCTCAACTCAACTTCTATTGACTTTATCGGTCCGTTCAGCGGCGGATGTAGCTTCCTAATGCGTAAAGTAACCCGATAAACAGCAAAGCGCTCCAGGATGCTCTTAGCCATATCGGCGGCCAGAGATTCCACCAGCGAATATGCTTTTCCCTGGACGACGTCACGGACAACATCGTAGACCTGCGAATAGTCGATCGTATCGGCCAGGCGATCGGAGCGGGCAGCGTCGGCCAAATCGACCTCCAGTTCGCAGTCGACCTCAAACTGGCGGCCGGTTTCGCGCTCGGCGGCACTAACCCCATGATAGCCGTAAAAACTCATGTTGTTGAGTCTGATTACGTCATGCATCGTCGTCCACCAATCTCAATAGTCCCTTCCTCTTACCGATTCGCCTTGTTGCCTCCGCAAAGGCCGGCGACCCGGCCAATAGCGACAGACGCAAATAGCCGTGGCCGGTCTCGCCAAAGGCCCGTCCCGGTCCAACCAAGACCCGGCTGCGACGGAACAGCACATCGGCCGCCCGGGTGCTCCGCCCACCGGATTCTACCCGCGTCCAAACAAAAGGCGTTGTGTCGTAACCGACATCCTCCAGGCCCAGAGTCGACCGCAACGCCACGGCGGCGGCGCCGGCCTGGCGACAATCCTCACTTATCTGCTGGACGGCTTCGGACGGATACTGGCGAAGGGCGCGATCGGCCAGCTTTACAAAGGCCCTCGGAAAGCGGTCGCGGATCAGACTGCGCGTGGCACGCAGGCCGCTGATAGCATCACGATGACCTACTACGTAACCAAACGGCAAGGGTGGAAGTCCGAAGTTGTAGGCAAACGAACCTACTTCGACGCCCACTTTTTTGCCGCCAGTGACGGCCAGCAGTACGCCCCCGGTGCGGCCACGAATATTGCGGTAGGCTGTATCGGCGACGATCAGGATGTTTTCGCGAGCAGCCGTCCAAACCAAATCCCCAAAGTCTTTTTCGCTAAGCTCAAAACCGGTCGGGTTGTGGGGCGAATTCAAAAACAACAGCCGGGCCACCCGTCCCAAACGGGTACTCACTTTCTCAAAACCGGGCCGCCACCGATCCTTGGCGCTGACAGCATAAGCCACCGACTCCCCCTCGGCGGCACTGACCACCTTGCGATACAGGGGTAACCCCAATTCGGGAACGAAGGCCAAATCACCCCTCTCGATGAAAGCCAGCGACATCTGCAGCATGATGGAGGATATCGATCCGCCCAGAAAGACCTCGTGGACCGGATTGAGGCGGACACCGTGGGTGGATAGGTACCACGCGGCCAGAGCTTCTTTCAGCTCGGCTATTTCCTTGGTCGAGGCAGCCGTGATCCAGTCGGCTTCCTCGGTACCCAGATCCTCCGATCGCGGCCATTGCAGGTTCATCAGATCAACCACCTCCTGCCGGTGGATTATTCCTCTGACATGCCCCGGACGAATCAACGATTCCAAGTCGGGCGGCAATTGAAAGAGGCGGCTGGCCTTCTCGATTATGGTCTTCTTGACTGACATAGAGACCGGTCGGCTATTTTTGTTGGTCCCAGGCCTGGTCGAGCTTTTGCCGCATCTGTTCCAGTCGCCGGTAATCGTCGCTGGGGATAGCGTCTACGTTACCCAATTGCCGGGCCAGGTGAACAATCTTGGCATAATGCTCAACCGTCTCGTGGCGATAATAAGCCTCGTCAAGAGAGCGCCCTAACGTCAGCAAGCCGTGGTTACGCAACAACAGCGCATTGCAGGTCGGCAGGTGCGGTCTTATTACCTTGGCCACTTCGTCGGTGCCGGGTGGGGCATAGTCGGTCAAGGGAATACTCCCTACCATGAGCACCACTTCCGGCAGAATATCCTGAGCCAGTGCGATACCGGCCACGGCGAAGGCGGTGGCGTAGGGAGCATGGGAGTGGATGCAGGCCCGGACCTCCGGCCGTTCGTGATATGCGGCCAGGTGCATACCTATCTCCGAAGAGGCCTGTCGACTGCCCTGAAGGCGCTTGCCGTTGATGTCGACAATTATGAGATCCTCGGCTTCAAGGCAACCTTTGGCTGTTCCCGAGGGCGTAATCAGAATCCGGTCGTCGTCGAGCCTGACCGAAAGGTTGCCGTCGGTCCCGGCTACCAGTCCGCGGGCATACAACTTCTGGCCGACCTGGACCAGCGCTTTTTTTATTACAAATGGAGAGGCTGTTAGCATGGCTCAAGGTAGCCTTCGGTTTCACTGTTGTCAACCACTTAGCCGCACCTCAGTCTTGCCAGAAATATCGTAAATATCTGTAGTCGCGCAACTTACCCAAACTACGAGGGGCCCGCTCAGGGTGCCGAGCGGTCGACCCGTCGGCCCGCCGCTGTTGCCGGTGGGCATCCGAAAGAGCCGGTTGAGTGTCGATTATTTGGCGCTTTGGGGTAGTTTTTTTGCATCTTGCGGGCTTTGTGTGCGTTAAATCTATATGAAGCGCACGCTGGCCGCCAAGCGATTAGGCCTTGACATCGACGCACAAGCCGCCTATTATGAGAAGTTGCCACATAGGAGGATGATTGGAGTCGCAACAGCCCCTCTCCCTACCTGAGCACCAGCGTACGCGAGGGCGCGCGTACAGGACCATCGGCGTGATAGCCGTTGTCTTCACCGCGGTAGGGATACTTATCGCCCCTCATATCGATCTCACCGGTGCTCCCGGATCGGTGGTGTCCGGCCCCGTGCTGCAAGCGGGTGCCTATCCACTGGTCGAGCGCGACGGCGAGGTAGAGTCGCCCTTTGTGCAGGTCGTGGAACACTTCAGCGCCGCCGTGGTAAATGTCTCGGCACAATCGCGCGGTGAGGTCACCCCCTGGTGGTTTCAAGGATCCGGCTCGACGACCTCATCCGGATCCGGCTTCTTTTTCCGGAACGACGGTTATATTTTGACTAATAATCACGTGGTTGAAAACGCTGTCAAACTGACTGTAACTACCTCGTCGGGTTATACCTACGAAGCCAAACTGGTCGGCAACGATCGGCGCACCGACCTGGCCGTATTGAAAGTGGAGCCCGAAGAGCCGATCACCGTCATTCCCTTTGGCGATTCCGACAAGATCAAGGTAGGCAATTGGGCTATCGCCATCGGCAATCCCTTCCCGCAACAGGGACTGGATCGTACTGTCACGGTTGGCGTTATCTCGGCCCTGGGACGCAGCAATCTTCACTTTGGTCGCGAGACGCCGGATTATCAAAGCTATATCCAGACCGATGCATCTATCAATCCCGGCAATTCGGGTGGCCCGCTGTTGAATATCAAAGGTGAGTGTATTGGTATCAATGCCGCCATATCAAGTCCGACCGGGGCTTCGGTAGGGATTGGGTTTGCCATCCCGATCAACCTGGCGCGAGCTATCGTCCCCGATTTGATTGCCACCGGCAAGGCCCAGCGCGGCTGGCTGGGGGTCTGGTTTCATGAGACGACCGAGCGTGAGGCCAAGCGCCAGGGAATGGACGCCGTCATGGGCATAACAGCCGACTCAGTTTTTGCCGGTTCACCGGCGCAGCAGGCAGGCATTGTCGCCGGCGACGTAATCGTCGGCTTTGGTGATCAGTCGGTCGACAATGCCGGGCGTTTGAGTGTGTTGGTTTCCACTGCCCGCGGCGGCGAGACGGTCCCGATCCACATTATCCGCGATGGTGAGCGTCTGGCTCTGCAGGCTGAAATTGTCGACCGCGACGCGTTTTTGGCGTCGTCGTCGAATACCGGCACGACCCAGGACGACTTCGAGCATTCCAGTTGGATGGGCATGGAACTCCTGACCTACACGGCGGAGATTGCCAAGGCCATATCCAACCAGCATGTTCCGGGGGTCTATGTGCGTCGGGTTGCGCCAGGTTCTGCGGCTGATTTTGCCTCTGTCACACGCGGCACCGTGATACTGCAAGTCAACGATGTCTCCGTGAAGAATCTTGACGAAATGGAAGAAGTGGTGGCCGGCTTGGGTCGCGATCCCAAACGGGTGCCGCTGATGGTCCAGGAGCCGGATGGCGCCCTTACGCGCAAGGTTCTGCGTCCGTTGCAATAGCATGAAAAATCTTAACATACAACTCAGACGTTTGAGTGGAGCCGATCCTTGTCGGCTCTTATTTTAGAAGGAGAGAATCTAAGACAGTGGCTAAACAATCCCTAAAGTATCGCGACGAAGATCGGTCCCTGGACCTATACCTGCGCGAAATCGGGGAAACACCGCTGATCACCGCCGATGAAGAAGTGCGGCTGGCCAGAAAGATCAAGCTGGGCGATAAAAAGTCCCTTGAAAAACTCACTAAGGCTAAT
>JBDRES010000015.1:0-40015 GCA_043819515.1 bacterium
ATAACGGTTGGGTCGCTTCCTTCTATCACGGCTACGACACTGTTGGTCGTACCGAGGTCTATTCCGATTATTTTGCTCATTGTTTGCCCCTTTCTCTTGGAACGTGCTTTTTAGAAAAGGCCGATCGCATCCGACCGGCCTCCTCTTCCACGGCAGCTCTGTCGAACTGACCCGTACTTAGTTGACCTTAACCTCGATCTTCTTGGGCTTGGCCTCTTCCTTGCGCACCAACGCGATAGTCAGCAGACCGTGTTTGTAGTCGGCCGTGATCGAGTTGGTGTCGACCGTTTGCGGCAGAGTGAAGGAGCGACTGAACGATCCGGTACTGATCTCGTTGCGGACGTACCCATCTTTTTCGTCCTTGCGCTCGAACCCGCGCTCGCCGGAGACAGTCAGGACATTGTTCTCGACCGCAACTTTGATGTCATCCTCGGACATGCCGGCCAATTCGAAAGTGATCGTGACATTCTCCTCGGATTCGCTGATGTTGACCCGCGGCACAAAGCTGCAGCTGTCACAGCTGTCCACACCGCCACGCCAAAATTGGTTGAACATCCGATCGATGTCGTGGCTGATTCTGTTGGGTGATACTAGATACGTCATTTTAGTTACCTCCTGGTTTCTATTCGGACAACTAACTCTCGTCGTCCTGATTTCTTGTCTGTCAACCTGACTATTAACAATCTGTGTGCCAAAGATCGTATTGCGTTAATTATCAATGGGATAGCAAATATGACGGCGATTCAACAAGAATTGATACGCCATAATGGCAGCACGCAACAGCCAACCAGGCAGGTATCATGGCATTTTGGCATGCGTTACTGCCAGTTCGGCACCGCCCTCAAGTCGGATTTTCAGAATGCCGTCGCAACAATTTGACCACACAAAAAAAACGGCGCATCCGCCGTTCAAAATGGTGGTGGGGGAAGGATTTGAACCTTCGAAGGCTTCGCCGACAGATTTACAGTCTGTTCCCTTTGACCACTCGGGAACCCCACCATCCTATCGATCTGTATCGGCCTTCCGGCCGAAGATCAAAGGCCTAAAATATGTCCCACTTACAAAAAATCAATCGATTTCTTTCCAAACTGGCGGCATAACCTTATTGGTGCTGGACTTCCTCACTCCGCCGACCCTCGACCGCCGCCTCAACACAGAGGCGCTGTGGTGCTACTTGGATCGGTGACGAAATCGGCAATCCAAAATCTTCCGGGGCAACCTGCTCCCAGTGGCGGAGCGAATCACAAAACGGGTACTTGAATTGGAAACCCATATTCAGCAATACTTGCGGTATGATATACGTTGGCGTGGCAGCTTTTTGTACTCGGACCGGATGAATCGGATTCTTGGCTCCCAATACCACCTGTACCGCACGGGAAATCGGCAGAAGCAGGCTCATCGGCACCGCAGCAACCAGCGCCCGACATTGTAGGTGTTTTTTGATTTCATCCACTAACTCGCTCAGGGGCTGCGTTGGTGTCTCGACGTAGTTGTAAATCACCTCGTTGTGATCTCCATCAATCAGGAAGTCGACGCTGTCGAGCAACCCCAATATGTATCCATAGGATTTGCATATGTTGGATGAACCAGGATAGGCGAAGTAGCCCTTCTTGATAGCCCTGATCATGCGCATGATATTGCCGGTGTCGCCGGGGCCGTAAAGGACGCCGGGCCGTGAAATCAAGAGCCGTCGACCGATCCTTTGACGTCTCCACATGCGCTTGATGGTCTCCGCAGCATACTTGGAGCCGCCATAGGGGGTCGCCGGTCTGAATGGTGAGTCCTCGGTAGTCGGCCCCTGGGTAGGCCCGTAGACGGCGATGCTGCTGGTGAAATACATATTGCTGCAACCGATGCGGTCGGCAAAATCGCAGACATTCTTGGCACCGGCTACGTTGGTCTGATAGTACTCCTCCGGTTCGTGTCCTGGTTCGCGATGAACTGCGGCCAGATTGAATATCCAGTCGGCCCGCCGCATGTCACCAATGAGTTCGATACGTTCTCTCACATCGGTGTGCGAATAGCTCACTCCCGGGGTACCGTCGAGCGGACTGGGTTGAATGTCGGCAAGGTGAATGCGATCAAATCTGCCGGTCTTAAGGAAGTGACGCGTCAGGTGTGAACCCACAAAACCGGAACCGCCAAATATTACACAACTGCTCATCTCATACGTTCCCTTGCCAGAATTGTTTGTTCATGCTTAGTAGTCGCTTCAGGCCAATCGGCAGGAACCGCTCGAAGTTGCCCAACTTGAATCCGATCCACTTGAGACCGGTACGCACCAGAGCAGCCCCTATCAAGTGCGGCTTGGTGCCGACTAAGTAGTCCAATTCAGACTTTGCAAATCTCAGGCCTTCGCCCTCAACTTGTCCAAATGAATCGCGGATCCATCGCTGGCGGGCGTGGAAAACACCGGTGTCGAAGTAGCGACTAAACTCCTGGCGCCAGCAATAGTGATGCGAATGGTACACGGTGGCCTCGGCACAATAGGCGATTTTCCAGCCGGCCATAACCAGCTTGGACGCTGCGTAGGTATCCTCGCTCTGGATAGTGTCGATTGCGAAGCCACCAATCTCTTGCAGGGCCGCCCGGCGCCAGGCAGCAAACGAGTTGGACACAAATGAAGTCTTGATGCCGCAGGCTGCGATGTCCTTGGCGCTGCGCACATAGCTGGCGGCCGGATAGTTGAAGTGACGGGCGTGGGCCTCGATGGGATCCGCTCCCGGCTGCGGCAATTGGCGGCCATAAGCCACGGCCACCTTGGGGTCGCGGAAGGCCTGGAGCAAGCACTGAAGCGAGCGCCTGTCGGCGAGAAATGCATCCTGGGTTAGAAACAAGACAAAATCAGCACCAGAGAGCCGATTGATGGCATCCTGGCGAGTGCCCCCATGAGTGAATTCGCAGCGCCCGATGCTGTGAACCGTAAGGCCGCCCTTGAGAGCACGGCTCACGGTATCGTCGGATGACTCGCTGTCCACGACCAGAACGTACTCCGGCTGCAATGACTGGCTTTGCAGCGCGGCGAGCCACAGATCAAAATCTGATCCGGCGTTGAGAGTCGGCACCACCAGGCCCACCCGGCCGGGCAGATCGTTCATAAGCGACCGTGCTGAGGATCCCGGCGCTTGGTCGGCTACGACTCTTTCGACCGTGTCAATCGTGATGCCATTCATTTGCGCCGTCCGATTTTGAAACCTGCCCTTAGTCATCGGTGCCAATATCAAAGCCTCCGATCCAAGCCAGTGACAGATCCATCCAGGCGTCCTTACTGCCCGTATTTATAACGTCGTGCACTTTCCTGCGGGCGGCTCCGGCAGCAACGCTGGCAAAGAGGTGTCTCCTGGTGTAGTCGGTGATGGGCACATAGCCGGAATAGGTGAGGCCGAGATGCCAGCCGGTTTCCACCGGCCCGGTCGGAAACGACTCACTATAGTTACCGTCGATCTCCATCCATGGTTCTGTCCAGGATTGATCCTGATTGCCGTGGCCATGTCGGGTGTAGGCTGCCTCCAGTGTCAATAGTTGATCCACCGCCGGCCACCAGCGCAATCTCAATGATAGCGAGTCGGAATCGGGACCCAATGGGTGTCCCAGTAGTTGGTTCTGATGGAGATAGCGATTGCGGGCGTGAAGCTGGTTATAGGTGCGGTTAGTGATACGCACATACTCCAGTTGGACATCGGGACGAAGTGTCTTTTGCCTGCCCAGTAGCTCGGTTCCAAAGAGGAGTCCTATCTCGTCCGGCTCTTGATCGGACTGTGCATGCCGATCGATCTGGAAATCGTCGATCAGCCACTGCCCCCACATTGCCAGGCCGGGCATGGGCAACCATACGGCGTCGCAACCAAGAAAGGTATTGTCGTTCATATCCTGATTCAGTTGCGCCGAGTGGAAAAACTGGAGCGGGTTCAGGTAGTACAACTCCGGTGACCGACCGATACCGCCAAACACATTGGTCTCAAACAGACCCAGACAAAAAGTGGAGTGGAGACGAATGTCAATTCGGTGTCCCACCAGGTAGCGATTGTCGTGGGCGAAATCGTAGTCGGGAAACCGGTCGTAATCGACTGAATCCGGGCGGCTATGGTCCAGGCGAGCCATAAAGAAATGGAACTGGAGCCGTCCGCAGCGGTAATCAAACCGTATCAAATCAAGTGGCTCGGCGGTGGCCGAGAGAATCAAATTCACGGGACGGGGTCCCCAGAAGATCCGTTGCCGTCCGAGCGATGCCTGCAGACCTCCGGTCGTGTAATATATCCCGGCCGTCTCCATGCTACCGGCCATGCCCCGCCATTTCTTGCCGGAGTAATTCGGATCAATGGCCTTCTCTCGGTCAAGACTGAACAGGGCCTGGGCCGCTACACTCGGCGAGGCATCATAGCGCAGACCGGCAGTTACGAGAGACAAATCCAGCACCGATTCTTGCCGCCTGGCCCTGGCTGTTTCCTGTAGGTGCCAAAGCAGTCGCAGGTCGCCGGCGGTTACCGTGTCGAATAGACTCGTCGCCGGGCTGAATGGCGTCATTCCATTGCCGACAACAAAGCGACTTGCGAGAAGCGGACCGGTTGTCGGCCATTGCCGGATATCACCTGATAGCACGGCGTCGCGATACAGTCGATCGTAGTCGAGTCCAAACACTGTGCGATTGATTGGATAGAGTACGTCACCACCTACAGCAACCGAGGCTGCCGACACTATCGACACTAGGACCAATAGGTACTTGCGGCAGGTCAACGTCGAAAGCTTCACACCGAAACTCTCTCTTCACGATCCTTGCGGGCCCCCTTGACCATGCTCAGAACCCGCCCTGGAACCCTGAGGCCCTGTCTTAGCTCGTCGCGAAGCTGCTGTACAGCCTCCAGATCGCCCTGGTGCAGCCCTCGCTTGAAAACATGGACAGCCAGGTAGTAGCCAACCATTAACGAGAGTGCAGTCAAACAAGCAAACAATGTTGTCATCGTGCGCTGGGGACCGGACCGTTGCGTGGGGTAGCTGGGTTGATCGAGAATGCGTACGATCGGAATATCCTTCTGAGCGTCCAAGCGAGCCATCTCCAACTGCTGAGCCAGCAGCAAATAAGTCTGGGTTTTCAGTTCCACTTCTCTTCTGAGGCGGGCCAGTTCGGTCTGCAAAAAGGGATCGTCACCGGTAGCCCAGTTGCGGTTGCCGGCCATATACAGCTGAAGGCTGTCCTCGGCATCAACCAGCGACAGCCGGCAGGCGGTCTGCTGATGCAACAGGTAGTCGGCACTCTGCAAGGCCTGCGACTTCCGCTTATTGACCAGATAATCTTCCAGTGCGGTCAGATGCTTCTGGAGAACTTGCTGTGATAGCTCCGGCCGGGCGGTGGTAACGTTAAGCGTGATCACTCCGAGCTTCTTGTCAACCTGGACCGCTGTAATACGTCCTAGCGACTCACGAAGTTCGCCGGGATCGTCCTGCGCGAAATAATCAGCCAGCGACAGTACTTTATGCTCGTTGTCAACATCGAGGCTGTATTCATTCTCAATCACGGCATCACGTACTAAGTCGGAGCGGAGTATACTGGGATAGAGAACCGAGCTGTTGTCGTCGACCATGTCAGGCCCGATAGCCCCAAAGCTGCCGGCCAGACCGAGAATACCACTCAAACCCGACTCCTGCCCTGACGGCAAGATCGAAGCCCGGGAGGTGAATTGGTCAGGTGTGAGCAGCATCACAGAAGCCGTGACGACCGTGACCGCCAGGGTGAAGAGCGCGATAGGTCTCAGGTGACTCACGATGACCTGACCGAGCTCCACGAGGCTTAGATCAATGGTCGCTTCGCAGTCGCCGGCGGAGGGCTCGTTGTCGACGCAGAAACGTGGTGCTTTGGAGGGCATACGCAGTAGTCCTTAATCGCTGAACATCCACTTGTCTAGCTGATTTTAATGGCAAACGGCATGCCGAACCGGCCCCCAATCACCCTACGTAAGTCATACAATTACAATATCTTACGGGAGCCCAACAAGTTCCATGGCCGGCGCTGGCCAGGGATGCAAAAACCGGGAATTATCTTCCGTGGAAATCGGAAAAACAGTCCGAGGAGGGTAGCCACGGGCCGGGCTGAATGATCACGCGCCGGCCCTGGATAATGACCTTATGAGACGGGCGGCTGCGATTCCGATGGCCGCCAGGCCGCCCGCAAAGGAAAGCAACAAAGCGTAGGCAATACCGTCGAGTCCGAATTCAGGAACCAGCCACTGATTGCTGATGACATAGAAAACCAGTACCACCATCCAGATCCACCCGACTGTTCGCGTGCGATCGTACACCGCAAAAACCGCCATCAGCAGGGCTGATAGCATCACTATAACATTCACGCCGGCCAGCTTCAATGCCAAGATGTAACTGCCCATGTATGCCTCGGTGCTGATGAGGCGAATCATTTCCTGGCCAAACAGCACCAGACCGGTCAGTACCGGGACAATCAGCACCAGGTAGATGAGTAAGAAGCGCCGCAGCGTATGTTTGACCGCAACGATTCCGCCGGCCTCTTTGGCCTTCTTGAGGTATTGCATATAGACGTTATTGATCACTGCGTTGGGTAGCGCCGCCGCCAGGGCTACTTTTTGGGCAATGGAGTAAAGCGCCACCGCTTCGAAAGATTCATAGATGCGAATCAAGAATGGAACCAGGGCATTGATTATGAGATCTGAAAAAGCAAAAGGAATCAGCGGTAGGCCGATTCGGAGATACTGGCGGATGATGGTCCTGTCCAGGCGGGTCCAGGTCAGGTATTCGCGCAGGTAGACCACCCCTAATACTATCGTGAGCAGTTCCGCAACCAGATAGGCCCACACGGCGCCGTACCAACTCCAGCCGATCCCCCAGGTAGTCATGCCGACCAAAGCGATGATGGCAACGCTCTCGAAGGCCACAAAGCGTACCTGCCGAGCGACCTGTAGCAATGCCCGTAACAATCCAAAAAAGAGATCGTTGGTCGCCTTCGCAATCACCACAACGCCCAACATCACGACGACCTCGAGAGCGAAAGTGTCGCTGGCCGCCAGATACAGGGCAAAGCCCAGGTACACCACCAACGTCGCCGCATACTTCGTAACGGCGACGCTGAAAATGTCGCGCCGTTGGTCTTCTATATCCTTTCCGGTAAGGATGACCGTGGCGGCGTAAGTCAGGTTTAGCGAGGAAACAGTCAGGACCAGAAACATAGTGCTGATGAACAGCGACCACTGGCCGTACTGTTCGACACTCAAATGCTTGGACAAAAGGACGGCCAGGGCAAGGCCGTATCCAAAGCGGATGACAGGCAGCAACCCTGACCAGGACATGTCACCTAGCAAAGCTCGTCCAGCACTTGGTCCCATTGGCGATAGGCTCGTTTTAGAGTGGCTTCAAATCGAGATGTATTGACCGCCTCGGATTGGACTGGTCGGCAGCGATTGATAATGGACGGATTGAATCCATATCTATCCTGCAGTGCTCGGGTCAATACGTAGCGGGGTCGTAGGAGATTGCGACGCTCGCTCTGATACTGTCGTCGCAGCCTAACCAGACGGGCATCGACGAACGGCAGAACCATATTGTGACCGTAGGCGCGGGCAGCCTCGATCGGAGCGATGTTGGACGGACCCTGCAGATACATCAGCTTCAGGTACATCCGCATGGCATCGCGATTGCGACCAATTTCGTTGGCGATTTCCCGGACTATGTCGAACAGGTATAAGTGATATTCTCTGTCCTTCTCGGCGGTATGCACAATCGGCAGATACCCCTGTGGATCCAACAACCCCACCCAGACTTCGTCGCCATCATATGGTACCCGAAACGGAAAGGTCATTTTCCAGCGCCGGCGATACACAGCCGCCACCAACCGGGAGATCATCGCCCGCAACCAACGCGGACCATCAAAGTAGGTATCGGAAATCAAGTACCTCTGTATAAGGCTGCCGAGGGTGGTGCCGGAGGCTCCCCAGCAGTAGATGCTGTCGGAGGCTTGGCCGTTGATCAGGTTGCATCGACCGTATTTTTCCAGGAGCCATTCAAAAGCGTGCTCGTAAGGAATGGCGTAGGCTCGATCAAACGGATGGCGAAGGGCCGCGCGACCGGCCAGCTTGGAGTGGCTCTCGGCGTCAACCTCGACCGTCTGCAGTGTCAGCCCCAATTCACGTGCAACAGTAGATGCTTTGCAGCCGTCAACCGCGTTGTCGCGATCCGTGGGATTGAATTTGACAAACAAAGGCGTGAAGGGCAACTCGAGCTCCCTCAGAACACAGGCCAGGTAGGTCGAATCGATCCCGCCGGAGAACATAAGGAATGTAGGCTGGTCATGTTTGATGACCTCACTCAAACTGGACGTGATCAGATCAAGGTTCCGACCGATGTAGGCGGCGTCATCGGTTATGCGCTCCAGCTTTGTATCGAGATAGATTGTTTCCGTCATCAAGCCGTCGACAACCGTAACCAACGTCGCCGGCTTGAGCTTGTCTACTTCGGCCATCATCGTGCGTCCACCGCTCGTAAAATTGTGGCGCCTGAAATACCTTTCTTCAAACGGATTCCGAATGTGCCTGCCCGGGCATTCCTGTTGGGCAGCAGCCCACGTATCGCACCAGACGGATTGATTTCCTTTAGCGACGAGGTAAAGACGGTAGTTGCCGAAGATGTCATTGGCCAGGTACTCCCGCCCGGTGTTCACCTGCACCAGGTGCAGGCAGAAGTAACCGCCTATCTGATTCAGCAGATCGGTTAGATGAGTCTTGTCGATGGAGCACCAGTCAGCCTCTCCGAGCAGGGCCGGATTGTGAATCGTGCCGTAGACGCTGATGGCGTAGTTTTCGTTCTGTCGAGAATAAACGGGTTCCCTGGCCATGTTCAACCGCATCACCGTCTGCGTGACGCCCCGATAGATACGCTCAGAGTTCATCGTCTCTCCCCCCTGTCCGAAACGACCCGCCATATTTCGCTCAGGGCAGAAGCACGTACGTCGGGAAGATCCGACTCCGTGGTGTCTATCGTGACCACATTCACACCTTTGTCCCTCAACCATTGGGCGGCGTCAAGCAGACTATCCTGCATCTCTGAGAGTTTCTCATTGGGAATTTCCGGTTTGCGACGATAGAGCGCGCCGGGATCGCCTTTCAACATCAGAATCAAATCAGGTCGCGGCAGTAGATAGTACAACAGCACGTTACCAGGCTTGTGACGTTCGGCCAGCTTGTCGTAGTAGCCACGGTCAACCACCACCAAATCGTTGGCGGCGGCCGCCACGCGCAGAAGCAGGAGCGAACGAATCGCGTATTCCATCAGGTAGCCGCCGACTACCAGCAGGTCGAACAGACCTGCCGGCGTCTTCGAACGGTTTCGTAAATCGTCGCTCAGGCTCCGCTGAGTGGCCACCTCTTCCACGGCCGACCGACCGGTGAGTCTGCGGCGAGTGCATTGCACGATTGTGCTTTTTAGACCCAGGTAACGCACCCTGACCTGAGGGCCACCAGGCCTGGAGTTCTCTTGAATCCACTCGGCGAGACTCGTTTTGCCGGTGCCGTCGACGCCCATAAGAAACACAACTGTGCCACGTCGCGCGGAAAGTGGCCAGCGGCGCGCCCAACGAATGGCCTTGCCGATAACAGCAGCCGGCAGTCCCGGTCGTCTAAAGCCAATGGTCAGCACCAATCGAAGACTTGTCCACGGTGTTGGCGCGACATTCGCCCTCCACAACATTCTCACCCGCCGGGCTAATCCACGGGCACTCGGTTCTATCAATTCCGTCGACGGCGGAACTTGGTTCAGATGATTGCCCACCTCCTCGATTCTGCTCCTGTAATGGCTCTTCCGACGAAAGAACCACTCGATGAGTAAAACCCAGTAGTCCAGAATCGGCCCGGCAACAAGGACATCCTCAACGGCCCTACAGTATGACGATGCTACTCGGTACTGAACAAGGCACACTCCCCAGTAGCACAGGTCGCGATGCAGATGGACTCTTACAAATCCAACTTGCGGCAGATAGCGCAGCAGCACCGACTGGGACTGGTCGGGTCCGTCCGGCAATCGCACGAACTCGATTGACCCAAGTACAGCCAGGGCTTGGTTGTATCCTGGCGGGTCGAGCAGCAGGTCCAGATCGTTGGGCACCTCGGCGGAGGTGAAACAGAGAGGTAGATTCAGAATGATGGGTCTGATCCCCTCATCAGCCAACCGAGACAGCACCGCCATCATGGCTGCTGATCGTCGGCCGTAGATACGTTCGAAGATGGCGCTAAGCGATTGCTTCTCGAGTTTGGTCTGGGGCACCAATCACCACCTTCTGCAACCGCTGCAGGTTGCTTTCGATTGCTAGTTGCATCGACACTTTGCCGGTCAGGATTGCCCGGGCTCGATCAATGAACTCATCGGGGTGTTCGGGTTCACATAGGAAACTGTCATCAAAGAACTCGCGCACACTCGCCAGCTTCCCGGCCAGAAACGGCGTTCCGGCCACAAGCGATTCATAGAGGCTGAAGGGAAAGGCAAAAGTGCCGGCGTGTTGCTTCAGCGGATAGAGATACAGATGCGCGCGCTGGAGTTCGCGTAGCGGGTCAACCTTATTCTTGATTATCACGCGGTCGCCAAACTTACCTCTGAGGTCATCGATACGCCGGCCGAGATCCGAACCATAATCCAGCCCGTTGCAAGCCAGCACCAACTCCAGCCCGTCAATCTCCCCAAGCAAACCCTCGAAACAGTCCAGAACGGTAGCTACACCTTTGAAAGCGCTAAGATGTCCCATGTACAAAAGGCGCGGCCGGCTCGACTTTGAAACAGACATATCGATGGGCGCCGCACCTACAATCGGCTTGATGCGAATGACCTTGGGGGTCGCGCCGGGGAGATCCCGTCGAAGCAGTTCACTCTGATAGTCGGAATAAACACCAAGAGTGTGGTAGCAGGGCGCTGCAAATTTCAGCAAAGCCCGACGCCGACCAGCATTGCTCCCAATGCTGTAGAGCTCACCATCGGTAAAAACCAGGGTTCGCTCGCGCAATGGCATCACGAGAGCAAGCACAAGAGCCGTCAGACCGCTTGAACCAAAAAACACAAGACGTTCATGTCTGGCGCAGAGGGTAAGGGCACACCACAATTGCCGGCGCGGCACTACCCAAATCGGTACCCCGCCATGAACTGTGTACGACTGCCGCTTGGGTGATATGATCAAGACGCTCACCTGATGGCCGTGATGCCAAAACCGCTCGGCCTGGGCCAGGATCTGTTTTCGGGTTGCCTCGGCCAGAGGGAAATCAAAGTCCTCCTGGGCACTGGCCAGCAAGATTCTGCTCACAACCAACCCCGGGCACCTGTCTTCGGCCGCACCCGGCCTTCTGCCGAATTGCTGCCGATCAGACGGTCGGCGGTAATTGAGGTTTCATTTTCAGGCATCGTTCAGTTGCCGGTTATCCTGGAAATGTTTGCGTTGGCCGGTAGTCACTGCCGCTATGTGATCGAGGCTGGGATCGGACCAGATATCAGTTGATGCCGCCCTGTGATCAAGGCCGGCCTGACGCTCGGCCGAAAGCAATCGCATCGGCACGCCGTGGACGATGAAGTACTCGTACATAAAGAGGCGAGCCAGTTCCCGGTGTTTTCGCTGGTGCTTTCCGATGCGTTCCGGGTTGGCCAGCGCCTTGAAGTAATCATCACGGCTGGTGACATCATAAGCAAAGCCCATGTCGGAATAGGCCGCCTTAGCGCCGATCAGCAATGGGATGTCTCTGTACAGGAGCTCGAGCCCGATTGTCCCGTTGTATACGATGCCACAGGTCATAAACTCAAACAGCCGATAGCTTGACATTCGCTCCGATCCCGGGATCAGAATAATCCCGGGGTTTGTGAAAATCTCCTCGCCCAGGTGGAACCTCAGAATGTCTCGTACACCGTGCCTGACGCCGAGCCAACTATGCTCGGCCGGATGAGCCCTGATCACCAGCACCATGTCAGGAGCCCCAGCCACAAAACGGGTGGTTTCGACCAACCACTCCGAGGGACCGGCAAAAACACGATTACTCTCCTTGTTGGTGGTGGCATTATCCCACATGACGTTGGGAAAGAGGCAAAACAACTTCCGTCCCTCACGCGCCGCCTGAGCTACTCGGTCCAGATAGCCGGCGGCATGGTCCGACCCACTACGCCCCATACGGGACACATCGTTTGATTGTCCGCTCAGCCGAGTATCCATACACTGCCTGACCCGGCCTAAAATGGACGCCCTGAGTTGCGGCTGATCGGCAACCTGCTTCACCAGTTGCTGGAAGTAGCCTTGATCAGATTTGCTGCAGGCTGTCTCCCCCACCGACCAGTCAAGTTGATCGATGTTGAAACCATTGAGTCCAAAAGTGATAACGCGAACACCTTGCGTTTTCAGGTAGCGTGAAAATGGCGCCCAGGTAGAATAGATACCGTGCGTCGACACCATCACCTTCGGCTTCTCATGTTGGTAGACGGCTTTGGCAATAACCAGGCTGCACGCGGCATTTCGTAGAAACATCTGGTGAGCGCGTTCATAGTCTGGTTCACGCCGCAGGATAGCCTCGTCGGCGACAGACAGATAGAACCGCACCAGCGAGGCCTGAATATCCGGAGACAGATCCAATCCCGACACGACGCCATCGCCAATCGTCATCTGCTCCCGGGTTATGTCTACGGCGGCCTGGTCCATGTACGTCGAGTACGGCCGAAACATATCATCATAGAACGCCAGACGGCGCAGCAAGAGATCGGCCAGACGTCGTCGCAATGGATAGTAGGCCCGAAATGGTGATGGATCAGCTTTGTTGAGGGTATCATGGTGAGTCAGGACGCCATCATCGTACAGCACAATCACGCGCTGACCAATATGGCGCAGCTTGAGAGCCAGCAGCACTTCCGTGGCAAGCTCCACCGGTACGTAGGATCTCACCAAATTGAAGACGACCACACCTGAATTGCTGCCGGCGGCATCCGGCTCGCACACATCGGGCAAATCCCGGAGCAGGCGATGCGTACGCACCAAATCCAGGCAAAATCGCAGGTGAGCCAACCATACTGCGACTGCCGGCCAGTGCTGCTTGAGCTTCCGTTTCATCCATGAAATCATTGAAGCGCCGATCCTTGCCGGACACAACCGTCCTTGACAACTACCAACCGAACAGCGGCCATGGTCACATCTGTCTCAGCGGATGTTAGCCCGGATCTATCGCGGCAGTCAACAACAACTATGGGAGGGTAGGGATGCTTGACCGGTCAGATACAATTACCGGGTGGCGCAGGTCCAGCCCCAACCATGCAAGAACGCGAGAGATGGTCTGGTTGCTGGTGTATTGCCGGCGTGAGCATTCGCTCGAGGTGGCCGACTACCGTTTGCGGAGTTATCGTTTGCATACACAACGCATGTTCAAACCGGCATTCATATTGATCACACGGCTGGCATTCCAGCGATGGATTGAACAATAGCTTACTATTCTCGGCGAACGGACCATGTTTGTCAGGACTTGAGGCGCCAAAGATCGCCAGATGATTCACACCGAGAGAGGCCGCAATATGCGAAAACCCGCTGTCCATGGTTATCACGGCACGTGCGGCGTACATAATCGCAACCACGTCGACAAGAGAACCAACGAAGAACCTGACGTTGCTGTACCGCCCCAGTTCCGCGCGCAAAGGCTCGAGTTCGGATTCAAGGCCGACCACAGCTATTTGGACCGACTCCCCCAGTAGGTTCACCATCTCACGGTAATGTGCGACCGGCCACATCCTGACCGCCTTTGATGCTCCCGGATGAATGACCAGGTCGGCTCCCTCCTCCTGATCAGGACGATTGATATTCCACTTAATTCCCCTGCAGTATTCAGGCGGTTCTTCCAGATCAAACGATCCGGCGAGATTGTGAAACGACCACTCCCGATGCAACAGATCGAGATTCCTGTCCACCGGAAGGACAATATCGAGCAGTCGCGACAGCCGTTCATCGGCGGCTCCAACGATGGTCGCGTGGCCCCAGAACAGCCGCTTAACAATCGCCAGCAGAATCGGCACTTTCCAACTGGACAGATGTCGTTGCGCGTGTGGCGAGACGTAAACCAGATCTGGATGTAATCGCACCAATTGCCTGACAAAAGGGACCAGCGCCCCCGGATGACCTATCGAAAACAGAGAGTAGTCCAGGAGTTCAATCGCGCTCCCCTTGAATCGGATCGCTTCAGCCAGCCTCACATTCTGCTTGCTGGCGGCGACGTAAAGCTTGTTGTTCTGAGCCAACAGTTGATTCATGACAGGTACCGCCGACACAAAATCGCCCAGCCCCTGATAAAAACCCAGCAGTATGGCTTTGTTGCGTACCACGCTATAAGGCTCCTTGGACTACAATCATCCTAGATTCAACCACCGGCGGCCTCCGGGCTCAAGCCGACCTGGACCTTCTCCGACTGCCTTATCCCAAACACACTCCAGCGCAGGCGCAATACGACCGCCAGCATCGCCGCCAAAATCAGATGATCGATCAGCAGATAACCCATGCCTCCTGGAATCACCGAAACGCTACACAAGAACAGCACCATAACAAAATCCGACGGATTCCCATTTCGACTCACACGATTGACAAACAGGCGAAGCATGAGTCCGGTAACTGCGGCCCAAGCCAGGAGATAAAACACGGCCAGATACCCGAAGTCAGCGTACGGCACACCCAGGATTCCAAACGACGGGGCACCTGTTTCCTTCTCAAACCAAACCGGATAGTACTTCTGGGCGAGGTAAAACGTCCCCCAGTTTTTAGGTTTATCTGGGAACAGCACTCGCGGCACGCGGGTATAGATATTTTGCTGCAGCGTAAGCCGACCATAGTGTAGCTCGGGTTCGTCGTCTATTAGCATCATGGCGTTGCGATTGTAATCGGAATAACTTGCCAGAACCATGGCCAGGCTGTCCCCCGGGTCGCCTGACGAGGACCGCAATAACGCAAACAGCCCCGACATCACGATAGCAAATGCACCCACAATCAAGAGTGCACCGCGTAGCTGCACTCGAAGACCGCGAACATACACGCGATACATCATCGCCATGAAAATCAGCTGGACTACCTGGCCCTTACTGCCATGCATCAGGCACAGCAAGAAACACACCAGAAAGAACAGGACCTTCTCCCCTACGAATGACCGCTTCTTGAACAGCATTAAGATAAAGGCCAAGAACGTCAGGGCGGTGGACACGAAAAACATGTGGCCGTAACCGCTTCTGGTTTGCACATAGATCTGCCGGGGATGCATCAGCAATTCGCTGAACTCAAACAGAATCGGCAGGTAGACGACAACCGACAAGCTCAGCACGATGTAGGGCAGCCAACGTATTCGGAATGGCGTGTTGAAGGGCAGTCTCACTCGGGGCACCTTGATTCGCGAGTATACCCAAGCCAGAACGATGAAGTTAATGGCATATGTTACGTAGCAGAGGGTGTAGGCCATGGTGCTGCCGCTGTAACCGAAGTAGTGGATGTTGAGCAGTTCCAGTAGATAGTAAGCTGGGACGAAGGTCAGATAGATAGGTGTCAGCACATTGACCCAACTGCCATCTCGTCGCGCGACCATGAAATAGGCCGCCAACGTGCCCATCAGTGATATGAAAATAATCAGTATCGGCATACCAGACAGCCTTGGCTCAACTCGCTGCGACACCACCCATGAGACCACCAAATGTTGCAAGGGCCGCATTTCATTCGACTAGTTCCCATGACACCGCCGTTCCACGTGTGACATCCTGCGTCACCTTCTTGCCGAGCAGGGTCTCGTAGTGCTTGGGGGGCAGCCCCAATCCGGGGCGGATACTGCGCAAGTTGCTTTCGTCGAACTTGTCCCCGGCCCTCATGTCCTGAGTGACATATAGACTGCGGCGGTACTTGAGCGAGCACATTTCGCGACCGTTTGCCGGCCCGTAGGTTATTTTGCCGATCGCCTGCCAAGCTCGCTTGCTTTCTTCAACCAGAGATTTCAACTCAGGCGGCTCCAGAGAAAAGGCCGCGTCAACACCGCCGTCAGAGCGATCCAAAGTGAAGTGCTTTTCGACAACGGTAGCGCCAAGGGCGACAGCCGCCAGCGGCACGCCAATGCCAAGAGTGTGATCGGACAGACCGACCTGAGTTTGAAACATCTGGCGGAGATGGGGAATGGTCGAGAGGTTGCAATCAATCGGACTTGCCGGATACGTCGAGGTGCATTTGAGCAATATGATATCCCTGCAGCCGGCGCGACGGGCGGTGTCGACCGCTTCACCCAACTCAGCCACTGAGGCCATTCCGGTTGACATAATGATCGGCTTGCCGGTAGCAGCCACCCGCCTAATTAGCGGCAGATCGATATTTTCAAACGACGCGATTTTGTAGCAGGGCACTTCCAGCTCTTCGAGATAATCAACGGCGGAAGCATCAAAAGGCGTGCTGAAACCGAATATGCCGCGCTCACGGCAGCGTTCGAAAATCGGCCGGTGCCACTCCCAGGGCGTGTGCGCCCGGTCGTAAAGCTGGTAAAGTCTGTTACCGCTCCAGAGATTCTCGGCGTCGGTTATCCTGAATTCATCCTGCTCGGCGTCGATGGTTATCGTGTCCGCAGTGTAAGTTTGTATCTTGAGCCCATGAGCGCCTGCCTCTGCCGCTGCGTCGACTATGGCCAGGGCCCGATCAAGGGACTGATTATGGTTACCCGACATCTCCGCTATGATCAGCGGCGAGTGATTCGGCCCCACCGGAATGCAGGAAATTGTGATTGCTTTCATACTAGACTCACCTCGCTCTCACACTTGTCCACCGCTGTCGGCATGACATGCTCTCGGGCGGCTTCGCAACCCAGATTGGCGATGACATCCACAATCGACATGTATGGGACAAACTCACTTACACCCAGCTGAGGATACGGTTTTGGCAAATAGTCTTGATATCCCACCTTTACATCACTTGCCGCAAACATTCCCTCGGTCTCTATGTACCCACGAGATCCGGCTGCGCTGAGGTAGACATCGGCTCCAAGGTGTCGACATATGTTCATTAGCAACTCTGATCTACGGCCGCTCAATGATAGCGTCGAACTTCTCAGAAGCCGCGGTGTCAATCCCAACGCCCCCGACAATGCCGCGATGATAGCAATATTGTTCTCGACCAAAAGACGAGGCTTGGAGCGCAAGCAGGGACCAACCAAGTCAAGAACCTCGCCGCCATATGGATGTTTACCGTAGGCATGGAGCAGTGTCTGCAAGTGGCGGTCTGCCCATGACCGAGAGTAATCGATCTGCACGTCGCTTATCGATTGCTTCAATCGGCCCTTGGACCGGACCGGTACTGTCAGCATGAACTCCCGGCCATTCAGTATGATGCGCTGGCGCTGTTGCCAGCTCCGCCGCTCAAACTGGACGTTGTCAAGAAACACAAATGTGTCAACGTTGGCCAGAAGGTTGAACAGTCCTGTCCAGGGCAGGTAAGTTGGTTGCATGATCGCGATTCTCAACTATGGTTCTCCCAGTTGGGCTATTTAATAGCCACCTTCACGCCGTCGCGGCACTCGTATATTGCGTGTTGTTCATAGTGCTCACCGAACTCCGGATGGAAAAAGACACATTCACGTCTATTCTCGCCATCGACGGTAACGCCCCCATAAAATGCTTGAGACCTAAACAGGTTAAACAAGAACTTCGAATCGTGCTCGGATGGCGCCACATTGTCGAAGCGCTGGTTGAGGCTTGGGTAATAGGTGCCGTCGTCCAATTCAATGTGGCGCCCTTGCCGATAATTCTCCAAAGCCTCCTTCAGCAATCCCTGTTCGAGCTTAGTCTCGATCTTCTCGCGTACTTGCGCCTCGGTGTCATTGAGATCTCGCGGTACCCAATCCTGGGCCAACAGCAAACCCTTGTCTATTTCCTCACTTACTTGATGGATAGAGACGTAGAACCTATCGTCACCCCTCAAAAACGCCCAGGAGATAGGATGGCGACCGCGAATATCGGGCAACTTGCCATAGTGGATGTTCCAGATGCCATGCTCAAAGGCCGCGATGTGGCGGCCGGTGAAGATCAATCCGAATCCGCAGGATAGGCCCACACTGCCCGGCGCGACTACTAGTGAGTTCAGTTCATCACGTTTGGCCACGGCCACAAAATCAGCGCCGCTCAGTTGCGCGAAGCTGTACAGATCGGCACTAAAGGCCCGTCGCTCGCAAACAATGCGCTTGACCGGCACCAGCCGGTTGAGCATCTGCGGCAGCCTGTAGTTCGCCCCAAAGAAAGTTATTTCCCGCGGTGAATTCATACGGTACGATCCTCGTTTTTCCGTCAACAAAATCCTCTATTGATGCGGCCAGCGACGCCGGTGTCACATCGCCGTGGTGGCCCAGATAAACCAAATGTCCGGCGCCATGCAAACCCTTGAGTACTTCTGTTTGATTATCGGCAATCGATATGGCCAAGGTCGGCAGCCGCATATACAGTCGTTCGTAAGTAGTGGTGCCACCGGCGCCGATGGCCAAATCGGCGGCACTCATAAGTTCAGCCATATTGGAGACATTCTGGTGCAGTTCGAATCGGTCTGATCGAGCGCATAGCCGTTCAATGTGTTCACGATGTGGATTGGTCGCGCCGATCACGACATCGACGCACAGATTCGTATTGCTGAGTTCCCTGATCGCCCCCAGCGCCACCGCGGTCTGATTGGACGGATCGGTTCCGCCAAAAAACACCAGAATGCAGCGCACCGCTGTCGATCGTTGGCGACGATCTGCCACCAGGAATTCGCGACGGAGCAGAGCATACTCCGGACCCAGCAACTGCCGACAGTAGGCGGGGGCCAATCCCCAATACCTCTGAGCCATATTGGCGTAATAGTTCTGATCCAGCAGCAGATCGCAGTCCAGGGGTCGATTGGCCAGGTCGTCAATGACCATAATCCGCCGGCTGTATGGGCGCATAGCTTTGTGCCAAAGGCTGTTCAGTCCGTAATGGTCGGCGATAATCCAGTCGGGCCTGGTTCCATAACTGTGCAGCACGCCCTGTGTTTGCTCGGCATCGACGATCTGATCCACGCTCAACCACCTGGCATAAATACTATCATAGGTGTTCTTCACATCGCCACATTCGAACGGTAGTCGGTCACACCTGTAGCCGTGCTCTCGGATCACATCGCACAGATTACCGGGAAAAGCACGGCACACGAAACGTACTTCGGCACCGTGACTATGCAGTTGCTCGGCGGCGGTCAGGCAGCGCATAACGTGTCCGGTACCTATCTCGAGTGAGGCATCAGTACGAATGACTACTAGCATCTTCAGGCCAACCTTCCAAAGCCGGCTGCAGCCGGCTGTCCCACCATTTTGCGGTCCAGGTTGCCGGTCCGGCGCGCAAGCTGGACTTCGGCAAAACAGACGTCGACCGCCTGTAGATACTGCTCGACGTCTTGATGCGTGTGAGCGTACATGGCATAAAACGCATTGGATGCAAGATACCCGCGTTGCAGCATCAGCTGAACCAAGTAGGCTTTCATGGACTGGCGCAGGTCATCTTCGAAAACGAAATGGCTCATCGGCCGCATGCCGCCGACATCAATGGCCAGGCCGTTACGCTCGGCGGCCTCAGTCCAGCCCTGCTGGACACGACGTCCCAGCGACACCAGGTGGTCGGCGACATTGAGGCGTCGGAACTTATAAATAGTCGCCAGAGCGGCGCTGGGGCCGATACTTTCGGTCCACATGGTGCTGCTGATGAACGAATCCTGAGCCGCCTCCATGACCGCCCGACGGCCGATAACCGCGGCCATTGCATAGCCGTTGGCGATTGCTTTGGAGAAGACGGCCACGTCCGGCTCGACTCCAAGAACCAAATGGGCACCACCGGTCGTCAGGCGGAACCCGGCCGAGATCTCATCGAATATCAGGACAGCACGTGTTCGGCTGGCAATCCGGCGGACTTCCTGCAGGAAACCATTCTGCGGCTCAGCCGACCGAATCGGCTCCATGACAATGGCTGCCAATTCTGAGCCGATTTCGCTCACTATTTGCTGCAGTTGATCAAGTCGATTGTAGGCAAAGGCCCGCGCCGTGCCCTTCAAGGCCCGTGGCACGCCGGCGGGACGCAAACCGGGCAGGAGATGTCCGTCGAGAGTCCGGTCATCGGCCAGGTTGGCCGCCAGGTACCAATCATGCCAACCGTGATAACCACAGATGGCGACTTTATCCCGTCCGGTAGCAGCTCGCGCAATCCTCACGGCCATGGTCGTCGCCTCGCCACCGGTCCGCGCCAGGCGCACCATCTCGGCCCAGGGATGTAATTCGCACAGCAGTTCGGCCAGTTCGATCTCCTCGGGACAGTTGAGCGAGCAGGCCACGCCGCGCGAGATGGCACCGCGAACAGCGTCATCAACGTCGGGGTCGGCATAACCCAGAACCGTCGCACCGATGCCGCCGATACTCATGTCCAGATAGCGATTGCCGTCCAGATCCCAAACATACGCCCCTTCGGCTCGACTGTAATAGGCCGGCCAAACGTCGGGTGCAAACTGGTCCGGGCGCTTCGAAAGCAACTGCGTCAGGCCCGGTATTATCTTCTTGCCACGGTCCTGCAACTCCAGGCTTCGAGGACAATGGGCATTCGCGGTCAGGGCATCATCCATTGATCACATCCCCGGCATCTTGCCTGACAGATTTTGCAAATCCTTCATTGCGGGCGAAGCCGCTATTCACCAACCGCATCTGAGGCTTTTTGTCTATGAGTTCGAGTATATCATTGGTGGTGAATTCAGGGTTCTTTGGATAGAGTTCTTCATAGATAGCTGCAATCAGTTTCAGGTCTGCGGGCTCGTCAACCGTCCAACGCAGAGCCGAATTATCATGTTCTGAGGCGAAGTTGGCCAGCTTGTACCGGTCCGGCTGCTGCCAGACGAACGGCGTCACATGCTCGCGCTCCGAAACTTTGACTGCTTCGCGCCAGGCCTGAGTCAGGACGTCATACCGGCATACTTCAATATCCAAGCCGTCCGGAAAGGTCGGTACCAGAGTGTTGCTCACATAATCGTAGTCGCCCTCCCGACAGAAGCTGACGACCTGATCGATCAACGTTGGATCGGCCAGGGGGCAGTCGCCGGTGAGACGCACCACGTAATCCGGTGCATACGCCCGGGCCGCCTGATAAAATCGATCCAGGACATCCTCCAGATCACCACGAAAGCAGTCAATGTCGAGCAATCCGCACAGGGACTCAATGGGATCATCGCTAACGTTCTTGCTGGTAGCGACAATCAGGCGATCAATGGTACTGGCCCGCCTTAGCCTTTCGATTTGGCACTGCAGCATCGGCCGACCAAGAATCGGCTTCATTACTTTTCCCGGCAGTCGGGTTGATGATACTCTTGCTTGTATAATTCCGAGAATCACGAATTCTCCTGTCTTCGCTCTATGCCGGCGCAGTTTCAGCCGGACGCCAGTTTCGCGGATCGACATATTTAGGATCGTTAAGGGCCATTTCGCCGAATGGGATGGCCTTTGATGGCGCGACGAGGGCGTCAATCACCTCCAGGAGTTCCCGCTGCGAGCACACGCCGACAACGGCCATATCAATAGTCTCCTGGTCGAACACAAATCGAAGGGCGGCGCTCAGGCGCTGCATTCTGGTCTGCCCGATGATGTCCCCGATCCTCATGAGATGACCACGAACAGGAGCGAAGTAAGGATCGAGGTCATTGGGATCCATAAGCAGCAATCCCTGCAAGAATATCGAACGGGCGTGGATTTCGACGCCCCGATGACGAAGCCTCGTCAGGGTGCCACTTTGAACTAGCCGCTGGTCGAGCACATTGAGTGGAATCTGGACAATGTCCGGATGGAAATACTCTATGATCCTGTCCACTTGATCGGAGGTGTAGGCGGAGAAGCCGATCTTCTCCACCAATTCTTCGGATTGTAACTGCCTCAGGGCCGCGACAATGTGATGCGAGCCCGGCTTGAGAAGATCATCGGCGTCGTGCACTAATAAACCGTAAACCGACGATTGGTTTAATCGTTTCAAGGATTGCCGGAATGCCAATTGGATTTGAATCCCGTGAGCAGCCGTCACGATTGGGCCCCTGCAGGTGACGGTCTTTGTGATTATGCGAAAACGATGATCCGGATGTAGAAGAGTGCCCAGGACTTGTTCGCTTGATCCATAGGAATAGGCGGTATCAAGAACCTGTAACCCACTTCTTGACGCAGCTTCGACAATCCGAGCTGCTTCATCGACATTGACCCGGCCACTCTTATTGGCCACGCCGTAATCAAGTCCAAACTGAACCGTGCCCAGTCCCAGGCGTCTTGTCTTTTCGAAGGCAGGGCTCATAGATCATTCCCAGTCTCAAGACAGGCGGCCAGTTCATCAACAACGCGGTGGCAGTCACTATTGGTAAGCGCCGGGTACATCGGCAGGCTCAGGGCCTGCTCGTAGTAAGCCGAGGCTCCGGGATACATGTCGTTGCCAAGTCCGTACCGGTCGCGGTAGTAAGGCTGCCACGGCACCGGTATGTAATGAACCTGAGTTCCGATACCTCGCTGGGATAGGCTATTCATCAGGTCCGCCCTGGTCAGGCCATAGCTCTCATAGTCGACTTTGACTACATAGAGGTGGTAGGCATGAAGTCCGTCGGCCGGCGCACGTAGCGGCGTTACGCGCGCTGCGTCAAGGCGTTGCTTCAGGAGACTTTTGTATAGCCGGGCAATTTCGTTACGTCTCCGGATAGCCTCACCCAGGCGCCCAAGCTGACTGCAGCCCAGGCCGGCCTGGATATCGGTGGCGCGATAATTGTAGCCCAAGTCGGTCATTTCATAGTACCACGGATTGGCTTGACCATTACAATCCAGTGCCAGTTCGAGATTGGCCGGATTATCTCGCTGAAGACCATGATTGCGAAGCAGACGCAGCCTGCCGGCAAGATCCCGATCATCGGTAGTGACGGCACCCCCCTCGCCCATGGCAACATGCTTCACCGGATGAAAGGAAAACACGGTCAGGTCGGCATGAGCCGAGCATCCCACGGGATAAACTTGTCCGGCGTGCTGATATGTGGCCCCCAGGGCATGGCAAGCATCAACAACTACCCTGGCCCCGTGCTCTCGGGCCAGACTGGCGATGGCGGCCATTTCCACCGACTGACCGGCAAAATGGACCGGGACTATTGCGCGCACTCGGCGCTCAGTATCCCGGTCAAGAACTCGCGCCAGGGTGTTAGGCGTCATAAGCCCGGTAGCCGGATCGATATCGGCAAACAGAACTTCCGCGCCCACATAGCGGGCACAATTGGCCGATGCGAGGAACGTATTGGCCGAGGTCACGATGACATCGCCGGGACCAACGCCCAATGCCAGCATCGACAAATGCAGCGCAGCCGTGCCGCTGGAGACCAGGACAGCCTCAGTGGCGCCGCAAACATCGGCCAGTATGCGTTCGAAGCGGGGACCCAGGTCACCCTGTGTCCACCGATCGGACCGTAAGACCTGCTCAACAGCATGAATATCGTCCTCGGTGACTGATTGCCGACCGTATGGCAGAAACGCTGTCGATTGTCGTGTACTGGTAGTCATATCCCTGTTCAGCATCGTGCGCCGGTCAGTTTGTGATCGCAGCCGCATTCAGAACCGTCTTGAGATCCTGGCGCATCCCGGCCAGTGTCAACCGATGGGGATCGGCCGCCTGGCGTCGATCAAGTGATTTGCAGGAACTATCAGTGACGTATTCCCTAGCACTTCCGACTGTGTGTCGACCAACACTCTTATTAACCTGCTCGCTTATCAACTGACGCAGTTGGTCGACCGATAGCCACCGACTGTTTCTGCCGCTGTTGTATGAAAAGCCCGGCCGGCAGCGTCGGCCGCCGCGAGCGAGCATGTATTCGGCTACATCCCAGGTGGGCATGGACGGCAGTATCACATAATGATCGTCAAACTCCAGGCTGTTGTAGGCATCCGTCTCAGTGATCATCTCTTCGTGGATCTTCTCACCCGGGCGGATCCCGACCTCAGCTTGCGCGCATTCGGGGGCTACGGCCTCGGCCAGGTCGGTTATCCGATAGCTGGGTATCTTGGGGACGAAGATTTCACCACCCCACATGTGCGTCATGGCGTATAGCACCAGGTCAACCCCTTCTTCAAGCGTGATATTGAACCTTGTCATCCGTTTGTCGGTGATGGGCAGGGTGCCCGAGGCACGCCTTTTCTGGAAGAAGGGAACGACGCTGCCACGGCTGCCCAGGACATTGCCGTAGCGCACGACACCAAACTTGATGCCGGACTTGCCCGAATAGTTGTTGGCCGAAGCAAAAAGTTTGTCCGAACACAGCTTGGTGGCTCCGTACAGATTGATGGGAGCAGCCGCCTTGTCGGTCGACAATGCGACCACCGTTTGAACATCGCGGTCGATGGCGCATTCAATCACATTCTGAGCCCCGAGGACGTTGGTTTTGATAGCTTCAAACGGATTGTACTCACAGGCCGGAACCTGTTTGAGTGCCGCGGCATGAACTACCACGTCGATACCCCGCATGGCCCGGTACAGCCTTTCCTTGTCGCGGACATCGCCGATGAAGTAACGCATCTGAGGAAAGGTCGAATCGGGATAAGCCTGGGCCATCTCGAATTGTTTTAGCTCATCTCGTGAGTAGACCACCAGTCGTTTGATTTTGGGATGGCGAGACAGAAGAGTCTTAACGAGTTCCTTGCCGAACGAACCGGTACCTCCGGTGATCAGCAGTGACTTCCCTGACAGCATAATGGCATCCTTGCTTTCGTTTCTCCGGGCAAGATCGGCTGCCGCATTTTTTTTGCATCGGACAGTCTGATCCGCACGGGTTCTTAGCTATTCCACACTAGAGCTAATCAAGAATCATGCCGACTATAGTTGATTGCGAGTAACTTGCTGGCGTTGGTAGGGTTAGGACGACACCACTCGCGCGGAACGCCCTCTTTGGTTGGTCATTAAGCTGCTGTCGCGGAAACGGATGCCACGCTATTGGGAAGGGATTTCCGGCCTATGCGATTGCTCAACCGGCCCCAGGGACCTTGAAGGGGCTTTTTGGATCCAGCTCATGCCGTATCTCGTCCACAGATCCGGTTCGGCCGGGACCACGATAAAGCTGGTTGGGCGCGTTAAACACCAGACCGTCAACGCGGCCTATGTTCTTGTAGGCATGAACGACGCCCGGGGGGACCCGCACCAGCGCCGGTCGCTTTTCCCCCAGGTCGATTGCGAAATGATTTTCGTAAGTGGGTGACAGCCGTCGGTTGTCCCAGAGGTAACACCTGAAAGTCGACGGTCCCACAAACGCCAGGAGATCGGCCTGGCCGGCATGTTCGTGCGGACCGCGCACTTCTCCCGGCCGCGACATAGACATGTAGCTCATGACGGGGTAGAACTGTGATTCAAGCTCATCCTGGCGAAACAGCTCGGCCAGCCAGCCGCGCTTGTCCTTGAAGATGCTGAGGTGACGAATGACAACATCGTCAATGATATCGCTGCTTTCAGTTTTCATCAAGCAACCTCTTGGCATTGAGGGTGAGGAACTCCGTGAGGGTGGCGTCCCAGTCCCGCATGAGATTGATCCCTGCTTGGGCCAGGCGGGAATTGGCCAAACACGAATTGGCCGGGCGGAGAGCCGGCCGGGGATATTCGCTGGTGCGGCACCGGGCAAGACTCACGTTCATGTCGAGCGTTTCCAATACTTTCCGGGCCAGCCCGTACCACGACGTGGACCCGATGGCCGTAGCATGAAAGATCCCCCGGTGCCTAGCATCAAGCAGCGGCCGCACCTGAGCCGCCACATCCGCTGTCCAGGTAGGGTTGCCGTATTGATCATCGACAACTCGGATGCAACCGCGATCTCCCCGTAGCTGCCGACTGCCCTCACGAATCATCAGCTTAACAAAATTCTGACCATGCTGACTATACAGCCAGGCAATGCGCACAATCGCATGATTATCCAAAACGGCCGCGACGGCCGCCTCACCGGCCAGCTTGCTCCGGCCATAGACCGAAGGCGGATTAGGTATGTCTTCTTCGACATAATCCCCCTGCTTGTTGCCGTCAAAAACATAGTCGGTGGAAAAGTAGACCATGCGGGCGCCCACCTGACGGCAGGCCTCGGCCACATGGCCGGCACCCTCGGCGTTGATCGCCATAGCCGTACCAACATTCCTTTGGCAAGCGTCGACATCGGTATAGGCGGCCGTGTGAAGGACCACCTCCGGCGATGCGGCAGCTATATAAGCGATAACCGCCTCTTTTTGGGTGATATTGACATCCTCCAAGTCAAACCCGGTCACCTCATGCTCCCGGCCAAGCGAGGCCATAAGCTCACTCCCCAACTGACCACGATGCCCGGTAACCAAAATCCTCACCGCTACTCTCCGTCAACCTCGCGAACAACGTTTTGCAAATACTGCCGATAGAGATTGTCTGTCATGCCGTCGATCAGAGCCTGGATCTGGTCACGATTGATATAGCGCATGCGGTATGCAATTTCCTCCAGGCAGGCGATTTTCTGCCCTTGGCGCCGCTCGATAGTAGCGATAAAATTGCTGGCTTCGAGCATCGCATCATGCGTGCCGGTATCCAACCAGGCAATCCCTCGGCCAAGCTTGATCACCTTCAACTCACCTCGGTTGAGATAGACATTGTTGACATCGGTAATCTCCAATTCGCCCCGGTCCGACGGCCTGAGCCGCTTGGCAATTTCGACCACATCAGCATCATAGAGATACAGCCCCGTAACAGCATAGTTGGATTTCGGAACCGGCGGCTTCTCTTCGATCGAGATCGCCACGCCCTCCGAATCAAACTCAACCACCCCGTAACGCTGTGGGTCTTTCACGTTATATCCAAAAATCACCGCCCCGCTCTGAAAATCTCTGGCCCTACGAAGAAAATCGTAGGTTCCATAAAACAGGTTGTCACCCAAAATGAGCGCCACCGGATCCTGATCAATGAACGTCTCGGCCAAGAGGAACGCTTCGGCGATGCCCCGGGGCTGTGGCTGCACAGCATACTCCAGGTGCAAACCCAGGGCGGCGCCATCACCCAGGAGCGCCTGAAATCGCAGCGAATCCTCCATGGTCGAGATCAGGAGTATCTCCGTGATTCCCAACAGCATAAGCGTCGAGAGGGGATAATACACCATCGGCTTATCATAGATCGGCAAGAGCTGTTTTCCGACAACGCGAGTCGCCGGATACAGACGGGTGCCGGCACCTCCTGCCAGAATGATGCCTTTACGAAGCGCTTGCTTCATACCGGCTGCCTCTCAGCGATCACGATACATGCGCTCATAGTACTCCCTATATTCACCGCTGGTACAACGATCCAGCCACTCGCCATGATCCAAGTACCAATCGACAGTAAGCTCGAGACCTTCTTCGAAGGTCACTTCCGGATGCCAACCCAGCGTCTTCCCTATATACGTAGCGTCGATGGCATAACGATGGTCATGACCGGGTCGATCACCAACAAACTCAATCAACTCCTGGCGGGGACCACCGCCGAGACGGGCGTCGAGCTTGCTGCAGATTAGACGCACCAGGTCAAGGTTGGTGATCTCGTTGTGACCACCGATATTGTAGGTACCACCGGTCTGTCCCCGGTGAAATGCCAGATCCAGCGCCCGGCAATGGTCAATTACATACAGCCAATCCCGCACCTGGAGACCATCACCATACACCGGCAGTGGTTTGCCTGCTACCGCGTTGCGAATCATTAGCGGGATCAGCTTCTCAGGAAACTGGTATGGGCCGTAGTTGTTGGAGCAGTTGGTCACCACCGTGTCCAGCCCGTAAGTCTTGTGGTAGGCTCGCACCAGATGGTCTGAGGCTGCCTTGGAGGCAGAATAGGGCGAACTGGGTGCGTAGGGACTGGTCTCGGCAAAGAGGCCGGTCTCTCCCAGCGAGCCGTACACCTCGTCGGTGCTGACATGATGGAATCTGATTTCCACCCCCTCAGCGTGGCGGCGCCTGGCCTCCTGCAATAGAATGAAAGTACCGATGATGTTGCTTTCGATGAACGAAGCCGGGGCGTCGATGGAACGGTCAACGTGCGACTCGGCGGCCAGGTGGATCACGCCGGTAACCTGGTATTTCTCGAAGCAACGCCTGATCGCAACGGCATCGCGAATATCGAGACGCTGGAAAATATAGTTGTCTGCGCGCTCGATTTGGCCAAGATTGCTTAGGTTGCCGGCATAGGTCAGGCAGTCGACGTTGACAAAGAGATAATCGCCATACCGTGGTACCATATGAAGCAACAGGTTTGACCCGATGAATCCGGCGCCGCCGGTGACAATGATTCGTTTAGTGAAGTTCTCTGGCGATTTCATAGCATCAACGGTTGTTGCAGGCATTAAACGTAAAGAGAGCCTTTTGGACAACCAAAAAGATGGCCCGACAGCATCTTGCCGCCCAAGGCAGCCTGGCCGGGATGAAGGCGTCAGGCGGTAGAAGGACGTATGGACGGATCACCTAAATACATTTTGGGCATATCGGCCTTCTATCATGACAGTGCCGCCTGCCTACTACGAGATGGCGGGATTATAGCGGCAGCCCAGGAGGAACGCTTTTCGCGTATCAAGCACGACCCGTCATACCCTGCTGCCGCTATCGAATACTGTCTGGCCCAGGCCGGCATAGAGGCCGACCAGCTGGGTTTGGTGGCGTTTTACGAGAAACCGTTTATCAAATTTGAACGGCTCCTGGAAACCTATCTGTCGGTAGCACCCCGTGGTCTGGGATCGTTCCTGAAGGCCCTGCCAGTGTGGCTGAGGCAGAAGTTGTGGATTAAGGACCGGATTCGCCGCCAACTCGGCTACGACGGCCGCATACTTTTCCCCGAGCATCACCTGTCGCATGCTGCCGCAGCCTTTTTCCCCTCGCCGTTCGAATCGGCCGCCATCCTCACTATCGATGGCGTCGGCGAGCAGGTCTGCGCAGGCCTGGGGATCGGCGAGGGTAACCAAATATCGCTTTTGGCAACGCAACAGTTTCCCCATTCTCTCGGTCTGCTCTACTCCGCCTTCACCTATTTCTGCGGATTTAAGGTCAACTCGGGCGAATACAAACTGATGGGGCTGGCTCCCTATGGTGAGCCGAAGTACCGTGATGTGATTCTGGATCGCATGGTCGACCTCAGACGGGATGGGTCCCTGCGGTTGGACTTGGGGTATTTTGACTTTTTGCATGGTCTCAAGATGACGAGCGGTCGCTTTGACGATCTGTTTGGCGGACCGCCACGGCGACCCGAAAGCGAGATCACGACCCGAGAGATGGATCTGGCCAGCTCGATTCAAGCCGTGACGGAACTGGCAATTTTGCGCTTGGCCGATCATGCCCATCGCGAAACCGGCCGGCATCGGCTGTGCCTGGCGGGTGGTGTGGCTTTGAATTGTGTCGCCAATGCCTGCCTGCTGCGAGATGGACCCTTTGATGAGATTTGGATTCAGCCTGCTGCCGGCGACGCCGGTGGCGCCCTGGGAGCCGCCCTGTCAGCGTGGCATCAGTATCTGGGCGAAGATCGCAGCGTAGTCGAGGGACGGGATAGTCAGAAGGGTTCGTTGCTTGGTCCGTCGTACACCGCCGATGCCATTGAGGCCGCGCTCGATAAACGCGGGTTGGTTCATCGGCGGGCTTCGGAGACAACGTTGTGTGAGGAAACAGCTAAGCTGTTGGGCGATGGCAAGACCGTCGGCTGGTTCCAGGGACGTATGGAGTTCGGCCCTCGGGCGCTGGGTAATCGCTCCATTCTGGGTGATGCCCGCTCTCCAAGCATGCAACGGACAATGAACCTGAAAATAAAGAACCGTGAGAGTTTCCGTCCCTTTGCCCCGGCCGTACTGGAGGAATCAGCAGGCGACTACTTCGACATAGATCGCCCGAGCCCCTATATGCTACTGACCGCGCCCGTGACCGAAGCGCAGCGGCTGCCGACCGACGAGGATAGTCGAACGGGATTGGAAAAGCTCGACCTTCAGCGTAGTCGTATCCCGGCCGTGACTCATGTTGATTACTCGGCCCGCCTGCAGACAGTCAACGCCACCGACAATCCGCGCTTTCACCGTCTGCTGACGGAATTTGACCGCCAACACGGTTGCCCGGTGCTGATAAACACCTCGTTCAATGTCCGCGGCGAACCGATTGTGTGTTCCCCTGATGACGCCATCGACTGTTTCCTGAGAACAGCCATGGACGTACTGGTGTTGGACACTTTCATTGTCAACAAAGAGAATCCGGGCGAGACAGCATCCGGCCTGCAACCGGAATTCGAACTCGACTGAGACCAACACATGAAGCAGCATGATAGCAGCACGCCATCCCAGCCCGACGCCCGCCGGCTCCGTTCGTTCGGCCTATTGGTCGGTCTGGTCCTGGTCACTCTCGGTGCCTGGCAATGGTGGCACGAGTGGCCCTGGTGGTGGGTGCCCACCGGCGTCGGGGCTTTGCTGGCAATCTTGGGCTTGACCGCACCACGAATTCTCCGGCACCCATTTCGAGCCTGGATGGCTGCGGCTGCGGTTTTGGGCTGGCTATCAACCCGGGTAATCCTGACTCTTACATTCTACTTGCTGCTGACCCCGATCAGTCTTGTCATGCGCCTTCTCGGCCAAGATCCGCTGAGTTTAAGACGCAATCGCACGCGAGCGAGCTTCTGGTTGAAACGGGAAAAGCAGGAGTTTGACCGATCCTATTTCGAGCGGCAGTTTTAGTCGTCAGCGCAGGCGACTAACCGTCTGGACCACGGAGCGGACATCGTTGACTACAAAGAAATGGATGCACTTGGTGCCCCGATTCAGTAGCTGTGTGCACTGCCCGACCGCCCAGTCAATGCCCAGCTGTCGCGCCCTCTTTGGCTCAGCCTGAATCTGGTCGGCCAAAGCAGGCGGAATATCGACATGGAAATTCTCGGGCAATTTGGTGAGTTGAGTGGCTGAGTTGATAACTTTCAGTCCGGGAATGATCGGGACCTTGATCCCCAGTTCCCGACAACCGCGCTCGAAATCAAAGAACTTCTGGTTATCAAAAAACATCTGGGTGACGATGTAATCGGCTCCGGCATCAACTTTCTCTTTTAGACGGCGCAGGTCATCCTTTTGGTTGACCGCCTCAACGTGTTTCTCCGGGTAACCACCCACACCAATGCACATCTCTATCGGTTCCGAGTCGGCGATTTCCTCGAGATAGCGACCAGATCGCAGGTCGTTCAATTGCGTTACCAACTCCCCCGTATATCTGTTGATCGTTCGATCCGCGTCAGCCGGACGTCGGTAATCGGACTCATCCCCTCTGATAGCCAGAACATTATGGATGCCGAGGAAATTCAGTTCGATCATGGCATCCTCGGTCTCCTCCCTGGTAAAACCTCGACAAAGCAGATGCGGGACGGTATCGATATTGTATCGATTTTGGATAATGCCACACAAACTAATCGTGCCGGGACGCTTAGTGCGAATTCGCCGCCGTACGGTACCATCATCAAGTTCTTCGTACTGGGCGATGGCTCCGTGGCTGGTAACATCAATGAACGGCGGCTGGAACGGCAGCAGTTGCTCCACAATATCCAATATGTCCCGGGCACCGCGGCCGCGCGGAGGGGGAATAATCTCATAGCTGAAAAGCGGGTTCCGGGCGCGGTCGATATGCTCGGTCACAAACATGTTTATGAGTCACTTTCCTTTTGATTTCGTGATGTCGATGCGCGCAGCTCCGGCTCGTAAGCCAGATTGGGCGCCAACCACCGTTCCATCTGATCAATCGGCATCTTTTTGCGAATGGCGTAGTCGGTTACCTGGTCCCGACCCAGCTTGCTGACAGCAAAATAACGCGACTCCGGGTGCGAAAAATACCAGCCGCAAACCGACGCAGCCGGGTTCATAGCCAGGCTCTCGGTTAACTCGATTCCGGTCGCCGCCGTTGCCTTCAAGAGCTCAAACAGCGTCCACTTTTCAGTGTGATCCGGACAGGCGGGATAACCGGGTGCAGGGCGAATGCCAACGTATTTCTCGGCGATCAGGGCGTCGGAGTCCAGTTGCTCCTTGGCCGCGTAGCCCCAGAATTCTGTGCGAACCCGCTGGTGCATATGCTCGGCCAGCGCCTCCGCCAGGCGATCGGCCAGGGCCTTGACCATGATGGCGCTGTAGTCATCACCGGCTTGTTCGAAATGGGCAACCAGCTCGGCGGCACCGTCGCCGGTCGTCACTGCAAAGCCTCCAATCCAATCCTCAACGCCGCTATCAGAAGGAGCCACAAAGTCAGCCAAACAACGGTGATACCTGGATTGTTCAGAGTGGCGTTGCTGCCTAAGCTGATGAAAAACGCCTGACAGCCCGGTTCGAGTGTCGTCGGCATACACCACAATATCGTCACCAACTCGACCCGCCGGGAACAAGCCGATCACCGCGCGAGCCCTAAGCAGTTTCTCGTCGATGATCCGTCGCAGCAGATTCTGGGCATCGTGAAAGAGCTCGCGCGCCTGAGCGCCGACATGCTGATACTCGAAAATCCGAGGGTAGCGACCAGGCAGTTCCCATACCTGAAAAAACGGCGACCAATCTATGTAGTCAACCAGTTCGACCAACGGATAGTCGTCGAATGTCTTCAGTCCGAGCATATTGGGCCGCGGCGGCCGGTATTGGCTGAAGTCGGGTTCAAACGCTGCGGCCCTGGCTTGGTCCAGGCTGACCAAATCGGACGCCTGGCCCGCCGCCTGTCGTTCGTCACGCACCTGACGGTACTTGTCTCGAATCTTCCTTACAAAATCCTGACGCGCACCGGGGTCCAGAAGCTGCCCGACGACACCGGCCGCTCGCGATGCATCTGGGACATACACGGTCGGGCTGCTGTAGCAGGGCTCGATCTTTACCGCCGTATGAACGCGCGAGGTGGTAGCGCCGCCGATCAGCAGAGGTAAATCAAACTCCTGCCGCTCCAATTCCGAGGCCACATGGGTCATCTCGTGCAACGATGGCGTGATCAAGCCGGACAGCCCGACAATATCAACTGCCTCTCGCCGGGCCGTCTCAAGGATCGTTTGAGCCGGTACCATGACGCCCAGATCAACAACTTCGTAACCATTACAGCCCAGAACAACGCCGACGATGTTTTTGCCTATATCATGGACATCACCTTTGACGGTGGCGAGAAGAATTTTGCCGCGCGATGTCAGGCCGGCTTGTTTTTGCTCTTCTTCCAGTAGCGGAGTAAGCACTTTGACGGCTCGTTTCATAACCCGCGCGCTCTTGACTACCTGCGGCAGGAACATCTTGCCGGCACCAAACAGATCGCCGACCCGATTCATACCGGCCATAAGGGGACCTTCTATGACAGCCAGAGTGCTTGCGGCCGACTCAAGCGCAGCCATGGTGTCCTGTTCAATGTCATCGGTTATACCATGCACCAAGGCATGAGCCAAACGTTCGGCCACTGGCAATTCGCGCCAGGCCGAATCCTGAGCACCGGCCTGTTTTTTGGGACCAGTCTGCTCGGCCAGTTTGATCATACGCGTCGTGGCATGCGGATCACGATTCAGAACTACATCTTCGGCGGCTTGGCGCAACTCCTGGGGAAGATCATCATAGATGGTCAGCTGAGCCGGATTGACAATGCCCATATCCAGACCGGACTTGATGGCATGATACAGAAACACCGAGTGCATCGCTTCACGCACGGCATTGTTGCCTCGGAACGAAAACGACAGATTGCTGATCCCGCCGCTGACTTTCGTCAGTGGCATCATTGCTTTTATCGCTCGGCAGGCTTCGATATAGGCGACGCCGTAGTTGTTGTGCTCGTCAATGCCGGTAGCAACAGCCAGGACATTCGGATCGAAGATTATATCTTGAGGCGACAGGCCAGCCTGCTCGATGAGAAGGTCGTACGATCGACGGCATATCTCGACCTTGCGCTCAACCGTGTCGGCCTGCCCATGTTCGTCGAAGGCCATCACAACCACCGCCGCCCCATACCGTCGGATCAGTCGAGCCCGCCGCAGGAATTCATCCGAACCATCCTTGAGGCTGATCGAATTGACCACCCCCTTGCCCTGCAGACATTTTAGACCCGCCTCCAGCACCGGCCATTGCGAGGAATCGACCATGATCGGAACGCGACATATCTCCGGCTCGGAGGCAATTAGATTCAGAAACCGCGTCATCTCGCTCGGTGCATCCAGCAGCGCCTCGTCCATCGAGACATCGATAATCTGAGCCCCGGCCTCGACCTGTTGACGAGCGATCCTGAGAGCGCCATCGTAGTCTCCTTCGCGGATCAGGCGCGCGAACTTTCTTGATCCGGCAACGTTGGTGCGCTCGCCGATATTTACAAACAGCGAATCCGGCCGGATAAGTAGCGGTTCCAGCCCCGACAGCGACATGAAGAGCTTTGGCTGGGTAGGCCGTCGCGGCTCTATGTCGGCGACAGCCTCGGCAATGGCTCGGATGTGCTGGGGTGTCGTGCCGCAACAACCGCCAAGAACATTGACCAGCCCATCCCGGGCAAACGACGCCAGCACGCTTGCCATGTTCTCCGGGGTGTCGTCGTAGCCGCCAAATTCATTGGGCAATCCGGCATTGGGATGGACGGCTATGAAGGCATCGGAAACCGTCGCCAGATCCCGCACATACGGCCGTAGCGCCTCGGCTCCCAGCGCGCAGTTCAAGCCGACTATCAAAGGACGACTGTGGGCGATTGAGATCCAGAAGGCCTCGACTGTCTGACCGGACAGAGTCCGTCCGCTGGCGTCGGTGATCGTCCCCGAGACCCAAATCGGCAAGCGGATCCCCTTCTGCTCGAAGAGCTCGTCGATGGCGAACAAAGCGGCCTTGGCATTGAGCGTATCAAAGACCGTCTCGATCAACAGCAGATCGACGCCGCCTTCGATCAGGGCTGCCGCCTGCCGGCGATACACCGCCACCATGTCGTCAAACGTCACCGCCCGGTAACCGGGATCATTGACATCCGGGGAGATGGAGCAGGTCTTGTTAGTCGGTCCCATCGATCCCGCCACAAAACGGGTTCGTGATGGATCCGCAGCGGTAGCCTGATCGGCCGCTTCGCGGGCAATCCGGGCACCCGCCAAGTTGATTTCCGACACAAAAGCTTCGGTGCCATAATCAGCCTGAGAGATTGCGGTAGCCGTAAAGGTGTTAGTCTCGATGATATCGGCACCGGCCGCCAGATACTCATCATGCATGCGCCGGACAATGTCCGGCCGAGTCAAATTCAGGATATCGTGATTGCCCGTAAGCGGTTGCTGATGGTTTGCAAATCGGTCCGATCGATACTCACCCTCACGCAGTCCGTACGACTGAAGCAGCGACCCGGCCGCTCCATCCAACACCAGCAGACGCCGACGCAGGGCCTCTTCGATTTTATGAGAACAACTATCAGCCATGATCACATTACCATCAACCTGCGATACAGGTTCCTAATGTCTTGGACACGTCGCACGAAGACTCACTCACTCTCGACACCATGTTGTGAACGCACTTCCTGCCAGCGCTCTACCGGCACTTGCGCACCCAAGACTCGGCAAACTTCATAGGCGCAAGCGGCCGCCAGGGCGCCGGCGCGCTCAAGAGGCCACTCCTGCGAAAGTCCGTACAGAAAACCGGACGCCCAGAGGTCCCCGGCGCCGGTTGTATCTAGTATCCCCTCCGATCCCGCAATGGGAACCGCCTCAGTGGAGCCATCCATTGCGACCACCGCTCCCTTATCTCCCAATTTAACCGCAACTGTGGACGTTTGTTTCGCCAGAGATTTGAGAGCCGCCAGGTCATCGTCATGACCGGTGTAAGCGCGAGCCTCAGCCTCGTTGGCCAGCAGGATATCAACCGCCGGGATAATTTCATTTGTCAGAAAGGCCAGGTTGGCCTCGACCACCGTGTATGAGGCCAGGTCGAGCGAAACTTTCGCCCCTACCGCCTGGGCCGAACTGATTACCGCCATCATCAGGTCGCGATTGAACAGCAGGTACCCCTCGACATGGACAATGGTCGCGCCCTCCAACACCTGAGTCGTCACCTCCCCCGGCTCCATCTCGGCCGAGGCACCCAGGTAGGTAAACATGGTCCGCTCGGCATCGGGTGTAACCACCGACAGAACGCTGCCGGTAGGGGTGTCGCCGATGGTAAGCAGCGGCTCGACGCCGGCCGCCACCAATCCCTGCCGTAACTGCCGGCCGAGGGGGTCATTGCCGCACTTGCCGACAAATCGGGTTTTCCCGCCCAACCGGCCGATGCCTACGATGGTGTTGCAGGCCGATCCGCCCGGGACGAATTCAGGTCGGTAATTCGATCGGCCAAGCGCGCTGTCCTGGAAAGATTTGTCCACCAAGGTCATTCCGCCGCGGGCGTGGCCCAGGCTGGACACGAACTCCTCCGATTCGGCCAACAGGATATCGACCAGGGCCGATCCGACGCCAACCACTAAACTTGCCCGGCGCTCAGTATTCATTGGATACATATCTTTCGCAATTCACCGATAGCCTGAAAGTAACTCATGCCCGTGTGTGCTCATACTAATAATTGCAGACGCGGACATAGGCAACAAAATGGCGGCACTTCTGCTTTTTTTTATTGCGAAAAATCGGATAATTTGCGTTATAAAGAGTACACAGGAAAGGAGGTGGTCTTGAAATTGAATGACTTATGTGAGGTGACTGCTGTCTAGGTACTACCTCGACGAAATTTGATTGGGGTAGGCTCAGGCAAATCCCAACAGTTATACCGACCCGGTGGTTGTACGCAGCCGCCGGGTTAATTTTTTGGCACATTGGCCGGCCGGAGGTTTGCGCCAAATACACAAACACAGATAATTTATACCCACCTTTCCGCTTGCCATCGTCTGGATTCCTACCATATTTGTCCTAATTAAGCGCTAACCGCTCATAAGGTGCATACGGCCCATGAACAAGACCGACCCTGAGATACAAAAGCGACGAACCGTTTTCCGCCATCCCCTCACCGCTGTGGGCGGCGCCATCATGGCCGCCGGCATCTTCCTGTTTTTCATACTGTTGATGTACGACATCACCAGCGGTGATGAGAACCCCTACCGGTCGCTGGTTTCCTTCGTAGCGGCTCCGGCCATCGTAGTGATCGGTTTGATGATATCCCTGCTGTCGATCTGGATTCAGGTCCGCCGGGCGCGCAAGCGTGGCGAGGATGTCAAATTTACTCTGTCCATCGACACCAGCGATCCGCGCTACATGAAAAACCTCTGGCGTTTTCTGGCCCTGACCTCGGTACTGGTTTTTGTGATTGCCTATGGCGGTACCCGGGCATATGAGGCCACCGACTCGGTCGGTTTTTGCGGCAAGACATGCCACGAGGTCATGGAACCGCAGTTTGTGACCTATCATAACTCACCCCACGCCAAGGTGCTCTGCGCCGAATGCCATATCGGGCCGGGGGCGTCGTTCTGGGTAAAGGCCAAGGTCGACGGTATCCGTCAGGTCTTTGCGACCATGCTCGACTCCTACTCGCGGCCGATTGAGACGCCGGTCCATAACCTGCGACCGGCGCAACAGACCTGCGAGCACTGCCACTGGCCGCGACAATTTTACGGCGATAAATTCCTGACCAGGACCTACTACCGCACCGACGAGGAAAACTCCCCCTGGACCATCAGCATGCGCGTCAAGATCGGCGGCGGCAACCCTCGCTCCGGCAAACTTGAGGGTATCCACTACCACATGTTGACACAAAACATTGTCGAGTATGTCGCTGCCGACGAAAAACGCCAAATCATCCCCTGGATGCGGGTGATCACCCCCGACGGCGACACGGCCATTTATACCAGTGAAGACGAGGAAATCCCTGAGATCATCGAGGGCCCGGAGGGCAACCTCCGCCGCTTCGACTGCATGGACTGCCACAACCGCCCCAGCCATAAGTTCCAGCCACCCGCCGTGGCCATCAACCTGGCTCTGAATATGGGAACCATCGCCAGCGATTTACCCTACGTCCGCGCTACCGGCGTCGAGCTTATCAACGCCGAATATGCCACCAAACCAGAGGCGCTTGACGGTATCGCTACCGGGCTACGTGATTATTACGCCGAGGAGTATCCGGAGATTGCTGAAGAGCGGGCCGACGACATCGAAAGGGCTATCACGCAGCTCCAGACGATTTACGCCGACAACTTCTTCCCCGAAATGCACACTGATTACCGCGTGCGCGAAAACAACCTCAGCCATTTTGTCAATGACGGTTGTTTCCGCTGTCATCAGACGACGATGGTCAACCGGGATGGCAACTCATTGGCGACCGACTGCCGCACCTGCCATGTGATCGTCGCGCAGGGACCGTCGGAACAGATCGAGGATCTCGAAATGAACCTGGCCGGGCTGGAATTTCATCATCCCGAGGATATCGACGAGGCCTGGAAAGAGATGCTTTGCACCGAATGCCACGACTCTGAATCGGGGTACTAGCCGACTCTCGTAGGTGGTTTCGTGGCTGCAGAAGTAGGTCGATACCCCCTTGGGGTTTCGACACCGATAATCCAACACCGGGACTAGAAGCTCTTCCTCTTGAACTGACGCTTGAGGGCCAGGACAAAGAATGTTACCAGCACCACCAACAGAATACTCTCGATGGTGACCAGTCCCCGCTGGTACCATTCGGTCAGATGAGTTGTTATCGCGGCCCGGTTCCAGGTCACGAGCGAGAGATTTATGAAGAATGCGTCAGCGTAATCCCAAAACCATGGGAAGAAGCCACCCACCCAGCCGACCAGGTCGTAGTTGACTTCGACCGGTGGATCACCCGCGGCTGGAAGCCGCAACACAATGCCTTCTAATAGCAAAAGCGCAGGGGCGATGAAAAGCGTCAGTCCCAACCACATCAAAGGCCGCAAATAGCTCTCGCCGTACACCGAGACCAAGCGATACAGAATCGCAGGACACAAGTACTGTCGCACCTTCCCTTTGGCCTTGCGCATCATCTCTTGTTCACCGATGTGAAAACACCCGGCCTGTCGGTATCGATAGTTGTCGATGAGATTGGCCTGAATCTGTCGGCAAGACTCAGCGATAAGCTCGTAGTCAATCGACACAAACTCATCGTAAACGGTGTCACCGGTGAGCAAAACCCAGCGTCTTAGCCAATCCGGCAAGAAGCCCGGGAATCGCCGCGCCCAGCGGGAAGCCACCTCCCTACGCGGCCAAGTAACATCCACAAACTCGACGCGAGTGAGGTCTGTACCGAGGAAGCGACATTTGTCCAACGAGACCTTATTGAAAGTCAGCGTGCAGCTCTCTTTCAGAACCACCCGCCGGAAATCTGCCTCCCCCGCAAACACCGGCGGCATGCCATGCACCCATTCAAAGCTAACGTGTCCTTTTGCGGTCAGCTTACAAAATTCGAAACGCGCTTCTCCTCGGAATGAAGCGGCCATGAAAGAAGTCTCGCCTGCAAAGGTGGCCCAGCGGAAATCAGCATCGTTTTCGAAAATGGTGTTCACGAAGTGGGCGTTGCCGCCAAATGTGGCCCAAGCAAAGATGGCTTTACCTGAGAACCTCTCAACCGAGAAACCGTCAGTTCCTTGAGACAAATCATCCTCTGCATCGAAGTCAGATGGAAAAACAAAGTGCGTAAAATCGTGAACGTCGGTTCGGGCGACCTGCTTATCCACTTCTCCCCGAAACAGGGGGCGAATCTTGAGGGGGTTATCAGAATGGCAGATGCACTTCTTATCTTCTGGCAAGCATACCCTGCCGCACGGCTCGCCGTTGTGCATCCTGACCTGGCATGTCCTCACTTCGTCTGGCAATTGGTAGTCCTCCCGAAGTGAAACGTGGATAGAACTTTATATCCTCTATCAAACCAGAACCTACATCGTGCAATGGCGTTTGTCAATACAACAGAACGGACCTCCAGCGCGAGCCCGGGTGCCCCGCGGCTTGCCGTGGGGTCAGATTCGAACTTCCTCCATCCGATGCGGTCTGCTTTCATGTGCGCGGCCGCCCCGCGCGAGTTGGCTGGATCCTGGCCTTCGCCAGG
>JBDRES010000016.1:0-63400 GCA_043819515.1 bacterium
TGATGACATCGCCCAGAATAACGGCCAGCATGATGATGATCACCACGGTGGCGGTCATAGTCAGCCCCTTCGGGATCAGGCCGCGGGTCTTGGGCCTGAAGGGCAGCGGCGTCTGCGCCGGGGTCGCCTCTGTCATGGTCGTCGGGTTCAACTGGTCTTCCCCTGCATGCGTTCTTTGACACGGCTAAGCACTACCTCGCCGCCCAGGTTGAGCCCGAAGGTGAAAACAAAGAGCAGTGTCCCGAGAAAGAACAACACGTTGTAATGGGTGGAGCCGAAAACAACTTCACCCATCTCGGCGGCAATGGTGGCTGAAATGGTGCGCACCGAGTCAAAGAAGCCGGCCGAAACCAAGGCGGCATTGCCGGAGGCCATCAGCACGATCATTGTTTCGCCGATGGCCCGTCCGAAACCCAGCACCACCCCGGCGGCAATGCCTGGCATGGCGGCCGGAAGGACAACTGTCATCGAGACCTGCCAGGGGTTGGCGCCCAGTGCCAGAGAGGCGTCACGCAGCGAGCGCGGCACCGCCGTCATGGCATCCTCGGCGATGGTAAAGACGATCGGCACCACCGCCAGCCCCAGCGCGATGCCGGCGTTGAAGACGTTGAGTCGGTAGGTATAGCCAAAAAGATTCTGCAGGATTGTGGCCAGGACAATCAAGGCGAAAAACCCCAGGACCACCGAGGGTACTCCGGCCAGGAGCTCGATGATTGGTTTGATGAACTCGCGCACCCGCCGCGAGGCAAACTCGGCCGAGTAAATGGCGGCGCCGACACCCAGCGGCACGGCAAAAAGCATCGCGACCAAGGCAGCCTTCAGGCTGCCGACAAAAAGCGGCATCAGGGAGAATTTGGGCAGCTCAGACTCCGGTTGCCACGACCACTTGGGATCGCGGCCTTCCTGCCAGATTTGTTTGAAGGTCATTTTGTCCAGACTGGCCTCTTCCTGGACCGTATCGTCGTAGAAAATCGGCAGCGCCTCGCGAAAGACGAAAATGAAGATCAATGCGATAGCCATAACAGCGGCCAGGGCATTGATCATCAGGAACTTCTCGCCGAGAAACTCCAGGAGCTTTGACTTCTGTCGAAATTTGAATTTCTGCACGAAATCCGAACCAGCTAACCGAACAGGGATATGCCGAAACATATCCCCGTCCGATGGTTAGGAGAAGCTTATTCTACCATATTTTTCTTGGACATTTCCGGAAGCAGCGGCACGTAGCCGATTTCCTCGGAAATCTTTTGTCCTTCCGGCGACAGGGCCCAGTTCACGAGCTTTTTGAGTTCGCCCTCGGGCTTGCCGTTGAAAAACCAGTACAGCTCGCGTGAGACCGGGTATTCGCCCTTGGAGACGGTCTCGACCGACGGTGTCACGGCGGGGGACTTGTCGTCCTTCTTGACGTTGGCGAACTTGACGCCGGTGGCCCAGGCCAGACCGCCGTAACCGATACCGTACTTGTCCTTGGACACGGCGTTAACAACGGCCGCCGTACCCGGCAGTGTCTGGGTCTCAGCGGCGTAGTCTTCCTCGTTCAGAACGTGTTCCTTAAAGAAGGCGTAGGTGCCGGAGTTGTTCTCGCGGCCGTAGAGGATGATCTGGTGATCGGGACCACCAACCTCTTTCCAGTTGGTGATGGCGCCAGTGTAGATTCCCTTGAGCTGGGCCAGGGTGAGTTCGGCGACCGGCATCTCGGTATTCAAAAAGACGGCAATGCCGTCCAGAGCGACACTCACGCGGTAGGGATGAATGCCGGCCTTCTCGGCCTGCTTGTATTCTTTCTCTTTCATGTCGCGCGAGGCTTCGCAGATATCGGTGGTGCCGTTGAGCAGGGCCGCTACACCGGTGCCGGAGCCACCGCCGGCGACCTGGATCATGACGTCGGCGTTTTTGGTCATGTACTCTTCGGCCCAGCGCTGGCCCAGACGGACCAGGGTATCCGAGCCCTTAATGGTGATGGTGTTGCGCGCCAGAACCAGTCCGGCCACCAGCGCTACGGCCATAAATGCGATCAGGATTTTTTTCATTTTGTTTCTCCACTACTCACAGTTAAGAGATTGCTTGCTTACTTCTAAGTTGCTCATCAGAATTTCAATTGCAGGTCGACCTGGAGACGATTGAATTTTTCACCATCCCCCTTGAGACCGATAGTGTTGTCGAAAAAGGTCAGGCCGAAGGTCATGTTGTCGGCCAATTGATATTCGCCGCCTATCTCATGTCCTTTGGCGTCGGTGCCGCCCTCGCGGAAATCGGAATCTGTAAAGGTACCCAGTACCGCGTCCGCCTCGAGGTTGCGATAGATATATCGGAACGACCAGGAGCCGGGCTTGTTGGCCTTGCCGGCCTTGAGGCCAACCAGCCAGCCCGCATTGAGGCTGTCGGCGGCCGAATTGGTGACGAAGTCAGCCATGACCGTGACCGGGATTTCGTCAAACGTGTGAGTCACTTCACCAAAGACCTCAAGCAGCTCATAGTCGTTGGCATAAACATCGTAAACACCCGTGGTATCACCCTGGTCATTGACCACGACCATATCCACCACTGAATTGCCCATGCGCTTGCCATTGAAAAAGGGTGAGAAGTCCTTAGAGTTGACGTAGTTGAAAACGCCACCACCAATCGCAAAGGCGGTTTTCTTATCTTCTAGGTGATACTTGAAAATGCCCTGCGCAGCGGCCAGGTAGGAGTCGTCGCCCGATGAACGCTCGTCGATCCAGAGACCGGAGCCGATAAGAGTCACGGTGGCATTGTCATAAGAGCGCGTGTAATTCAAAGCGCCGCCTTCGGGGTTCCAATCGGAATCCCATAGGAGCTCAGAGCCCCCCGGCTTAAAGAACGGGTTGGTGAACTTACCTCCGGTCAAAGTGAGACCCGGCACGGTCTTATGACTGGTTTCAAAGTAGGCCAAGTCGACTCCGACAGTTTTGGTCGAGAAGGCGTCGTCGAGGGTTTGATTGGTCGACACCGGATTGTCGCCACCGGTGGCCAATTGGATGCCGACTTTGGTGAAGTCGTTGACCTGACCAAAAACACCAACGCGGGCGCGAATACGCTGGCGATGCCGCGCCGCGTCGTTGTTTTCAAGCTTGAGCATCTCGTGACGATAACGCAAATCGCCCTTCACCTTTACCGTTTCCCACCAGTTTGAGGCCATAACGGCCGGGGACAGCAGCGCCATCCCGATTAAAGCCAATACCAGCTTTCTCATCCCGATCTGTCTCCTTACAAGTCCCGTTTGGTGCGTCAGGCCGAAGTCCCACCTGCAGCTCGACGCCTCTGCTTCTGTTTCCAATTACAACTGGCCAAAAGAACCGGGGCAATGTTAAGAAACTGTTAAGGAGATGATAACTTTGGATTAAGCCTTGCGGCGAGAGCGGCGACTGATGTTGTTGTTGATCCGCGAATGGGTCCTGACTAGTCTCTGTTAAGAACTGATAGCCACACACAGGAGTGCCGACGGCTATGAAGGAAGGATTCAACACTCTTTATAAGAACGAAGACTACTGGGCCATCTGGTTCGGTTTTCTAATCATTGCAGCGGCTTTGCTCGGCTGGATTCCAAAGATCCCAAAAGTCGGCGGCTGGTCGGACAAGCCGCTGGCGGCCTTTATGGTTGTGAAAGATGGCGTCATGACCGGGACGAACATCGGGCCGCTGCTGCTGTTGATGATCGGACTGGCGGTCCTGACCGCCATCGGCATGCGCTTTATGAAAGCGGAGCCGGTGTTGAAGTACCTGGCCGGGTTTGCGGTGGTATTTGTTCTGGCCACGGCTTCCTATTGGGTGGCGCATCAGACTGAGATCAAATACTGGGGTTTGAGCTATGCCATGTGGGCGCTATTGATTGGTTTGCTCATATCAAACACGCTGGGCACGCCGAATTGGCTTCGCGCCGGAGCCAAGACAGAGCTGTTTATCAAGACCGGCCTGGTGCTGCTGGGCTGCGAAGTGCTGTTTGTCAAAATCATCTCATTGGGGCCGCCGGGATTGATGGTGGCCTGGATTGTCACGCCCATCGTGGTCATCTTCATGTACCTCTTCGGCACTCGTCGTCTCAAGATGAAAAACAATAAGCTGGTCATTATCATTGCCAGCGCTACTTCGGTCTGTGGTGTCTCGGCCGCCATCGCAGCGGCAGCCGCCTGCCGGGCCAAGAAGGAGGATCTGACCTTCGCGGTTGGGCTGACACTCGTTTTTACGGTTCTCATGATGTTTTTCATGCCCCTGGGCATCAAGTTCATCGGCATGAACCACATTTTAGGGGCGGCCTGGATGGGCGGCACCATTGATGCCACCGGGGCGGTCGTGGCGGCCGGATCGATGCTGGGACCGGAGGCGGAGCAGGTGGCGGCCGTGGTCAAGATGATTCAGAATGTCCTGATCGGCATCCTGGCCTTTGCGATCGCCATTTTCTGGTGCTGCTATGTCGAACGTGAGCCGAATTGTCCTCGGCCGAATGCGATGGAGATCTGGTACCGTTTCCCCAAGTTCGTGCTGGGCTTTGTGGCGGCATCGCTTTTGTTCTCATTCGTGGTCATCCCGGCCCAGGGTGGTGACGTAAGCCTCGTTGAAGCCGGCTACATCAACCCGATTACCAAATCGTTGCGCGGGTGGTTTTTCTGTCTGGCCTTTGTGTCGATCGGCCTGGAATCCAATTTCCGCGATCTGGCCAGCCGTATGGAGGGAGGCAAACCGATGACCCTCTATATCGTGGGGCAGACGTTTAATCTGGTGCTGACACTACTGGTGGCCTGGCTGGCCTTTCTGGTATTGTTTCCGAATGCGATCTGATTCTGTTGATACGGATACTCAGAATGTGCCACCTTATCGGAAGAAATTGAGATGACTCCTATCGTCAAGTTTGCGCTGGGCCTTATCACTCTGGCGGGCCTGACCGCGCTTCTCATGAATGGTGCGACACCGCCCGGAATCGCCGGGGAGGTGCTACGCCATAATCGAGCGTTTGCGGTCGATGCCAGTCCCCTGTTTTATTCCGATGTGGCACACATGGCGTGTCTGGAAGAAGGGGTGGCGACAATGCGCCGGACGGCTGAAGCCAGAGGCCGGGAGCCTATCCAGAGCGAGGCAAGCGGATCGAAAAAGTACTGCCCTCGCCAGGATTGCTGGATACACTGACGCTACCGCCATGGGCCAGGGCGATATGCTTGACGATGGCCAGCCCCAGACCGGTGCCGCCGAGGGCGCGACTACGCGCCTGATCGACACGGTAAAAACGCTCAAACAGGCGTTCGTGGTGCTTGGCCTCGATGCCCTGGCCGCGGTCGATAACATCAATCACGATCTCATCCTCTGCCTCGGAAAGGACCACCCGGACCGGCGTTCCCGGATCAGAGTACTTGACGGCGTTGTCAATCAGGTTGACCACCGCTTGTTCCAATAGTTGGGAATTGACCTTCAATTGCAGGTTGGTCGGGCCATCAAATTCGATATGGATTTTCTTCTGATCGGCCTGAGGCCGGCAGCTACCGATCGCCGCCTGGCACACCTCGGCAAGAGTGGTTTCTTCTACAGTGATCTCACCCTGATTATGTTCGCTCTCAATCCGCGACAGGCTCAAGAGATCTTCTACGATGTGATGCAGACGGTCGGCTTGACGAGCCGTCATTTCCAGGAAGTTCCGAGCGTCTTCGGGGTCGTTCATGGCACCATCAAGCAGCGTCTCCACCGATCCGACGATCGAGGTGATGGGGGTCTTGAGTTCGTGGGAGACGTTGGCAACGAACTCCCGGCGGACATTCTCCAGACGGCGTAACCTGGTGACATCGTTGAGCACCAAAACAGCGCCTATACCCTGGCCGGCGGCGTCGCGCAGCACCGAGGCGGATACCTCCACCAGCCGGTCGGAGTCATTGCTGAGTGTGATCTCATCCTGGACGGTCTGAAGTTCCCGCAACGTACGGCCGACTATCGCGTGGAGTTTGGAATTGCGGACGACCGCCTGGACGGACTGCCCCATGGTCGCCTCAATATCGATACCGATCAGCCGGGCCGCCGCCCGGTTGATGTTTATCACCCGTTCATCCCGGTCGACCGCCAGCACCCCTTCGACCATACTGGTCAGGATAGCCTCCTGCTCCCGGCGTTGTTTGGTAATGGTGTTGATGCGTCGGTAGAGTTGCGCCGCCATATCGTTCATCGCCTGAGCCAGTCCCCCTATTTCCTCCGAACTCGGCACCGGCAGTTTGCTTTCCAGGTCGCCGGCGGCGAAACGCTCGACTCCCCGACGCAGGGCCTCCAGCGGCCGACTAATGCGCAAAGCCGCCCCAAAGCTGACCAGGGCGGCAATCAAGGCAATAGCCAACCCGCCGAGGATCATGCGCAGGCGCAATGAGCTCCTGGCCTCGTCGATATAACTTATCGATAGTGAGGTCCTCACTACGCCAACCGTCCGGCCGCCTGCTTCCGATCCGACGGCTACGTACATCATCCGCTTTTGCAGGGTGTTGCTGTAGCGCGTGGCCTGCCCCAGACCGGCCGCCATGGCCGCAGCGATCTCCGGGCGCAAGGCGTGGTTCTCCATATGCCCCGGGTCATGCTGGCTGTCACCGACCACCTCGCCGTCAGCCAGGATGACCGTGATGCGGGTATCGGTGCGTTCGCCGAAAAGCCGGGTCAGGGTTTGGACCTCTTCATACTGCTTGCGCTCGAGGTAGGGTCGCAACTGCGTCTCCACCAGGCGAGCGCGGGCGGTCAGATTGCCGGCTGTCTGTTGCAGATAGAACTCGTCCTGGGCCTGAATCGCCCACCAGGCCAACGCCACGACCGTTAGAATTATGATCAGCAGATAGGATGGGTAGAGTTGCCAGCGTAGTCGTCGTGCCATAAGTTCGTTCCCAGGAATCCCGGTCAATCCCCGTCGGGCTCCTGACAAAAGCGATACCCGATGCCCCGGACGGTTTCGATATAGCTCCCGGCGGATCCCAGTTTTTTGCGGAGTCCAGCCACGTGGACGTCGACGGTCCGATCAGTGACCATAACCTCCTCGCCACGGATACGATCAACTATTTGATCGCGGGTAAAAACCCAGCCGGGCCGTCCGGCCAAAAAATGCAGCAGGCGAAACTCGGTGATGGTCAGGGTGATGATTTGATGGTCCACCTGAACTTCATGGCGGCCGGGATCGATGACCAGGTTGTGCCGCCTTAGCACCGCGCTGTTATCGGCCTGGGGTTCGTGCGCTCGCCGCAGAACCGCTCGCAGGCGGGCTAAAACTACACGAGGACTGAACGGCTTGGTGATGTAGTCGTCGGCACCCAACTCCAGGCCGGCGACAATATCGACTTCTTCGCTTTTGGCGGTAATTATGACAACGGCGACGGATGATGTTTCGGCCCGCGACTTGAGCTCGCGGCAGATCTCCAGTCCTGGTCGTCCCGGCAACATCAGATCCAAAAGGACAAGGTCGGGCGGATCCGCCTGAACCATGCGAAGACCGGCACTGCCATCGGACGCAGCCAGAACCTCATAGCCGTCGCGGCTGAGATTGTAAGTCAGCACATCGACAATATCAGGATCGTCCTCAATTATCAGAATCTTCTGCGAGATAAGAAACTGCCCTTCGGTTGAGTTGGCCCCATGATAATACAGAGTCCAGAGCTGGGCAATGGGTGAGTGGCTCCGCGAAATGTGAATTGGAAGGGATCAAGGATATGGGGACGTTGGTATCTCAACGGTAAAACTCAGTGTCGAACGATGAACGATCAGGACTCTTGTGATATACTTGACGGTCGATCTGACGCCAAGTAAGTGCTTATTATGAGGTTGCTTGCATGATAATGTGAAAATATTCTCAAAAAACCGATTGACACCAATTCTGCCGATAATATATTGTGCAAAACTCAGAAAAGACAGAAATATCAGATATGTCAGAGAATCCGAAAGAAACGGCGCTCTTAACCACGACTCAGGCGGCCAGGCTTCTCTCGGTGTCGCCGGATACTGTCCTCAAGTGGGCCAAGGCGGGTAAGATCCGGTCGGTTCGCACCTACGGCGGGCATTATCGCATTCCCCAGGCGGCCCTCGGGGAGAAGAGCGGGAGCAGGTCGGTAGAGTTGCCGGCGGCGAGCGCGGATGCCCGTCCCACCGCTTTTCAATATTGCTGGGAGTATCTGTCTGGAGGGGGCGAAATCAAGCAGGAATGCCGCGAGTGCATAACTTATCGTTCGCGCTCGCGCCGCTGTTATGAGCTGCGTGATCTGCCCAACGGCATGGGTTGTCTGGGGGTTTTTTGCAATACTACCTGTGACCAGTGCGACTACTTCCAGTTGGTGCAGCAGCAGGATATCACTGTCATTCTGGTATCTGAGAATCGGCGCTTGCTGCGGGATCGGGACGAGTCGGACAACCTGAGTGGTTTTCAGATACTGTTTGCCGCCGGCGAATATGAATGCTCGCGTCTGATCGAGAGTAATCGCCCCGACTTTGTAGTGGTCGACTGCTCTATCGGCAAGAAGCGAACCTCGACGGTGTGCCACAACTTGTTTAACGATCCGCGCATACCGGTCGCCCGCATTATCCTGGCATCGGGTCGTCGCAATCTCGAAGATTATTGCGATCAGGGTACCTTCGGCTGGATAACCAGACCATTCAGTCGCGCGCAACTCAGAGAATGTATTCGCGGAGTGTCGGCCCGAGTCCCGCGCCCCGATCCGACCAAAGCCCATTAGATAGCGACAAAGACGACTGTGAAATATAGAGCTGAGGAGACAAACAAATGGCAGAACAGGTGAAACTATCCGGTGGCACGCTGGGGCTGATATTGGGTGATATCACCGATCTGGACGTGGATTCATTTGTGTACTACGCCTACCACGATCTGCATCTGGGCTCAGGCTTCGGCACCGCCATCAGTAACGCGGTGGTCCGTCGGTCCAGGAAGAACTCGATAAACTGGGGCCGCTGGAGACTACTCAGGCCATCGTCTCCGGCGCGGGAGAAATGAAGGCCAAATATATCGTTCACGCTGTCGGCCCCCGGTTCCAGGAAGAAAACCTGGTTGAAAAATTGCAGGCTACGATTCGGAATAGTCTGGCTGCAGCTGAGAAGGCGGGCGTCACGGCCATCGCTTTTCCGCCCATGGGGGCCGGTTTTTATGGTGTCCCGCTGGAGCAATCGGCAGCCATAACAATCAGCTCGCTAGCCGCTTATCTGCAAAACGGCCGGCCGAAGATCACAGAGATTTTTGTCTGCGCCAACGACAACCGCGAATTCAAACCTCTGAAGGCCGAACTGGCCCAACTGAGTAAGGCCTGACAGGAGAGCATCATGAGCGACTTCTATCATTTCACCTCGCATACCTTACAAGAGATGGCCCTGGTCATCATGGCTCTGGTCTACACCACCCGATTGATCTGGCTGCACCGTTTCCCGGCCGGCAAGGAACGTCAGGCTCCGACCGGCGGCGGGTCGACTACGTCCAAGAAGGGGATTCTATATTCCTGGGCCAATGTCGGCATGCCGTGGGCCATGGAAAGCTTCCGAACCAAGAAGTTCCTTTATGCGCAGTTTGTGGTTTTCCATTTAGCCGTGACAGTGGCGATCGCGGAATCGTTTGTCATTCCGTATTTTCCGCACTGGCTGGAGCAGTCGCCGCTTCTGGTGACGATCATCCAGGTCGTGACCGCGGCCGGTTGCCTGGTTGGTGTCATGCGTATGATCCGGCGCTACGGCAACAAGTACATGCGCGCCATCAGCAGCCCGGATGACCATTTCTCGCTCTTGCTATTGACGGTCTGGTTTGCTTTCGCCTGCCTGGCCGCGCCCAATGCCTATCCGGCCCAGGCGACGGTCCTGAACACGTACTTCATTTTGACCGCCTTTTTCTTGATCTACGTGCCGTTCAGCAAGATCTCGCACTATCTGTATTATCCGTTCACACGCTATTTCCTGGGGAAGACCTGGACTCGTCGCGGCGTGTACCCGGCTTGAGCGCTCCGCGCCGGCCGTGGGAAACGATTGCCCAAACATAGACTATTCTAATTGGAGACCATAATGGCAAAGACCAGATCATATAAAGCCCAAAAAGTCATCGAGCGCATGGGGAAAAAACTGAACCGACAAATGGTCGGCTCGTTGGTGGCCTGCGTTCACTGCGGGATGTGTACCGATTCCTGTCACTATGTCCTGGCCAACCCGGGTGATCCTACCTACGCCCCGGCTTACAAGGCCGACCGGATCCGCAAATTCTTCAAGGCCCACTACGACTGGACCGGTCGCTTCCTGCCGGGTTGGGTGGGAGCCAAGTCGCTTTACACCGACGAGGATCTGGAAGAGCTAAAGGACACTGTCTTCGGCAAGTGCACTAACTGCCGTCGTTGTACTCTCAACTGCCCCATGGGGGTCGACCTGGCCACTTTCAATCGCATGGCGCGCGGGTTGCTGGTGTCGGTCGGGGTCATGCCTGAAGGCGTCGCGGTTGTCTCCAAGGATCAGTGGGAGATCGGCAACCAGATGGGGGTGCTCAAAGAGGATTATCTGGACACGCTCGAATGGCTGACGGAGGAAATGCAACTGGAATACGGCGAGCATGTCGAGGGCATCCCGATCGACAAAGAGAAGGCCGATATTGTTTATTCGATCAACCCGCGCGAAGTCAAATACGACCCGCGTACGATCAGCGATGCGGCTCTGATCTTTAATGAGGCCGGGACCAATTGGACGATGCCGTCGGAGGGCTGGGATATGACCAACTTCGGTCTGTTTTCCGGCGATGATGATCTCGGCGGCGCCGTGGCGCGGCGACTCTATGAAAAGGTCGAGGAACTTGAAGGCAAGAAGCTGGTGATATCCGAGTGCGGCCATGGTTACCGGTCGACGCGCTGCGAAGGTCAGAACTGGGCCAAGAAGGATATCAACTTCGTTATGGAAAGCTCGGTCGACACCATGCTGCGCTATATTCACGACGGGCGTATCAAGGTCGACAAAAGCAAAAACACCGTCCCGGTGACCTTCCATGATTCGTGCAATTACGGTCGCTCGTGCGGCATGACCGAGGAACCACGCGAACTGTTGAAGCTAGTGTGCAGCGACTTCCGCGAGATGACTCCCAACCGGAGCGAGAACTACTGTTGCACCGGCGGCGGCGGGGCGATGTCGATGTCGGAGTACACGCCCCGACGTTTGAAATCGGCCTCGGTAAAAGCCGAACAGCTCAAGGCGACCGGAGCCAAGATAGTCGTCACCACCTGTCACAACTGTGTGGACGGTCTGGCTGATCTGATCAAGCATTACAAGCTCGACATGAAGGTCCTGCAATGCGTCAACCTGGTGGCCAACGCCATGATTCTCGAGAAACTGGTCAAGCCGGTAGTGGAAGCTCCGGTGGTGGCCGTTCCGGCCGCAGCCGGCGCGCTGGCCGGATACAAGATTCTCGTTTGCGATGACGAGCCTGATTTTGTAACTTTTGTGTCAACGGTTCTGGAGGATAACGGAGCTGAAATCTACGAGGCAGCAAGTGGCGATGAGTGCATTGCCCTGGCCAAGGTTCATAAACCGGATCTGATCACCCTCGATATCTCGATGCCCGGCAAGGACGGCGCCGAGGTGTTTGTGGAAATGCGTCGTGATGCCGATTTGAAGCGGATTCCGGTGTGTATCATTACCGGCCGTCCGGAGTTGCGCAAGTTGATTTACGATCGTCCGGTCCCACCACCGGAAGGCTACGTTGATAAGCCGGTGGACGAGGACGGTCTGCTGACCAATATTCGCAGGATTCTGCAGTTGGAGAAGAAGGCAGCCAACTAAGAAACGCAAACTAGCGTTTGCAATCGGGAGTTTCGTATGCATAACGGCGATCTGTACCAACAGTACTTCAAGTCCATGCCCTGCTTCATTACCGTACAGGATCGAGACTTTCGATTGATCGATGCCAACGATCGTTTTCGCAAATCGTTTGGTGATTGGGGCGGGCGCTGCTGCTATCAAGTGTATAAGCAGCGCTCCGAGATCTGCGAGAACTGCCCGGTGGAGAAGACTTTCCGTGACGGTCAGTCGCACACCTCCGAAGAGCTGGTCACTACTCTCAACGGTCGCGAAGTCTGGGTGATAGTCTACACGACCCCCATTCGCAATGAGGCCGGCGAGATAGTATCGGTCATGGAGATGTCGACCGACATTACGGATATCAAGCTCCTGCATAAGCAATTGCGGGCCAGCCAACAGCGTCACAAGATGCTTTTTGAGGAAGTACCCTGCTACATCTCGATCCAGGACAAGTCGCTACGGATTGTCGAAGCCAGCCGGATGCACCGCGAGACGTTTGGCGTCGGCTACGGCAAGAAATGCTACGAGGTCTATAAGCACCGCAGCAAAGAGTGCATGCCCTGTAGCGTGAGGCAGACCTTCAAGGACGGCGAGAGTCGGATCCACGAAGAAGTGGTGACCTCCGAAAACGGTCGACCGATCAATGTCCTGGTCCACACGGCTCCGCTGCGCAACGACGACGGCGAAATCGAAAATGTGATCGAGATGTCGACCGATATCACTCAGATTCGCCAGTTACAGGATAAACTGACCTCGGTGGGACTGCTTATCGGGACCATCTCGCACGGCATCAAAGGCCTGCTCAACGGCCTTGACGGCGGCATCTACCTGGTCAACACCGGTTTGAAGAAGACCGATCAGGCTCGGATCGACAAGGGTTGGGAAATCGTGCTGCGCAACGTCGACCGGATCGGCAACATGGTGCGCGACATTCTGTATTACGCCAAGGATCGCGAGCCGCAATACATGCCGATCGGGGCAGGCGATTTTGCCCGCGATGTCTGTAGTCTTTTCGGCGACAAGGCGGCTAAGCTGGGCGTGGCCTTCAAATGCAACCTGGCCGACGGTGTCGGTGAGTTCGAAGGGGATCAGAATGCCCTGCGGTCGCTCTTGGTCAACCTTCTGGAGAACTCGCTCGATGCTTGCCGGGTCGACACCAAGAAGACTGATCATGCCGTCAACATTTCCCTTGAGGGGACTCCCGAAAGCGTTATATTCGAGGTCAGCGATACCGGTATTGGCATGGACCAGGAGACCCGGGAGAAGGCGTTTAGTCTGTTCTTCTCCTCCAAGGGTGCCGGCGGCACCGGGCTGGGCTTGTTTATTTCAAACAAGATCGCCCGTGCTCATGGTGGTCGCATCCAGATAGTATCGGAGGAAGGGGTCGGCAGTCGTTTTGTGGTCACTCTGCCGCGTAAAAGGCCGCCGGAACTGGTTGTAAATGAGGATGAGACGAAATAGCTTCTGGGAGACCCTGCATGTCCGACAAAAAGAAAATCCTGGTTGTCGACGACGAACCGGATATGGTGGAATGGTTGACAACGTTTTTTGAGGATCACGGCTACGATACGATCTCGGCCCCTGATGGCATTGCCGCTTTCGAAAAGACTCTGGCCGAAAAGCCGGACCTGATCACCCTGGACATCACCATGGACAAAGAGACCGGCCTGAAGTGCTACAAGCACCTGCTTGAGGATGAGAATACCAAAAACATTCCGGTAATTATGGTGACCGGGATTTCCCAGGATCTGGGGACTTTTCTGGGCCGGCGGCCGGGTATGAGACAGCCGGCCGGATTCTTTGAAAAGCCGGTCAACAAAGACGGCCTGTTGGCCAAAGTGAAAGAGCTTATCGGGTAGCCTGTGTAATCAGCTGTTTTCGGTCCGCATGTGCAATTGACTTCAATGTGATCCAGATGCCTCGCGCTTTCAGCAGGAGTGGCAATCGGTCATTTTGTGGTCACGGCCGGCCGCAAGTCCCGGAACCTCGCGAGCAGGTCAGAGTGTTGGAAGTCAGATAGCCCACTCACAAGGAGACTATCGATGAACAAAAACCAAATCTGTCATCTTGAGATAGCCTGCAGTGACGCCAAACAGTCCGCCGCATTCTACGAAGCACTGTTCGGCTGGAAAATCAACTACGACATGGGCCAGGATTATATCCTCTTTGATCCCGAACAAGGCGCCGGCGGAGCCTTCTCTAAAGAAGCCCAAGTGACACCATCGAAGAGCGTGGTGCTCTACTGGCAGGTCGATGATATCGACGCCATGCTGGCCAAAGCTGTCAAGCTGGGCGGTCGCGAAGTCACTCCCAAAACGGCCATTCCGGGTCATGGGTGGTATGGCAAATTTGAGGGGCCGGACGGTCATATCATGGGCCTGTTCACACCCAAGGAATAGCTCGCGTATCATGATCGAGATTTGAGCCGGCGCCGGGCCGGCTCTTTTTTTGGTAACCTCCCGCATCGCCTTGACGCGACGCCCCTGCCTCAGTATTATCAGCTAAACGAGTCAATCTACATTGAGGCACCTGCTATGAAGAATCGCATGATGATCACTCTGATCGGTATTATGCTGCTGACGCCGATGGCGGTAGCGCAGTCCAAGTTTGGTGTGTTCCTGGATGACCATATCGCCGCCGGTGAAAAGGGCAGGGCGATGGAGGACTATCTCAGGAAACTCGAAGCCTTCGATTTTCACGGCAGTGTCCTGGTGGCCGAAAAAGGTACAGTGCTACTGCATGCCGCCTTCGGCCTGGCCAACCCGCAGACCGGCATCTGCAACCATACCAGTACCGTCTTCAGCACCGGGTCGGTGACCAAGCAGTTCACCGCCGCCGGTATCATGCTTCTGGTGCAGGACCTGGTGATCACCGTTGACGACCCGATTGACCGTTTCTTCAATGGTGTCCCGCCCGACAAAGCCAATATCACTGTGCACCAACTGTTGACACATACTTCCGGCCTGCCGGCCTGGGTGGGTATGGATGACGACCCGATCTCCCGCGATGATCTCATCGCGCTGGTCATGCAGACGCCGTTGGATTTTTCACCGGGTGAGCAATATCAGTATTCCAATGTCGGTTATTCGCTACTGGCGGCCATCATCGAAATCGTCGCCGACGAGCCGTTGGAGCTGTATCTCAAGCGGCATTTCTTTTTGCCCGACTGGATGCGCAATACCGGCCTGTGGGAACCGCTTTGGGTTGATTCGTTGGTTTCCCATTCGCACAACGCCCAGCTGGGCTACCCGGCCTGCACCGACCGGCCGCGCGACGCCTGGAATCTGATCGGCAACGGCGGCATTGTCTCGACAGTATCCGACATGTACCGCTGGCATCTGTCACTTCACGGCGACGATCATTTTACGGCAGCGACCAAAGCAATGATGTTCGCGCCGCACGTCAAGGAATACGAAGAGGGCAACAGCTACTACGGCTATGGCTGGGTGGTGCAAGAGTCCCGCACCGGTGACACCGTCATCTGGCATAATGGCGGCGCCATGCCTCACGGCTGGAGTTGCGCCGACTATTACTATAAAGGCGCTGACGCTGTCTTTATCGTGTTCTCGAACAAACCTGTGGAAGGACAAATGCCGGCCGATGCCATCGTGGCCAATCTGTCTTCGATTCTGTTTGGTGATCGCGAAGTTATCAATCCCCCGGAGGTAGTCGACCTTTCCGAGGCTCAGTTGCAGCCGCTGGTCGGTCACTATGCTTTGGAGAACGGGGCGCGTCTAGTAGCCGAGTCCGGCCGATCCGGGCAGCTTCAGCTGAGACCGATTGGACAGGAGGCTGTCGATGCACTCTTTCCTTCGCCGATGGCAGCCCGCCTGCCCAAGTACAACGACAAGACAACCGAGATGATCGATCTGATGGCGGGCGGTCAGTTTGCCGAAGCGGCCGCGATGTGGGACATTTCGCCTGGGGACGACGGCGAGGCGATGATGCGGCTGTGGTGGCATTCGTTTGATTCGTTGGGCAAGTTTGATAGGATCGAAATCGTCGGCACCAAGGCCGGCGACGGGGCTCACACATATTTCAATCTGGATTTCGAACATGGGACGGCAGCTGCGGAGGCTGCGTGGGGGCCGGCGGGCCGCTGTTTGGGGATCATGGAGGGTGAACCGCTGACAAAAACAGTTTACCCCGAGTCGCCCACACGATTCAACGGCTTCAGTCTCTACGAGGGGGCGCTGTCGGTCGTGTTTGAAGACAACGATATGACCATCACGCTGCCTTCACGACAGATCGTGCGGGCGACCCACCAGTAATTGCGGTCATGAAGATAGGCTACCTACAATTTGAGCCCAGACTTGGTGACAACCAGGCCAACTACGACCGCGTGGCGGCGTTGCTGCCTGGAGCGGCCGAGGCCGACCTGATCGTCTTACCGGAGCTGGCCAATTCCGGGTATAATTTCACCTCCCGACACATGGCCGAGGCGAGTGCCGAGTCGGCTGAGGATGGCCCCTTGGTCAGCCTGCTGACTAAGGCGGCGGCAGAACATGATCTCCATGTCGTAGCCGGGATGAATGAGCGGGATGGGGATGTTCTCTACAATAGCGCCGTCCTGGTAGGACCGCATGGCCTGGTCGGTAAATATCGCAAAACGCACCTGTTCTGGAACGAAAAGGACTTATTCGCTCCCGGCGATTTGGGGCTGCCGGTTTTTGACATCGGCCCGGCCCGGATCGGGATGCTGATCTGTTTTGACTGGATTTTCCCCGAGACCTGGCGGGTGTTGGCGCTGACCGGTGCCGATATTGTCTGCCATCCATCCAATCTGGTAATCCCCGGTTTGTGCCAGAAATCGGTGCCGGTTCAGGCGTTGTGCAACGGTGTCTTTGCAATCACTGCCAATCGCATCGGCACCGAAGGGGATCTGACCTTCACCGGCCGGTCGATCATCGCCGACCCGCGCGGCGAGATCCTGGCTCAGGCGCCCGCAGCCAAGGAATCAACAGCAGTGGTCGAGATCGATATCAACGGGGCGCGCGACAAATCGATTACTCCCCGCAACGACCGTCTGGCCGACCGCCGCCCGGAGTTGTATAGGAGTTTGACGGAGTGATTGTGGAATGCAGACTGTCGAGACCCCCAGGGGGTATCGACAGCCCCGAGATCCCCCCAAAAAAGCCTCCAACTAATTAATTAGTTGCAACTTTTTCGGAATTTGACAATATATATAGATATGAAATCTTAATTTTATAGGAGCTTAATCGGAGGCACCGATATGGCCAGAAAAAAAGCCCCCACCCTGACCGACGCCGAACTGCGCATTATGCAGGTGGTCTGGGAAAAGGGGCAGGCGACCGTTACCGAAGTGGTCGAGGATCTGCCACGACCGAGCCGTCCGGCCTACAATACGGTCCTGACCACCATGCGTATCTTGGAGCAGAAAGGTTATCTGCAGCATGTCAAGGCTGGTCGCGCTCATATTTTCCAGCCGCTGGTCAGCCGCCCCCAGGCGCAGAAAAAGGCAATGCGGCATATGCTGCGCAGCTTCTTCGACGACTCGCCGGAATTGCTCCTAGTCAGCATCCTCCAGGATGAAAACATCAGCCCCGATGAACTCAAGCGGCTGCGCGAGATGATCGGCGAGAACAAGGGGGGGTGAGCTGTGGACGCTTGGTTCGATCTGTTCAGCGCCTTTGCTTATGATAGCCTGGGATTTATCATTAATAGCCTGTGGCTGGGTCTGCTGATCACTTTTCTGACCTGGGCGATCTGGCGCTATTCCAAAATAGACACCAGCACGCTGGGCTACCTGGTCTGGTGGAGTGCGCTGGTATTGGTAGCGGTCGCCCCTTTTGTTGTGGCCGCGTCGGTCCCCGGCGAAATCGGCAGTGGACTTTCGCCCGTGACGGCAGCCGTGTCCCGGCCGCCACTTACGGTTGACCTGAAACCGACATCGACGGTGCCGTCCGGTGACCATCCGACGACACCACCAAAGACACTAGCCTTACGCCCGCTCCGCTCGCCTTCGCTTTCGCAATCAGGTATGCCTCTTGTGCCGGTCGAGAGCCTCAGCCCCGAGGTGATCTCACCACCGGAGCATGTGGATGTCGGCCGTACTCTTCTGGGGCTGGTGCCAATCTCGGCGCTGGGTATCTGGCTCTGCGGCGTTCTGATCCTGACCGGTCGCATACTGATCGGGCATAGCAAGCTGCGGGCGATCAAGCTCTCCAGCGCAAAATTGGATACGTCCGCGTATCGCCTATTCGAAGCAAGACGAGAGCAATTTTCGTGGCGACGTTTTCCGGATGTGCGAGTCTCCAGTGAAGTAGACTATCCGGTGGCGGCCGGGCTTGGCCGACCGACTATTCTCATACCGCGCAAGCTTGTTGGTCTGCTGTATGACTCCGAGATGGAGGCCATTTTGCTTCACGAACTGGCCCATCTGGAGCGGGGCGATGATTGGACTCGCCTGCTGCAGAAGATTGTGCAGGCGCTCGGCTTTTTCAATCCGGCCATTCACTGGATTAGCCGCCAGTTAGATTTGCAGCGCGAGATCGCCTGCGATCGACATGTAGTGGCGCACACTGGTCGACCCAATGAGTATGCCCACTGTCTCACCCGGTTAATCAGCCTGACCACCGGGGCGCGGGCATCGCTGGTACCCGGCGTCATGACCGGACGCAAACAAATTTTCAAACGCTTTGAGGCGATTTTGCATGGTCGCCGCCGATTCACCGGCCGCTTCTGGCGACTGCGGGTAGGGACGGTGATGGTTCTGTTGGCGGCGACTTTGACGGTGGCGGTACAGAGTGTGCCGGTGCTGGCAGTGCCGGTTGACGTGCTGTCCTACGATGATCTTAGCCAGGCAGTGCAGACGCTGGCTTCGAAACTGACCTCGGAATCGACCTCGGAGATACCGGCCGGCGAGCACGATGTTACCACCGAGGCTGCCATTGCAGTCGAAGGTAGTGAAACAACCGCTGTTGAGTCAGGGCGCGACGATCCGCCGGTCGCAGCATCGCCGTCGGCTAGCGCAGCCGCCTCCTCGCCGACGGCGCCATCGGCCCGTCCTGCCCCCAGGATGGTCAATTGGAATAGCCGCACTCTCTGGACTCCCCTTACCGGCTTTGTCCATGGCAACGCTCCCGATGATCCGGTGACAGTGGTCTGGACCAGCGACGACGGTGATGCGGTTGTGGCCCTGCAGGGCGAGGTGAAGATCGGTCAGGACGGCTGCGTCGATTCGATTTCACAAAACGGTTTAATCGCAGTGATCGACCTCAGTGGCAGGGTGACCAAAGAAGTCGACATTCGACCGGGGGATCAGGACGAACTGACCTATACCTACTATCGCGATGACCGGCTGGCGGACTTTGGCGACCGGGAGCGCAAATGGCTGAGGAGAATCCTGAGCCAAACGTCAATTGAGGTTGAGGTTCTCGGCTCAACGGACCGGAAGCAATACTACTACGCAGCCGGCCGAAGTGACGCCGAGAAGCTGGGCAAGGCCATGCGCACCTATGCTCCTTGGATTGCGACCGCCAACGGCCAGGTGAACGCAGCCGCCAACGCCCAGGCGAACACGGCCGCCAAGCTCTCGCAATACGGCCATGCCAACTTCTTTCTACTCGATCCCGACCAATCGGCCGATGACCTGACCGAGGCTACCGCCGGGTTGTTGTCCGCCGGCGACACCTATTCCGACGCCTACTATCAGTATGTCACCTCGCGCGACAACGAGGACGATAACGACGACGGTCTCGGTATCATCGACGGCGCCGTCGGTTTTTTTGGCGATCTGATCGGCGGCATATCGAAGGGTCTCTGGATTCGTTCGGACGACCACTACCTCGAAGTCAACTGGAATGAGATGGGCCGTAAGGGCCAACTGCGGGTAACCGGCGATGTTACCTATAGCGACGACATGCGCAGAGTCAGCAGCATCAGATACGACGGGTCTATGACGGTCTGGGAGAAGACCCGCAAGAGCAGCCGCCGATTGAAAATCGAAGCCGCCGACAACGGCAAGCTGAACTATGTCTACAAAGTTGACGGCGAAATTGTCGACTTCGATCACAGTGCCGAAAAGTGGCTGGGCGATCTTCTGGAAGACATCCTGCGCCGGTCTGGTATCAACGCCGAGCAGCGGGCGCGTCACTTGCATGACCAGGGCGGCATTGACGCTGTCCTCGAAGAGATGGCCGAAGTCGATGGCGATTATGTCCGTCGCAAGTATGTCGATCCCCTCCTGAAGGACGATCGGCTCACCGACGTCGATCTCGACAAGTTGCTCCGGCAACTCGGGGAGCTGTTCGAATCCGACTACGAGAAGACCGAGCTGCTGGTTTCTATTGCGGGTCACATCGCCGACCGGCCGCAGCTTGTGGACGGTTATGTCGATGTCGTCGAGACGATCGACTCCGACTATGAAGCCCACCGGGCGCTATCGGTGCTGGCGTTAGAGCATGACGTTGCCGGCGAGGTGGTGGCGCAGATCCTGAAAACGGCCGACCGCTTCGACTCCGACTATGAGCGCGCCGAACTGTTGATCGAGATCTCGCCGTTAGTGGCCCGGCATCCGGATCTGCGTGATGACTATGTCGAGGCGGTCCGCGGTATTGAGTCCGATTACGAGAAAGTGCGGGTGTTGTCGGCGCTGCCGTATGACAAAGACGCGCCGGATGAACAAGTCCGCACGGCGCTGGATATCGCCGGGACGGTCGACTCCGACTATGAACGCGCCGAGCTCCTGGTAAACCTGGCCCGGCGTACCTCCGACAGCAAGCTCCAGGCGGCGATCATCAAGGCTACCGGCGAGATGAACAGCGCCTATGAAATCGCCCGGGTGCTAAGGTATATCGACGCCGACTGCGACAGCTACCAGGACAATCTGCTGCAGATCATGCGAATCATGCAACGCACCGCCGGCGACTACGAAAAGGCGCAAATGCTCAAAGAATATGCCGCCTGTGTGAAAGCGGCCGGTACTCTTCGCAGCCAGTATTTTGCGATGCTGCGCGATCTCGACTCCGACTATGAGCGCGGCCAGAGCCTGCAGGAAATCCTGCGTTCGACCGATCCCGACGAAGCGCTGGTCAAGGATCTTCTGGATGTGGTCGTCACCCTGTCTTCGGACTATGACAAGGCTCAGGTTCTGTCCCAGATGGCTCGTTACTGCCGGGATGATGAGAACCTGGAGAGCCTTTATTTCGACGTGGTCGACGGGATGTCGTCAGATTACGAAATCAACAAGCTGTATCGCAAGATGCATCGCCGCAGCCGCAGCAATGACAGCAGCGACTGGTGATCATCGTTATTGCAGACGAACGGAGCCGGCGCCTTGGCGCCGGCTTTCTTAATGCGCGGCGCTCAGCGGAGCGACCTGACACCAAACCGCGACCGGAGAGAGTCCGTAAATGGGCCTGCGCCGAAGCGGCCAGAGCGTCGAGATTGTAACCACCCTCCAACACCGAGACAATGAGCCGGGGGCCGGCTCGATCAGATCGACGCCGGACCAGAGAGGATAGCCTTGCAGGCGCGATAAAATCGCCTCCAGGCGAGCGGGCCGCTGGGCATGGGGATAGCCGCCCAGATGACGTAAGAGCTGCTTATGGTAAATCAGGGCTAGCCTATGTCTCCTGTATTTGTCGAGCCTTCCCGACCATGATGGTTCTACTCGAGAGGTAACTCAAGGAAAAAAGGGGCCCCTTCATTTCCGGCGCGGCTGGATTCGATCCGGCGCGGCCAATTCCGACTGGCGGAGCCCGGGGGGATGAATCTCCAGAAAAATCGACTCCACATTAATAATAGATGCGTTATCCGGCCTGTTCAGTTCTTGCTCACCGGTGCCGATACTTCTTAGAAAGAATGCCGGGACTTAAGATGAATGGCAAAGTGAAGGCAAGCCCAAAAGCTCTGAAGCTATATTCGGCCGGGCAGCGACCGAAGCCGAAGGATGACACCGAGGCGCACCAATGTCGTTTCCTGGTACAATCAGACTTCGGACAAGAATCCGAACGACCATCGGTTGAAGAGCGGGCCAACGAGATGTTGCGGCTCAGCGAGGCTCGTTTCAACGAAGTCCAGCGCCTAGCCCGCATCGGTTCGTGGGATTGGGATCTTGTTTCCGATACTTTCCACTGGTCGGATGTTCTGTTTGAACTGCTGGGCTTGGACCCAGGTGCGACCACGCCAACCATCAACCTTCTTCTGAGCCGTATCCACCCTGATGATCGACCGGCGGTCGAGCTCAGTATTGAGCGTGGCCTCAAGCAGGGAGGGCAGGTCTCCTTCGACTTTCGGTATTACGGCCCCAACAATCAAGTGCGCTACGGACACATCAAAGGCGTTGTTCTGGTCGATAACCATGGCCAGCCCTTCCGGGCCCATGGTACCGGTCAGGATATCACTGAGCGAAAGCTGACAGATAAGCCATTGACACGAGCCCGGGAGTTATTGGAGCAAAGAGTCGAAGAACGCACCCGGGAATTGGCTGCAACCAACGAACAGCTCCAGATGGAGCGGCAAACCTTGCACCGAAAGAACGTGGCACTCCAAGAAGTCCTGGGGCAGATCGAAAGCGGCAAGCGCGATCTGGCTCTGCAAATCCAGCTTAATGTCGATCGTATTGCGCTACCGCTCATTACTGCACTGGAAGGTCGCGTTGATGAATGTTATCGGCACCACCTCGGCCTTTTGCGCAATTGTCTTGAAGAATTGACAGCGCCATTCGTGGACCGCCTCGAACGGACCTGTGCCGAACTAGCCCCTCGAGAACTTGAAATCTGCCATATGGTCAAGAACGGATTTGACTGTAAGCAGATTGCCGCCACCAGCAATACCTCTGTGCAAACCGTACTCAAACAACGCAAGCAAATACGCAAGAAGCTGGGCATCGCCAAGAAACGGATTAATCTCAGTTCATTCTTGAGGTCGATAACTCTAAACCCGCCTGACCAGGCTCTCAGAAGGAGGCTCAAAAACAACCATAAGGTGGCGTAACATAGGGTGTTAGTCTGTCTTTGGGGGGCAACCAGTAACCCATCGATACCCCTACAAACCCCCTCATCGAATGTCAAAGTTAGTCGAGGAATAGCTACAGACAAGACCAGTAAGTCTCTGTTAATAAACTTGCAGACCTTATAAATCACAACCACGGATTGGTGGCCATAACGGCCACAGAATTCTCGGAAGAGGAGATGCGAAATGATAGTGTTGAAGAATCTCGGTCGCTTGACGATGCTGCTGGGCCTGGTGATGCTCGTAGCCTCACCGTTGGCTGCGGCTGACAAGCCCCAGTTTGATTTCGACTGGTACGGATACGTCAAGCTGGATGCTTCCTACGACCAAAATCTTACCAGCCACGGCAATTTCGCCATGTGGGTTCAGCCGCAAAACGGCGATCAGGATGACGAGCAGTTCAACATGACCCACAAGCAGTCTCGCTTTGGCATGAAGGCGATCGGCCAGGGCTACCAGAATGCCAAGGTCGCAGGCCAGCTGGAGTTTGATCTCTATGGTGCCGGCGGTGCTGAGAACAAGGCTCTCTTGCTTCTGCGTCACGCCTTCTTCACCGTTGACGCCGGCAGCTTCCAATTGCTGGCCGGACAGACCTGGGATCTGGTTGCGCCGCTCAATCCGGCCACCCTGAACTACCCGGTTCTTTGGGGTTGTGGCAATCCCGGCTATCGTCGTCCGCAGGTCCGGTTCACCTACACCGCCGCGCCGAACGATCAGACCAATGTCAAGATGGCTTGCGGTTTCTTCCGTACCATCGGCAGTGATCTGACCCCGACGCTCAGCCTGGCCACCGAGGTGAGTGACGGTTCCGACGACGGCACCGATGCCGGAATTCCGACCCTCCAGGGTTTATTGGATGTGACCCACAAGCTTTCGAACGGCGGCTCCATCCGCGCCGGCGTCTCTGGCCTGTGGGGTCAGCTTAAGGCTGAAGGTAGTCTGGGCACCGACGAGACTTACCAGAGCCAGGGCGTAGCCGGACATCTGGCCGTCGCCATCAACAAGCAGGTCGGTTTCGCCGGGGAATTTTTTACCGGCTCCAACCTGGGTGGCTACAATGCCGGTATCAACAACTCTGACCGCGTTGATGGTGTTCATGCCAAGGGCGGCTGGGGTTATCTGTGGGTCAAGCCGACCGCCAAGGTCACTCTGGCCGCCGGTGGTGGTATGGACGATCCTGATGATGCCGATCTATCGACGGGCAATCGTGGCAAGAACCAGGCCTTCTTCGGCAACGTCAATTTCTCACCGATCCCGTTGGTGACTCTGGGCTTTGAACTCTCCCAGTGGGAGACCAGCTATGTCGGCGCCGATGTGGCCAAGGCTATGCGCGCCCAGACCTCGTTTATTCTGAACTTCTAATAGCAGGGCAAGGAGAATAAAGATGAGAAGTATCAAGATCTTGAGCCTGACGCTGGTTCTGGCCCTGGCCTTCTGCGCCATGGTAGCCGCCGGCACCGTCAAGCTCGGCCTCAATTACCCGAAGACCGGACCTTACGCTACGCAGGGTCTGGATCAATTCCGCGCCGCCGAGATGGCGGTCGCCGAGATCAACGCCTCCGGCGGTATTCTGGGAGAGCAGATCGAGCTGGTCTGGCGTGATTCCCAGTCCAAAGCGGATCTCTCAAAACAGAACGCGACGGATCTGATCGACACCGAAGGCTGCAAGATGCTCTTTGGCGGTTCGTCCAGCGGCGTGGCCGTGGCAGTCGGTGAAGTTTGCCAGCAGAAAAGCGTGCCTTTTTTTGGTACCCTGACTTACTCCACCGCCACCACCGGTACCAAGGCTCATCGCCACACTTTCCGCGAGTGCTATGACGCCTGGATGGGGGCCAAGGTTCTGGCCGACTACCTCCAGACCAACTTCGCCGGCAAGAAGTACATGTACATCACTGCCGATTACACCTGGGGTTGGACCACCGAATCCTCAATGCGCAAATTCACCAATACCGAGGACAAAGAAGCTCACAAGGGCGTTCTGACGCCGCTGGGTACCGAGGACTTCAACAAGCAGTTGTCGCTGGTCAAGATGGTCAAACCCGACGTGCTGGTATTGGTGTTGTTTGGTTCCGATATGGTCAACGCCGTTCGTCAGGCCACCGCCATGGGGATCAAAGAGCAGTGCCAGATCGTCGTTCCCAACCTGACCCTGGGTATGGCTGAAGGCGGCGGCCCGAAGGTCATGGAGGGCGTCGTGGGCGCTTTGCCGTGGTGCTGGCAGGTTCCGTTCCAGTATGGCTTCGAGCGCGGTAAGCAGTTTGTCACCGACTTCTCGGGCAAGTACAATCGCTATCCGAGCACTTCCGGTGCCTCGGCCTACACGATCGTATATGAGTACAAGAATGCCTGCGAACGGGCCGGTAGCTTTGATGCCCCCAAGGTCATCAGCGCTCTGGAGGGTCACACCTACACTTTGCTAAAGGATCAGCAGACCTGGCGTGAGTGGGACCATCAGTCGGTGCAAACCGTCTATGCCGTCAAATGCAAACCGCAGGTTGAGGTGCTTAAGGACAAGTACAAGCTCGACTACTTTGAGATCATCACTAGTATGCCCGGCGACAAGGCCGCCATTACCAAGGCCGAGTGGGACGCGGTCCGTCAGGCGAACGGTCTCGCAACCACCTTGGAGCCGCTCAGCACAATGGCCTCGCAGTAAGCAGCCAATCAAGAAGGAAGTCGGCCGAGGTTACTCGGCCGCTTCCGTTTTGTCGGGAGCTAAGAATACCAACAGACGAGTCCCCTCGTCTAAGTAACTAGGAAGACATTACATGATCACCTGGAATATTCGTAATCAAATTCTCGGTTCAGGCCTGATCGGTTTGCTGGTGATCGTGGGCGTGATTGCATATTTCTACAGCTTCACCAAGGGCGAGTTCATCGGACACAGCCAGGCCATGATAGGTAACATCAACGGCCAGTTTGCGCGGGAAATCGACGGCGCCTTTGAATCCCAAACCCGAACCCTCCACGACTGGACCAGCGACGATGTATTTGGTTTGACAATCGAATTCAACACCACCGGCGAGCTGGGCGAGCAATTCTCTCGATGGCTCAATAGTGCCGATGGATTCAATTGCTTGGCTTTGGTTGACGATCGTGGGCAGGTGTTGGAGATTCAGGGGGCGGCGGGATTGCCATCCTCGCCAACTCGCTATCAAGGGGGAATACTCCCGGACTGGTCCAAGGTCAGAGGTCAGGGGACAGCCCGGGTCTCTTTCCTGCGCAGCCAGATGCTCCGCGATTTGGGTCTGGAGAATGACCAATCATACGCCTACTACTTCCCGGCTCACTCGTCCGACGGAAATGTAAATGGTGCCTTTGTGGCCTTTACTGATTGGTCGCTCGTGAACGAGATTGTCCAGGAATGCACCAAGGCCTTCAAAGAACATGGATTTGGTCAAGCGCGCTGTCTCGTTGCTTCTACTGACGACCACGGCGTACTCTATGATTTCTCGCTATCGGGTCAACCGCTGGATAATGAGGGACGGGAGGCAGCCGTCGCCTGGTTTCGCCAGGCGAGCAACAAGGTGGTGTCGAGCTGGAGTCTACAGGATGAGGCCGTCCTGAGCGGCTGTCACTGGTTGACGCCACCGGCCGTAAACGACGACCAGCAGGCCGGAACATCAATGGTGCTGTCCACTATCATTCCCGAGAGCGAAGTGATGCGGCAGCTCAATGCTGCCCTGGTCATGATTTTGATCATCGGGGCGGTTGGTAGTCTGCTGGCCATGGCTATGAATTACTTTGTCGCACGGCGCATTTCACGTCGAATAGCCAGAGGTACCCGCATCGCCACGGCCATGTCGCAGGGTGACATTGATCAGTATGTCGATATCCACGGGCGTGATGAGATCGGCGAATTGGGCAAAGCGTTCTCTCAGCTCGGTGTTTACATGACGGAGATGTCGGCGGCGGCGGAGCAGATTGCCAATAGCGATTTGACTGTTTCGGTCGAGCCCCGCTCAGAGCGCGACGTCCTCGGTCGCTCGTTCAAGACCATGATCGAAAACCTCTCGGGAGTTGTCGGACGACTATCCGGCAGCGCTGAGGAGTTGGTTGGGGTGGCTGCGATGATCAACGACAACTCACAGAACATCTCCAGCGGTGTGCAGGAACAGGTTGGCCAGATCAACCAGGTATCGGCCGCTATTGAAGAGATGGCGGTAACGATTCAACAGTCCTCGCGCAATGCCACGGCTGCTACCGATGCCTCTAAGAATGCCTCGGAATCGGCCGTGTCCGGTGGTAACATCGTCAGCGAGACCATCGGCGGCATGCAACGCATTGCTGAAGTCGTTCGCGAATCGGCCCAGTCGATAAGCGACCTGGCCAAGTCGGCCGATCAAATCGGCGAGATTACCGGCGTCATCGATGAGATTGCGGATCAGACCAACCTACTGGCTTTGAATGCCGCCATCGAGGCGGCTCGTGCCGGTGAGCAAGGCCGCGGATTTGCCGTGGTGGCCGACGAGGTCCGCAAGCTGGCCGAACGTACCGGCAAAGCGACCGGTGAGATTACGGCCATGATCAAGGGCATCCAGAGTCAGACGGAACAAGCCGTCAGTTCTATGGAGGCCGGTGTCCAGGAAGTCGACAAGGGCCGCGAACTGGTCGACCGGGCCGGCGTCAGTTTGAGCGAAATAGTCAATGAGTCGCAACGGGTCATGGACATGATCCAGCAGATTGCCACAGCCTCCGAAGAGCAGGCGGCGGCGGCCGAGGAAGTGTCCCGCAACGTTGAGCACATCTCGGAAGTCACCGAAAGCACGGCGCGGCGTTCCGACCAATCATCGGAAGCAGCCCGCAATCTGAACGCTCAAGCAGAAGAGCTTAACGGTATCGTGGCGCGATTCCGGTTCAAGAGCTAAATCGTCAGGTTCACGGATCGGGCAGAAAAGCCCGGTCCGTGAACTGCCCTGACAACAGCAGAGCCTGGTACTCCTCCCAAGCTGTTCCCCCCATTGGAGAACACCGTTGCCCGACTTGTCGGGCAATATAACGTCGCCGCCCAACGCTTTTGGTTCCGGTATCAACCCGAACCGGCGATCATCCGGCCTGAGTCGCTCCCCGACGATCACTCCGTCAATATCATTCCTTCTGTCGCCGCTGAACAAACCGCCTGTTTCTCTCGTCATGTACCATAGTCGTCGCTGCCAACGACTGTAGGCTTCAACCAGCATTCTTCACTGTGGGCTGGGCTGGCCTGGCCAAAAACCTGCCGGACGGCTTGACTAACCATCGTTGACTGACGACGGGTAAGCAGTGTACATTGGGGATGCTGACGGTGTGTTAGAATATTGAGGCGAGGACCCCAGAAGGAGAACTAAGTATGGCTCAGAGATGTACTCAGCAGGTAGGTCCGGCCGGGGCGATGATTTGGCTGCTGGTGAGCCTGCTCATTGCAATTCCGGCCCAGTCATCAACACCATTGACCTGGGGTGACCTGGAACCTGGAGCGTACGGCGTTGGATTTAAGACAATCGAGCAGTACGATCAGACCCGCAGTTATCAGCCAAAACGGGATTACTTTGGGAGTCCTGTCGACAGCGAACGGGCGCGGCCGGTGCAGGCATGCATATGGTATCCGGCCGTGATCCCGGCGGACGACCCGGTCATGACTTTCGGGGAGTACCTGTTTCCCAACCCGGCCGACGATGAGTTCTTTCGGTTTGTGTCGGCCATGCAGAATCGTTACAACGGCTTTTTGATTTTTCTGCTGAGCAACGATCAAGGTCTGGCACTGGACGCTCTAAGCATCGAAATGGCCGCCGTGTCCCAGGCCACCCCGAGCCCCGGACAATTTCCCATGATAATCTATCATGGCGGCATCGGTCGCCCGTTTTTTGATAACTTTGTTTTGTGCGAGTACCTGGCCAGTTATGGCTTTGTGGTCGTTTCGACTCATTCCATGGGCGCTTTTGCGATCGATCCGGAAGCGCTGCCGGTCGACTATGAAGCGATTGTGCGTGATCGCGAGCTGGCTGCGACCATGGCCCGGCAGCTTGATTTTGTTGATCCCGAGCGCACCTACGTCGTCGGAGCCGATCTGGGCTGCCTCACGGCCCTGTCAATCATAATGCGGCAGACAGATGTTGACGCCTTAGTCCTGGCCGGGTCCTGGGATATCGATGGCGACTGGCCGGCACTGGCTCAGAGCAGCCCGGGATACAATCCGACCAGAATCACAATACCAACGTTGCGGCTCTACTTGAATGAAGATGACCGGACACTCGATTTCTTGCGCGACTCCTGCCGCTATGCCGAACGTGATCTGGTTCACCTGCCGGTCGATACCCTGATGCGCGGCCTTAGCTGCGACTGGACCATTCGCATGCAGATGCTTGAAAGCCCCGAGGATCAGCATCCTTTTCCAGATTACTACCAGGCCTGTCGAATGATTGCGCAGTACTTGACTGCCTGCCTTGACACAGCCACAGGTTTTGGCGCCGAGGCGGCCGCTGGGCCCGTACAACATATTGAGGCCGAGGCGTTGCCGCCGACCTGGGCGCAGCTTGTGGGCATATTCCGCGGACGAAGCGCGGACGAGGCCATTGCGATTTATGATCGGTTCAACAAGGCCGAGCCGGGTATTATTCCCGTTGATGAAGCGGCCATGAACATGATCGGGTACGGTCTGCTGCAGGCGGGGCAGGCGGCTCAGTCTCAGCAGGCTTTTCGCATCAATGCCGAAGCTTACCCCAGGTCGTCAAACGTATGGGATAGCTACGCCGACGGTTGTTTGGCGGCCGGCGATACGGCGCAGGCTGTTGTATGCTACCAGACTTTGCTGAGGGTTCTCCCGGAGGACAAGGTCACGAACGAGCAGCTCAAGCAAACGCTGCAAACCAACGCCGAGCAAGGACTGCAGCGATTGAAGAAATAGCAGGCAAAGATCAATGTCAGATATGCGAGACGATTATGAATAACCAGAAGACCGGATTTTCACGGCGGAAATTCCTGGCCGCTTCCGCAGCCGGGTTGGCTTCCGCTTCACTGGCCACTCTGGCGCCGGGCATCGGCCGCGCCCAGGAGACAGGCTCCGCTTCGGCTGCCGAGGGCAAACCGATCACGCGCCGATTAGGTAAGACCGATATCGAAACGTCGGTGATTTCTATGGGGGCCGGCGCCTGCAACGATCCCTCGGTGATTCAGGCTGCCTTTGAGTTGGGAATCCGCCATTTCGATACGGCCGGCAATTATCAGTATGGAGCCAATGAACAAATGGTCGGGCGAGCCATCCAGAAGATGGGTGTGCGCGACCAGGCAATCATCGCCACCAAGATCTATACGCCGCAGCAACGGCGCGACTATACCGAAGCTCAGGCCAAAAAGAAGTTGGTTCAATTGGTCGACGGCAGCCTCAAGCGACTCAAGACCGAGTACCTGGACATTCTTTATCTTCATGACGTGGCCGGCGGGGAGAGCACCAATGACCCCGTCACTATGGCCGCAATGGCCCAGATCAAACAATCCGGGAAGACCCGCTATGTCGGCGTATCGACCCATACTAATATGGCCGACGTCCTCAACGCTGTAGCTGACGGCGGATTTTGGGATGTGGTCCTGACGGCGGTCAACTTCACTATGGCCGACGATACCAGTTTGGTGGCCGCCCTCGCCAGGGCTGCCAAGAGCGGAGTTGGGATTGTCGGCATGAAGGTGATGGCCGGCGGCAGTAACTGGCCCAACCCGGAGACGCGCCGTACCTATTCGGCCGACGTGATCGCCCGCGCCTGCCTCAAGTGGGTCCTGCGCACCGAGCACGTCCACACCGTGATCCCCGGTTTCAATTCCTTTGACCACATGCAGCAGAACTACGCCGTCGGCTCCAACCTCGACCTCAGTGACCAGGAAGGCCGGTTCCTGTCCGACAACGCTATCAAACTGGGAATGGAATTCTGCCGCCAGTGCCGGAAATGCCTGGCGAGCTGCCCGGGCGGCGCGGAAATCCCAACCCTTATGAGAACCCATATGTATTTGGCTCAGTACGGTGTTCTGCACATGGCGAGGGCGGCCATGGACGAGATCCCCGCTGGTCGCGGCATCACCGCCTGTGCCGATTGCACAACTTGTACCGCCCGGTGCGCTAATTCGGTCAATATCGGCCGACGCATTGACGAACTGAGATTGTTATATGCGTAGCCACACCTAGAGAATCGTAGTACATCATAAGGAGCCTCCGGTCATTGATCGGAGGCTCTGTTGGTTTTCAGGAAAAGCAAGTGTCCGTCGCTCGAAGATGTCGAAATCCCGGCCGGACATCGGGTTGCATCTATTCATCCGGTTTAGGGAGCTGCTCGCAGCCAATTTCCCAACAGCCCGCTTGTGGCCTCCGTCAGGCCAACGGCACCGACCAGCTGCCGCCCCTTCCTTCCGGCTACGATGCGGCCATAGTAGGAGTTGTCCCACTCTACAAAAGCATCGTCGTCGAAGCCGGGGTTATCGCCGCTGCCGGGGTGAACCTCAAGCCACTTGGCCAGCTTCTGTCGGTCGGCATCGGGGGTCAAGAACAAAGTAAGCGTGTCGTCTCCGACAAGGTAGTTGCGGGTGTACACGTGATCTAAAAAACTCTGCCCAAGATAAGCTTCGGCGACCATGGTTTCGGTGTGCGCTATGGCACCATCGGCCGGGAAGTCGGCAAACCTCGACGGTAGGTTACAGCTGCCGCTGAGGTCGGTGGTTATAGCCCGAGCCAGCGACAGCATCAGTGGCGTCGACTGACCGTCGATATCATAGGCCGTGATACTGACAACATAGGCTCCCTTGACACAGTCCAGACGACCATCGGACAACGACCCCTCGATTCCGATACGGGCGATCTGTGGTTCTTCCGGACGCAGGTTGGAATACAGGCCGTAGGCATTGTCGGCGTCGGCGAAACGGTAAAGGTCGACCAAGAGCTCTGTTTCACCACTTTGATAGTAGGCCGTGGCGACCTCGACAAACTGATACAGGTGATAGACCTCGGCGCCGCCGTCAATATGTTCGTACAACGCCTCGCCCTCAAACAACTGCGCTTCCGAACTACGAGCCAAAACGCCGTCGGCGAACTGCTCAGCCAGATAGTCGACCGTGGAAACCTCTGTTGTGGCCGGTTTCTGCCCGGAGCAGCCGACCAGTAGCAGCATGAGGCCCGTCGAAAAAACCAGTCCCGCTTTGATCACTGCACACTTCTCCTTGCCGTATACATCAAGACCTTAGGTCAGGCAGATTATACCGCCTCAGCATGTTTTTGGCCAGCAGAATCGCCTTGTCGTCCTGTCGGAATAACGCTGTAAATTGTGTGTTATTATATTGTTACGCCGACATTCGGGTGATCTGCGGCTTCTCAGTGGCTGGCGGTACGGCAATTCTCAGAAGCTCTCAGCTCAATCCTGACGCCACGGCGCTAGCTGTTGGCCGGTAAAGCCTTAGGCGGGATTATCCGATAAGATGATTATGCGACCATCAGACATGAGCTCGACCAACCGGACCCTGGATGCTTTCTTGATCCAGAAGGCATCTCAGTATTCGCTGTCGCGAACCTTCAAACCGGGACAAACGATCTTCGCCGAAGGTGAGCCCGGCAGCACAATGCTGCTGATCCTTGTAGGGACTGTCCGGATACTGAAAACCGGTCCCGACACCAACAGCTTTCGCGAGATAGCCAAGCGTGGGGCCGGCGATTTTCTCGGTGAGATGGCCATGCTTGAAGCCTCGCCCCGCTTTGCCACGGTTGTGGCCGAAACCGAATGCGAGGTCCTTGAGTTTTCGCGCCAGAATTTCGAGAAGGTAATCCGCGAGCAACCGGCCCTGGCTACTCGGGTCCTGCGAAGTCTTTCTTCCAAGTTGCGCGAATCAGATTCGGTTCGCATCTGCGAGCTTGAGGACAGCAATCGTCTCTTGAGGGCCGCCAACGAAGAACTCATTCGGCTTAATTCGTTTCTGGACCGCATTGTCGATCAGTCGCCCAGTGCCATACTGCTGACCACCCATGATGGTGCCATATATCGGCTGAACAACGCGGCTATGCGGATGTTTGAGCTGGATTCGATAGATGACGATGCCAACGTAGATGGTCTCTTTCGGGGAGTGGACTTTGTACGTTTGCGCTCTGAAGTCGGCAGGTCCTGGCATGGCGAAGCGAAAGGGATTCGCAAAAGCGAACCGTTCCCGGTCTACCTGTCGGTTTCGTCACTGTACGGCCACGGAGACAGCCTGTTGTACCTGATCATCTGCCAGGATATCTCGGATCTGCATACGTTCAACCAAACCATGCTACAAGTCGAGAAGTATGAGGCTGAGAAGGAAACGGCCATGGAGCTGGCCCATGATCTGAAGAACTACCTGGGTGTCCTCACCGGCAGCATGGAACTGATCCTGATTCGCATGACCCAAGGGCAGCGTGAGAAGTCGGCCAACGCCGTTAAGGCCATCGAGCGAACTAGTCAGGAGATTTTGAGTTTTGTCGAGAACATGATGATCTATCGTGACGACAAAGCGGCCTATACCGGAGTCAATCTCCGGACCTTGGTGAGTGTCTTGCTCCACTTCTTCCGTTCACAAGCGCGCTTCCAGGATATCACCTTCAGCCTGGAAGTCGACAGCGATTTTCCGGACAGCCTGCAGGTAAAGGAAGAGCAGATTCGGCGTGTCCTTCTAAATCTTCTTGGCAACGCCGCGGAGGCATTGAAGCTTGCCGGTGGCAACGTCTCCAAGTCGGTGGTGGTGCGCCTGAAATATGAAGCCGACTCCAAACAGTGTATCATTCTTGTCAGCGATAACGGTCCCGGTATCGACGCCAAAAACATCGCCAAAGTATTCAACAGCCGCTTCACAACCAAGTCCGACGGCCACGGCATCGGTTTGATTTCAGTGGCCCGGATTGTGCAGGGGCACGACGGCCATGTCAGTGTTGATTCGACCCCGGGCAAAGGGGCCGCTTTTAGGATCGCTCTACCTGTAGAAAGGGATCCACAAATTGGTTGACCTGCTCTGGTTCTTGTTGCTGGGGCACTTCCTGGGCGATTTTGCATTTCAAACAGACAAAATGGCCGCCAACAAGAAGGCCTCAAACAAAACCCTGACACTCCATGTAGCGGTTTACACCATGACCGTAGCCGGTTGCCTGTGGCTGGGACTGTACCTCACCGGCAGTGCCCGCTTTGTTTCCGCCGCCACGGCGATTGTGATGGCGACAATATTCGTCGAACACTGGCTTCAGGATCATCTCAAGGGATCGCAACTGGCCAGCAAACAGTCGTTTTATCTCGATCAAGCTCTGCACATCGTCATCCTGTTCTTCATCAGAGTGACTGTGTATTGACATGACGGAAGGTTGTCCACATCAAGCCCTGCGGCCCTACCTCCCGCGCACATTGTGGAACTGGTATGCCGTCAACCCTCCCGATGCCGTCCATTCGATAACCGCCCACGAAGGGATAGTTGCCTGCATTGATGCCTCCGGATTCACCGCTCTTACCAGACGCCTGGCCGCTCAGGGTCAAGAAGGACCGGAAATCCTGACGAAAATCCTCGATCGCTTCTTTGGAGGCGTGGGCGAGGTGGTGTTTGAACATGGCGGCGATATCTTGAAATTCGCCGGTGATGCTATCTGGGTGGCCTTGGCCGATACCGTTAATCTGCCGCTGCTGCTGGGCCGGCTGATGCGGGCGGTGGAAAATGTCAACCGCCACGAACCGCGCCTGAGCGATTCTCCGCTCCGCATCCACGTCGGAGCCGAGCTGGGCAGCTACTATCTGGTTTCATTGGGTGATCCCGAGCGGCGTCTGGAGGCGGAACCGGCCGGAGAAATGTTGAAAACCGTCTACGCTGCCTGTGACCTGGCCGGTGACGGTCAACTGGTAGTAGGGTCCCGCCTGGCCCACACGCTTCGCGCCGGGGCGACCATCACGGCCCTCGACGACGGCTATGCCCTGATAAAGAACGTGCCCACCGACACGCCCCTGCCAAAAAAGGCACCGGCCGGTGAGATCGGTCGTAGCGACTCAAAATACGTGACAAAGTATCTCTCCCCGGAAGTCCTGGCGCGACTGGATGGGGCAGATGGCGCCATTCAAAGCGAGCACCGTCAGGTGGTGACTCTCTTTGCCAACGTCGAGAGTCTCTCCGGCCAGGGTGAGGCTGACTTGCGACGATTGCAGGCCAAGGTTCGACAGAGCGTGGATATCATCGGTGGTTGCCGCGGCAGTCTGACTCGGATCGATCCCTATCAGGGCGGCCACAAGATACTGGTCTTGTTTGGCACTCCCGTTCGCTACGCTCAGTATGAAATGGATGCCATCAAGTGTGCCGGCCGCCTGGCCAACATCTCCGACCGCGGCTTTCGTATCAGGATTGGCCTAGCCCTGGGTCCACTTTTCTGCGGCGATGTCGGCGCCCGACTCAGGCGAGAGTACACTGTCATGGGTGACGGCATCAATTTGGCGGCCAGACTGATGTCGAAGGCAGCCTGGGGCTCCATCCTGATAGATGATCGCCTGCGGCAGCGGCTTTCGACCACGGTGGTAACACAACCGCAAACCAAAGCTCTCAAGGGTGTCGGCGAAAACGTAGTATGTCATCGCTTCTGCAGTTTTGATGCCGGCATCGCGCCGATAGCAAGTCTCTACGACATCCGTGAGTGGGTCGGCCAGGAAAACGAACTGCAAGAGCTGTCCACATGGTGGCACCAGGCGGCCTCGTCGTCGGGGCAGAGGTGCCTGGTCGAAGGTGAATCGGGCGTTGGGAAAACCACTTTGCTACGACGGTTGGCGGATCGCATAAGGCCGCCTCGGTCGGCGTTTGTCTCCTGCCGTGAGGCTGTTCTGTTTGATCGGGGTTGGTCGGCGCGGCGCTTGCTGGAGAGCCTGATCGGTTCTGAACACGCCGACGTCAGTCTGGACGATTGGATTGTAAGTCACGTCGATCGGCAGTGGTCGCCCCTGCTGGGTCCCATCCTCAAGCGGACCATGGCCGACAATGATTGGACCCAGGGCCTCACACCCGAGCTTCGTCGCGGCAAGGCGCAAGAGCTGTTTGCCCAGTTGGTAGCCAAAGCCGCCCGGCCGCCGATGCTGGTGGTCATTGATGACATCGATCGCGCTGATGATTTCTCACGAATGCTTTTTGAAGGGTTGCGCGGCGATACTCTCTCGGACGGCATGTTGTTGATTGCGACCGCGACAGCCTCGGAAGAAGTCACCGGCGCTGCCGGCAACGACGCTGGTCGCCTGACCCTGAAAGCCCCCTCCGGCGATCAATGGTGGGGTTATTACGAGCGGCATTTTGACCCGGGAACACGCGAACGCGATCTTTTTGATAGACTGCTGACCGCCTCCGACGGCAATCCGCTGTTCATCAACGAGTATATCCGTCAGTGTCGATGCGATGGTACTATCCTGGAGAATCGTGTAACCGGTAAGTTGGAATTGGCGCGGTCCGACCTCAAAATATCTGTTCCGGAAGACTCCGCCGCTGGTCGCATGGCGGCCTTTGACCAACTGCCCGAAACCACGCGCCGGGTGTTGAAGGTCGCGGCGGTGATCGGGCGCTCTTTTGATTACGATCTTGTGGCTCAAGTTCTGGAAGAGAGCGTGCTCGCGACGGTTGCAGAGGCCTTCCAGTCGGCCATCGCCAACGGCATGGTGATCTGTTCGCCCAGTGACGGATGTTACACTTTTCAAGATGCTTCCTTATCAGAGGCGATCTACAACTGTATCCCCAAGGCTGAACTAAGGCACTGGCATGGACGTTGTGGCGAACTGCTGTCCGCTGACGGCGACCAATCAACAGCTCTGCCGGCTTATCACTTCGGAGAAGCGGGCAGGGTGACGCCGGGCTTTGGTCTTGCCCTGGATGCGGCGGTAAAGGCACTGGATGAATTTGCTCTGAACGAAAGCGCGCGTTTTTTTGGTTACTGTCTGGAATTGGCCGGGGCCGACGAGGGCAATCAGATTTCGGCCGATCAGCAATCGGAGTTCTTCCGCCACTACCACGAGTTTTTGGTTATGGAGGGACGATACCCCGAGGCCTACGCGATGCTCCGCCGGTGGCGGCGGATTGCCCGCGACCGGGGTGTCGCCGGCGAAGCTATGGAAGCGGCCCTGCAGACGGCCGAATTGTTGTGGAAACAATCTCGCTACGACCGCACCCGTCGGCTGTTGGCGGCCTTGCTGGCGCCAACCGAAGCGGCCGAAGGGGGCCATTTGCGAGCCCGCACAACATCTCTGATGGCTGAGTTGGAACGGCGCGCCGGTAATTTTGCCGAAGCTCGTCGTTGGGCACAGGCCGCCGCTGAGGCCGCCCTCAAGGCGGGGGATGACTACGCCCGAGCCGATGCTCTCAACAAGCAGGGGTTAGCCTTCTGGGGAGAAGGGCAGTTACAGGATGCCGCCGAGTGCTATCATCAGAGCATTAAAATCGGCCGCCAAAAGGGCAATCGCTACGACCAGGCCAAGTCCTCCAACAATTTGGCCATCATAAAATGGGAGCTGGGCGATTTCCAGGAGGCGGATAGATTGCTTGGGGAAGCCGTCGGAGTTTTCCGTGATACCGGCGACCGTCGCAATGAAGCCTACGCCTGTGGCAACCTGGCCAGCCTGCAGAAGATCTTTGGCCGACTGAAACAGTCGGAGTCACTATTCAATAGAGCCGACCAGATCTTTGAGCGCCTGGGCGATCGTCACGCGCATTTATACACTGTCGGCAATCTGGGCGATCTGGATGTGATCTGTGGTCGCCTCGAGGCAGCCTCAGATCGTTATCAGCAGGCGCTGGAATTCTCTCAGGAAGTCGATGACAAAGAGCTGCAGGCCGAGTGTTGGGCGCGTCTGGGGGATGTGGCCTTTTTTGAGAACGACTGGGAGAAGGCGGGCACCCTTTATAACCAAGCCATCGCCATAGCTGGAGAAATTGGGTCCACCGAATACCTCATTCGGGCCACCGTCGGGCAGGCCCGTTTGCAGATAGGTCTTCGCCAGTCCGAGGCGGCGCTAGGCTCGATTGATTCAATATCTACTCTGGCCGACAAAAACTCAGCCGTTTTGGCCCACCATGAAGCCCTCTTTTTGCGTGGTGAACATGGCCGGATAGCGGACCAGGCGAACGCAGCCGCGGAGGCCTATCAACAGGTGCTGGACTATGCACTGTCTCAAGGGATCTTTGAACTGACGGTCAAGTCGGCGGCGCGAATCGCCGCGATCAAGCCGTCCCAGAAGCCCCAAATGGAGCGGTTGTTGGTTGAAAGGGCGCATCAATTTGACCGCGACAACGGGCCCGGCTCGTGGCAGACAATAGTCAACTCCTGCTACCTGGCCCATTTTGCCGGCATCCTACAGCATATTCAACTTACCTCGCTGTCGGCTATGGTCCCCAACCTGTAGGTCCGCCACCCCAGTTTTTGCCAAAACGGACCTCCTGTTCACAGTTGGGATCCTCTGCTCCAACATTGGACAGCACACTAAACCCATGCCCCATATGTTCTTATGTCGTCGGCTGAGTCGGTCTATGCGAGAATTGAACCGTCGGCTGCCCGTTTGCTCCATTTTGTAACGCATCTTTTCTATGCCAAGACAGAAGTTAGAACCAGAGATATTGGCCTGACCAGCCAGGAAGGTAACTATGTTAACTAAGCGCAATGACTTGCAACAGTTTCGGTGGAGTGCCTCGTTTGTATTGTTGTTGTTTGTTGGCGTTGTCGCTCTGTTCGGAACACAGGGTTGTGATAAGAACCCTGCCGGTTTAGACACCAGCGTTACCACGAATTACGATGCCGATGCAGCCTTGGCCGACCTTGAAGCCGCTGATAATTATACTGCCTTCGCCAAGCTCGGTAGCAGGACTCTGGAGCCGGCCGCGGAGGTATCGCTCAGTGATGAGACTACCGTTCGGCAATGGATCGGACCGGATGGCGGCACCATCAAAATGCTCCTGGGTGTCGAACTGGTTACTTTTACCGTTCCGAGCGGCGCAGTGGATCGTGACGTTGAATTTGTAATCACCGGCACAAAGTTCAATGTGTCCGGCAACATGAGCTACACTTACGATTGTTCGCCGAGCCCGATGTCGTTCAACGTGCCGATCATTCTGACCCAGCCGGTCAATAGCGCCACAAAGGCCGCGGTTGGTCTGTGGTATGATACTACCGGTAACGGCGATTGGGAGCTTCAGAATGTGGTTCCGGTCGGCATTAGCGGTTCAGCCGAATTCGAGATCGACCATTTCTCCAAGTACGGTATCTCATAACCGTACCGCACAGAAGCACATATTCAACCCAACAGAACCCGCGGCCCGGCGCCGCGGGTTTTTCTGTTGTGTCCGGATAATTTGACAAAGACGCGGATCATGTTATTGACTTGTGGAGCCTGACGCATAAGATGATAACCATGCCCGGTCTGAATCTATGAATAAACCTGTCGACATTCCCCTGACCCTAGCCAGACGGCTGGCTATGCGCCGGCAACTCCTGTGTACAAAGGTCAGCTTTGCTCAGGGGACAGATGGAGTCGCGCAGGTCATCGATCATCTGGGCTATGTCCAGATCGACACTATTGCCGTCATCGAGCGGGCTCATCACCATACTCTCTGGACCCGGCGAGAGGACTACGCGACCGACACGCTACACCGGTTGCAGGCGGTCGATCGCCGGGTGTTTGAGTATTGGGGCCACGCCGCCTCATATTTGCCGATGGCCGACTATCGCTTCTATCTGCCCAAGATGGGCCGCTTCCGCTCACCCCAAACAGCTTGGGAGAAGCAGAGACTCCATAAGTGCCGTCATCTCATTAAGCCTGTCCTGAAGCGCATCGGCGCCGAAGGACCGCTGGAGGCCGCCGATTTCCTGAGTCCGTCCGACCAACAGCGCGGCCCCTGGTGGGACTGGCGACCGGCCAAGGTAGCGCTGGAGATGCTCTTTTGGTGGGGGGAGTTGATGATAACCGAGCGCCGTCGGTTCCGCCGCGTGTATGATCTTACCGAACGCGTCCTTCCGGCCGGTCTTGACACGCGCGAGCCGGACACCGCCGAGCTTGGTTGTTTTTTGATCCGGCGGGCTTTGAACGCCCACGGCATCGCCACCAACAACGAGATCCGAGAGCATATCCATTATCGGGATCGCGAGCCGGTAACAGTCGGGCTTGAGCAGATGCTGCAGGAGGGCAGCGTTGTCACCGTGACTATTCCTGAATTGGCCGACCATACCTATTATATGCTGAGCGATGATGTCGAGTCATGCCTGCGGATGCGGCCGACCAGACCACGACTGCACCTTCTGTCACCCTTTGACAACTTCGTTATCAATCGCGAGCGGATCCACCGCCTCTTTGGCTTTGACTACACTATCGAGTGTTATGTCCCCCAGGCCAAACGCCGTTATGGCTATTTCGTGTTGCCGATCCTGTGGGGTGAGAGGCTGGTAGCCAGGCTGGATTCCAAAGCCGAGCGGAAGGTTTGCAGGCTGGACATTCGTGGGCTGTTTTTTGAGCCTGGTTTTGAGCCTGATGATGTATTTCTGGATAGCTTGGCCGCCAGGCTCTGGGAGATGGCCAAGTTCAACGGTTGTCATCAGGTTGATGTGGCGGGTGTCCGTCCGGTCAAACTCCGCGTCGATCTAAAGCGACGCCTGGCGCGGTTGCAGCCACAGGGATGTGAGAGACAGCAGTCACTTCCCGGTCCTTCCAGTGGATGAGGAAGACTCGTGGTTTCTTAGCCGGGCTCATTTGCTTTCCGAGGTTACCCTTCCCTACGGTCTGCCTCGTTTGCCACCACTGCGGCCGCCTCCAAAGCCACCATCAGGCGGTCTTCCTCGGCCGAAGCGACGCATGTTTTTCAGCGGCTCCATCTGGGCCGGGGTCAGGACGGTTGACAGCTCGGTCTGGAAGGAGTCCATGTCGGCTTCCATTTCCGTTCGATGCCGCTGGTTCATCTCGGTCATGCGGGCGGCGTGGCTGCGCAGGATGGGATCGACCGCTACTCTTAGCGAGTCATCGAGATTCAGAACGCGCTGCATGTGGTTTACGAATCGCTCCGCGCGTATGTCGACCGGCTCTCTCTCATAGCGGTCGACCAACCGCCCCATGATGGCGCCGCTGCCCATAACACCGATGGCCATGCCGATTACCAGGGTGGCCCCAAGGGCCATGATTGTTTTGGTTCGGGTAGTCACTATGAACCTCCCAGCATCGATTCCAGCGGCGTTTCCCAGAGACTGTAGATTTCGGCATCGGCCACACCCAGCGCGGTCGGCAGTGAGAAATCATCGCCGGTGTACAGATTGAAAATCAGCAGCAATACCACTGCGGCGGCACCAACTAAAGCTACCGGCCGAAACATGCGCAGCAATGACTCTGCAAAATCCTCACCGTTGCGTCTGACTCCGGTTGCGGTCAGGCGGTTCATGACCCGCTCGGCAAAAAACGGTCCAAAGCTGTCGGGAGCCGACTGGGCCAGCCGCGTCCGCATCTGTTTGATCTGCTCCAATTCTGTTCGCAGTTCATCGGATTCCTCGAGTGCCCGAGCCAGATCTCTGCGCTCGGCATCCCTCAGCTCATCGTCAAACGAACGATAGAGCAGTTCGATTATTCTATCGCGATCAGACTTCATGGAGTCTCTCCTATCAGTACATTCACAATATCTTTCAGCTTTGCCTGACCCCGAGCCAGTCGCGACGTCACCGTACCGACCGGGATCTTGAGGATATTGGCCGTCTCCTCGGTGGAATATCCCTCCATGATTCGCAGCACGACCACGGCCCGATACTCGGGCGTCAACTGCTGCAAGGCCATCCGAACCAGTTCCCGGTCGTCATAAGTCGCCTCAGAATTGCCACCGGCCCCAGCGGCCTGCACCAGATCGGAATCATCGGCGCTGAACAGACCAAACCAGCGCTTGCGTCGCTTGAGCTCATTGAGGGACAAATTCATGGCAATTCTCGTTACATAGCTGGCTACGCTGCTGTCGCCGCGGTACTGATCGAGCGCCTTATAGAACCTGACAAACGTTTCCTGACCGACATCATCAACTTCCGGGGAATTTCCCAGCATACTGATGACAGTTGCCGCCACCCGCGGCTCCAGGCGTTTTACCAGCTTCTCAAAGGCTCGCATGTCCCCCTTGCTCGAAGCAGCCACGAGTTCTTTGTCTGTCGGCTCGTTGGTTGTTTTCATAAGCTGGGTCGGTTTCCTTGTCGCCCGGCCCTTCGGATTACCTTTGAGCGCCGCAAACCGATTCGCCATCTATTACTTAGACAATCGCCTCCGGGCGTTCATTGCATATTGATGACTCGCCTGGCGGGCCACCGGCTGTCTTTTACCCAAGCGAATTTACTAAAATGTACTATATAGAGGCAACAAAGGAAGGCCACCCGGGCATTAGGCGGTGCAGGTTGATTCGGCGTTACCGAAGTCGGCGGGAGCGAATGAAGGAGTTGCGTTGTCCAATCAGCAGTGGCAACCAGGCTTGGAATAAGCGATTGGCGCCAAAACATCGTAAATGAGAAGGTTATCCATGAGGACTCCGGCCAACTACCTGTTCGGCCACATACCCTTGATGGTTGTGGCGCTGGCGATTGTCATTTTTGCAGCCGGCTGCAAGGGTATCGAAATTCAGAGTTCCTGGCCGATCGAAGGCATTGCTGTTGATGGTCAGGTGGCGGATTGGGACGAGCTGCCGGCGACTTTCTTCGAAGATGAAAACATTGTCCTGGGAATAGCCAACGACAACGAGTACGTCTACCTGCAGTTCCGTACGCGGGATGAGCAGTATGCCCGCCTGATGAAAGAGTCCGGTTTGACTATCTACCTCGATCATGACGGCGGCAAAAGCAAGGACTTCTCTCTTCACCTGACGGCGGGCCCCGAGGTGCAGCTACCTGGCGAAATGCAGCCGCGAAGGGATCGGCAGGGTGCGCCTCGCGATATGGACAGACAAACAGAACCTCGGTTCACCTGCTTCATCCGAAATGTCATTCTGGAAAAAGATATTCCACTAACCGGCGAGCAGGGACCGGCGGCGGCGTTTGATACATCGCTTGGATTCTACTGCTGGGAAGTCTCGGTTCCATTGTGTCCGCGAGCTGTTCGCTACTATGGACTTGATATGGAGCCGGGCCGGCAGCTGGGACTCGGATTGATCTGGGGCGATACGAGCCAGATGCAACGACCCGATCGGATGCTCGATGATCTGCCCGATGGCGGCCTGGGAGGCCGTGGCGGCGGCAGAGGCCGTGGCGGCCCAAAAGGCGGTCCGGGCATGGGTGGTGGACAGATGCCCCAGAAGCAGGAAATCTGGCTGAAGACAACCCTGGCCACGGCACCTTAGTGTTTATACAGAGTGACCTAGGGGTCTGCCAGACGGCGGCTAGCGGTAGGCGAATATCTCCGCGTAAATGATCAGCAGCACTAAAGCCAGTCCAATCAACAAAGCCAAAGCTCCGAAAACTCGTATGCTGCGGATTACCGCCGGGTGCAATGGTCGGGCCAGATGTTTCCTGATATCCCGCGACTGCATCAGTTCCTGGTATTCACCGGGGCGGTCCTCCTTGAGTTCCTCAAGCGGCACCCGTCCGGTAAAGATCACCGTATCCATCGGGAACTTGTCGGGGCGGAAGTGGGTGTTGAAGAAATGCACGGTAAAGATGAAGGCCGTGGCCAGGAGGGCTTCATCGGAGTGCACGATCGTGGCCACATTGATGATCCAACCGGGGAGTACCCTGGTGAATAACTCCGGAAACCAGAGCATCAAGCCGGTCAAGCCGATAACAGCCACACCCCAGAAGACCGCAAAATAATCAAACTTCTCCCAGTAGGTCCAGCGTCCATACGCCGGGCGTGGTCCCATCCCCATAAACCACTTGAGCGTACCCTTAAGCTCGATCCAGTCGTTTCTGTCGGGCAGCATCGACTTGCTTTTCCACAGCATTTGCAGCCAAGTCACCCGCTGTCGGCGCTTTTGCCTTATCAGATCGACAATATGAATGCCGAAGTAACCAAAAGTAATGACAGCGCAAATGCGGTGGATATATCCGGCCGAATCAAAACCACCCAGCATTCCCGAAAGCCATTGAGCCCATCCCAGGTATGAGAACTTGAGGGTCATGCCGGTCAGCGCCAGGCCCAAAAAACTCACCACAACCATCACGTGCTGAATGCTGTGCAGGCGTTTAAAACGCCGGTATTCGTAGCGTCCCTTGGCCGCCTTACGCAATTCCCGGGTGTGTTTCATCATCTGGAAAGAGCGCGGCAACCACATTATAGTGTGCACCCCGGCAACGATCAAGGTGGTCACCAACAGGGTGGTCATAAACCAAAACGTCCAATAGAGGATCGGATACCTGGCACGATCGTGATGGGTGGCGTGGGTCAGATAGCCGGCAAAGCGCCGGTGCGAACCCTCGTGACACTGGCCGCAGGTCTGAACGATATTTTGCCGCGACAGACTGGAGTGAGGGTTGTCAATCGACAGGATATTGTGAGCGCCGTGACAATCATGACACTTGGCCGCGGCGGCATAGCCCAGCTTGGATACTTTGCCGTGGAAGGTCTCAAAGTAGCTTTCGGTCACATCGGCATGGCAACGACCGCACTGGTCGACGATCTGCGACTTGAAGCCGTCCTGATCGGTGCGCATAACGGTGTGCGGGCGGTGACAGTCGTTGCAACCGGGCAGCGGCTTGTCGGTCGGGTTGTTGCGATAACAATGGACACTCTTCTCAAACTCTTCCAGAATGCCCTTATGGCACTGCGCGCAGGTCTCGGCGACATTGGCATGATTGATAGATGATTCCGGGTCCTCTTCGGGAAGGACTTTGTGCGCCCTATGGCAGTCGGAACAAACGGCGGTGACGATCAAGCCCGACTCCAGAAGACCTTTGCCATGGATGCTCATGACATATTCGTCAAAGGCATTTTCGCGTTGGGTGCGCTGCGCCACGGCGGTACCGTGACGATGACATTTTCCACACAAGGCCGGGATCTTGGTGGGATAGGTCGGCGCTTCCGGGTCGGTGTGCTTCAGGACACCATGCTTGCCGTGGCAGTCGGTGCAGGACGGGGCGCTGGGGTCGCCCCGGTCGGCCAGGCGACCGTGAGAGCCGGACATATAATCAAGCTGCATCTGCGAATGGCAGATGGAACAGTCCACTTGCGGCGCGACTGTCTCGCAGGGGCGATTATGACCGGGCATGGCGCCGATGTGGCACTGGGCACAGGTTGTCCCGCGGTGGATGGAACCATGGACTTCAAGGGTGTCTATATACAGCGATATCGTCTCGCCGTTGCGGGTCATCTTCAGGCTGGGATCGGTGTGACAGGTCAGGCACTCTTTGTCGGAGATGCCTTCTTCGTATGAAACTCGACGGATCCTGTGGGGAGAATGGCAATCAACGCAGACCGGCACTTTGTGCGGTTCCTTCTGCCACAACTCACCCCGGATAACCTTCTTGTGGACCTTTTCGATCAGCCCGTGGCATTGTTGGCAAGTGCCGGCGACGTTATCGCGATAGATACTCGATTTCGGATCGGTGTGGCTCCTGACGTTGTGAGCGGTATGGCAATCGATGCAGACCGCGGTCACCATCAGTCCCTGCTGAAACAGACCGACGCCGTGAATCGACTGAGAATAATGAATGAGAATGCTGTCTTCGGGAATGTCATAGCGCTGAGTGACCTCGGTGCCCTCTTTGTGGCAACTGCCGCACATGTAGGGAATATTAAACCGGGCCACGCGGGCCTCCGGTGAATGGGCTCCGACGATATCGTGAGCGCCATGACAATCCCAGCAACGTGGGGCTAATTCGGCCCCTCTGGTTACCTCTTGGCCGTGCAGGGAAAGGGCGTATTGACGACTGATCTTGGCGTGACACTTGCTGCAGTCGATACCGTTGGCGCCGACCTCGGAATCACCGGGGGAAACGATAGCATGACTACCGTGACAGTCCTGACAGCGGGCAGCCTCGCCGCCGTGAACAGAACTCCCCAGGATTTCGGCCATGTCGTCATGACAAAGGCTGCAATCGACCCGCGCCAGATCCTCATCGTGAGGGTAATCTTCGACTCCGGCCAGATCCTGATGGCAATCGACACACTCCATCTCGCCATGGACCGATGCCCCAAACGCCTCCAATGAGACAAAAACGGAGATTTCATCACCGGCGGCATTTAGCCCGGTAAGCTCATCATCCTCATGGCACGACAGGCAGGTTTCGACATCGTCCTGGGCGGCGGCCCCGCGGAGCGGCAGCCAGATCAGCAGGCACAGGCCAGCCACGATGCGAAACGATATCAGCCGTCGGAGGGAAAAACTCACGCCTTTGTCACTCCTTCTCACAGTTAGACAGTGGCTGGATCGCCGTCAGGCAATCCAGCCACTGTATATACAACAAACATGACTGTTTTTGTCAACTTCTAAAACTGAACCTTAACCCCTGTCCGAATCACAAAGAACGATCCGGATTCAAGGCCGTAGACATACCCGGCGTTGTCGGTCAGGTCGGCGTATTCTCCGTCAACACTGAGCGTAACCAGCTGTGTAATGTCATAGGCGGCACTCAGACCAAGTTGCATGATTTCATAATCCAGATCGGAGTAGCCGACCATCTGGGAGAACTCGAAGGTCTGATTTTCGAGATCTCCGTCCGGATGGTGATCATTGACCAGTCGAGCGCGGATAGCCGCCTCGTCGAAATCAACGGCGGTGAAGGCCGACTCCCACATGTTGAGACTGGCCGTACCACCAAGTCGTAGTTTCTCCGTGGCCAGAAAGTTGGCCGAGAAATAGAGACTGTGGCCTTTGGTTTCGTGATCGGCCATAGTGTAAGCCGAACCGTAGTGACGCGGTATGAAGACTGAGTCAGTCGCTGAGACATGCACGATGTCTGCAAAGAGATGACCCGCTCAGCCATCAAATAGCGCCACCGTCACCGGCCCGCGCGACTTGTACTGATCGTAACGGAAACCGGCTGTCAGCGACCACTTCGGACTGGGTGTCAGGGTCAGGTTGGCGAACGGCTGCATAGTCGTATGTTTGACATCCAGCGAATCAAGATCACCATTCTTGTCATAACGGAATTTCAGACCCAGATTCACGCCCAGCTTTTTGTCGGGCCGCCAGGTGCTCTGCCATTCCAGCTCGTGCTGGTCGGTCGGAGCGGTAGTGATATTCTGATAACGGAAATCCTCGCGCGCAGAGTAGAAAATGAACTTGAAGCCGCTCTGCAGAGCATCATGCATCGGACTCTCGAATAGCCCGCGGCCGCTCATGAAAGGATCCGAGGTCTTCTCAAAACGGTATTTCAGGCGCGTTGAATACTTCAGACCTTTGCGATAATTCGCTTTGGCCTGGCCGATGAAGGTCCCGGAGTGAGTGCCGTCGCCCTCGAAAGGATAGTCATCACGATTGACCATGTGATACCCGAGCATGCCGGCCAGGGTGAACCTGGGTGACATGCGACGAGTCACTTCCACCGTCGCTTTGGCCTCGGAGCGATCGAGTGAGGAGTAGCGGGTGAAGTCAAAATCGGTCTGCGGACCGGCCTTGCCGTCGCGAAAGGTCGGCAAGTCAACATCGGGATCGTCGGCCGTTATCTTCTTGGCATCCACTCGCGCCACCAGCCGTGTCTTGGGGTTGACCGGCAGACTGTAGTTGACATAGCCCTGAATGCCTGTCGTCGACAGATCGACGTTTTGGTTGGTGGTCTTGCTGTAGGCCAGCGCCGAGGCCAGTTGCCCCTGACCGACTTTGCCCTTGAGGCGGAGCTTATGCGACATTTTCTCGGTCTCGGGCAATACCCCGGCCGGTAGAGCTTCGTCGCCAAAGACCTGACGTGATTGGAATTCGGCGGCGGTGACGGGATTCGGATCGGCCGGGTGGCGCACTTCATCGTAGGTGGCCAGATAGTCGCCGGCATCGCTGGCGAACTTCCTGTAGCCGAACTGATAACCCAGGGTCATTTCGTTGACATCACCCTGCACCCCAACCTCGACCGAATGGGTCTCGCGGTTGACGCGGGCACCATCGGACACAAGGTGACAACTGAAACAGTGGCTGTTGGCGATCTTCTGCTCGTGACCTTTCATGACAATCGAGCGGTGGGCCGCTTGCAGGTGGACATTGTGATCGCGCGCCAGCAGCAGATCGAGTTTAGTCAGCAGTTCCTGCCGATTATAATGGTAATCGGCGCCGGCGTCCTTGAGTTCGTGGGTGAGTTGTTTGCCGCCGAGGGTACCGGTTGTGGGGAAATACTCGCGGGCGTTCATATTCTCAAGCAGATCCTGCTCGGTCTGCCGGACCAGCGAACTATACTTGATATCCAGCGACAGCTTGTCCGAGGTCTTGGCCTTGATCCGACCCCAGATGTTCTGGTCGTCGTAGTAGTAGGCCCAGACGTTGTACCAGCGATCGGCGTGACGCTCGAAGCGATAAAAACCGAGCTCGGGCAGAAATTCATCGTTGCCCAGGTTGTATTCGCCGACCTTTTTAGGGCTGTCGGTGAAATCAGTATAGTGGGAACCGACCCAAAGCCAGGACTTTTCCTGGAGCGGTTCGGTATCGGCGGTTACAATGCTCGCTCCCAGAAGGAGCAGCAAACCGCACATTAGACTTACTCTTGCAAATCTCATGGCATCCTCCTACCGGGTTAAGGCGCCGCCGCCGGTCGAAATCGATTGACTCGGCGAATCGGTTCCGTGGATTTCAGTGTGGCACTGGGTGCACTTGGTCAACATGCCGGCTTTCCAGCCGTCGGTATCCCCTGTGCCGCTGCGGCCGGGACCGGCCGGGACCCCGGACCAATCCGCTTCCGGGCTGGCGACGGTGGCATGGAAGTGCATCGAGTGGCAGTTCAAACACAGGGCCGGTTCGGTTTGAACCAGCAGCTTGTCGGCCACGGAGCCGTGCGGCGTGTGACAGTAGCCGCAGTCTTCGTTGACCGGTGCATGTTCATACATGAACGGCCCTTCTTTGTCGGCGTGGCAACTGAAGCAGAGCTCACGGCCGGAATTGTCCTGGGTCAGCCTGCCGCCACCGCCGTGAACGCCGTGGCAATCCTGGCAATCGACTTTGCCCTCGGCAATCGGGTGATGCGATGGCATCATCGACGCCGCCCGCACGTCGGCATGGCATTGGTAGCACAGATCGGGCGCGGACGGGCGCTTGTCGTCAAACCCGAGGTGAATCTTGTGGCAGGAGGCACAGTTGACATCGCCGCCGTTGTGGCCGGAAAAATGCCACTGATCGAACTGCGGACCCTTGTGGCAATTCAGACAAAGCAGGTCGGCGTCGAATTGCGACGTCTTGGCCGGATTGATAATCATGGAGGCGTCGCCGCCCTCTTCGACATGGGCCATACCGGATCCATGACACGACTCGCAGGAGTAATTGTCATGGCCGTTGAAGTAAGTGCCGTGCGACGTGGCCGTCCAGGCCTGGACTACTTCGTCGTGGCAGTCGGCACAGATTTCATTCGGCAGACCGGCCGAAACACCGGCACTCAGACCCAGTAGCACCAGAATGCCCACAAACCAGGGCAGCAGGTGTCCCGGCGGGGGCCATTTGACTTTAACAACTCTCATTCCTGATTCCTCGCTCATGTTAGTGTACGTTAACTAACTTCAATCGTCCATCAATACTGCATGTTCGGTTCGGCTTTGGCATCTAAGACTGGTCCGCTTTTTTGGCTTTGCGCCCAGTGCTCAAACCACTGACAAATATGGGGATGTTATTGGCAATCAACTCCTGGGGGGCGCATTTTCTTCCCTGGAAGCTGTTCCACAAGATACTGCAAGTGGCACAATCAAATACCATCCCGACAAAACACTTGGCCGTAATTTCATTGTCCTTTTTGATAACCAGACCTTCGGCATACAAGTGATCCAATCGCTTCTGGAGGAATTCGACATACGGGAGACGGATCGAGCGATAGACCTGCCGGGCCTTGGTGTGCTGACCGAGCGCTGAATAAAGAAGAAGGCGATACGGCTCGCGGTGGGCATTAAAGAAGGTCAGAATGTGCTCGGCGATTTCGTTGAGCATGACATCCAGCCGGTCCTCATCGGCCAGCCGGTCAAATAGTTCCTGATGTTCCAGGCTGGCGCCGAGAGAACTCAGTACGGCGTCGTAAATGGCCTCTTTGGATTTGAAATGCCGGTATAGAGCCGGCTCGGTGATGCCACAGGCCTGGGCCAGATCTTTTACGGTCACTTTGTCAAACCCATTGCGGCTGAACAAGCGGGTGGCCTGATCCACGATCTGGCGTTTTCTGTCAGGTACGCGTATTGTCATGTCAGTGTCATTGTAGTGATCACTAACTAACAAACGACCGACTGAAAAGCAATGAAAAAGAGAGTCTGCCCCCCGGATTTTTGTGAGGGTATTTGCATGGTATCGCTAAGCGATTGTTGCAACCCGTTTTTTACTGGGGAGAATGTAGCGACCGAGAAGTACCCGAGCCGGATCAATCCGGCTTTGGTGTACATCCGAGGCTCAGCGCCGCGACAGTGCTCTGAGCGCCACGGCTGTTGACGATGAAGAAAACGTGAGCCGACTAATCAGAAGCGCTTCTGGTAGAAATGGCAGTAGGGCTGCTTGCCATTCTTTTCGTAGTAATCCTGATGATAGTCTTCCGCCACCCAGAACTGGCCGGCCTCTGATACTTCGGTGACCACATCATAGCCCTTGTCCTTGAGCAAACCGATAAGTTTGTTGGCCGTTTGCTTTTGACTCTCCGAGACATGATAAACCGCCGACCGATACTGGTCCCCCACGTCCGGTCCCTGGCGATCCACCTGGGTAGGATCGTGAATTTCAAAGAAATAGCGGGCCAGGGTCTCAAAATCAGTCGCCGATGGATCAAAAACAACCTCGACCGCCTCGGCATGGCCGGATTGGCCGTCGCATACTTCCCGATAAGTTGGGCTGTCCGACGTACCGCCCATGTAGCCGACCCGCGCTGCGATCACGCCGGGCTGTTGCGACAACAAGTACTCGGTTCCCCAGAAACAGCCCCCGGCGAAGTAGGCGGTGTCGGCCGCGACGGTTTTTGGGGCCGGTTCGAATCTCAGCGAGATAGAATTGACGCAATGGCGGGTGTTTTTGGGAGTGAATCCTTCCCCCTCAAAAACGTGCCCCAAATGACCGCCGCATTTGGCGCAGGTGATCTCGGTACGCATGCCGTCGGCGTCGGCCGTGCGCTTAACGGCCCCAGCGATCTCGTCGTCAAAACTGGGCCAGCCGCAGTCGGAATCGAATTTGTCTGATGACCTGAAAAGGGCTGCGCCGCACTGCTTGCAGACATATGTCCCGGCCTCCGTGTTTTTGTAAAACTCTCCGGAAAAGGGCGGCTCGGTGCCCTTGTCTATGATGATCCGCTTTTCCTCAGCGGTAAGTTCAGCTGGCTTCATCTTTGTGTCCTCTGAATTAGTCGCCCCGCCGATAAGAAGCGTCATCGTCAGCAAAACGGCTGCTACGGCCACTAACCACGGAAGTAGTGGGTGTCTTTTGGTCATAGAATATTACTCCGTGTCTCCGTAACGGCGGCATCTTTGAGCATTCAGCATCTAGGACACCAAACCTCCGGCAATTGTTCCGCAAGAACGAAATCGATTGCGTGGCGACGTGCGAGCTACTCGCCGCAGACCCGGCCGACTACACATGAAATCGTTGAGATCATCTTGCATACCGGCGTGTTTGCCATCGCTGTCACCCTGCCACCGGAAACTGGCGCAACTGAATCGGTCGGCCCCATATGTTCAATGCGCCCACGACGGACCGGAGCTGGCTGTGATACGATTTGACCTTGAGGATTTGAACGGCGCCGAAAGCCGGTTGGTGTAGTTACTCGGCCTTTGGCATGCCCATCTTCAGCGGTCGGGCGGAGTCGGTCACGGCACCGATCTTCGCCGCCCAACTTGTCTTCCTGGCGATGTCATCATCGGTAACGATGTGGACCTCAAGCAGACCACCGGTCCGATATCCGGTTTGCATATAATTTGTCTCGGCCAAACACAGACTCCAACCCTCGGGCCGGCCCTTTAGCAACTTCAATTGCTGAGAATCGCCGGCGAAGTGGACCAGGATATCTATACCGTCGGCCGGGCCTCGGCCGATGGCGGCGCTATCACGGCTATTGCCTCGTCCAGATCAGCGTTCATACTCAGACGGACCACTTGTCCCCCGGTAGCCTGAGCAACGTCAATCAGCCGAATGGTCTCCTCCAACTGAGCGTAGTCGGGCGCAACCTGGCGGAGGATATTTTCCGACCGGGCCAGGAAGTCCTCATTGAAGACATTTTGGGCATCGTCGGGATACAGGGGGAGATAGCGGATCTCCGCCTCCACCAGATCCTGAAAGAAGTGAGTTCCAAACGACAGATCAGGTACGTAGTTGCCCTTCCGGCGGGCAATCTCGATCAGCGCCGCCGTGTTGTTAATGTCGGAGTAGGTGATGCTGACCCCCAGCTTGATGTCCCCCCGGCTGCCCCAGCGACCAGGCCCCATCAAGATGAACTGGCGCTTGGGCAACACCTTGTTCAGATAGCCGACGGCTCTTCCCACCAAGGCCATAGTGGCCCGATCCGGGAGCGAGGCGTAGTGTTCCGGGTCGACATATACTATATGAGTGATGTTGGGAATGAGACCATTCGACACGAACTTACTGGCGGTGAACAGGACCTTCTCCTTCGGAGTCCCTTTGGGAATGGGGGCCGGCGCCGTTGCCGCCGAGTGGCTCTGAGCCCGGCACTGCAGCAAATAGAGATGGCGACCATCGTGGGCGAACTCGATATCGACCGGCATACCCAGGGTATCCTCCAGTGTCGTCAGTACCGCCTGGATCTGCTTGACGAAAGTAGTCCGCGATACCAAACCTTCGAAGGTAACCACCAAATCCTCGCTCGGCACGTCGGCTGCGATCATCCCCATGGGAGTCTGGAGAACCCCGTCGCGGTATATAGATACAATTTGCTCAAGGCCGGGGAATGACATCTCCGACTCCCGAATCAAATCCCGCACCGGGACCGTCTCGAAACCATTAGTATCCAGGTTTATAGCGTCGAGTTGCGCCGGTGAATAGCGAGCCGTCTCGTCAGGAGTGGCATTAACCCGCAGTCCCGGCTGACCGGGTGCGACCAGCACCGGGTAATCGTCGCTCAGCCGATCCACGGCGCGGGTTCCCAGCCCCGGCACCAAACGAACCAAACCATCTTCTCGTTTTATGCGCGGCGACCAGCGGAACTCGTTGCGACTGAATGCGACCCCGGCATAACTGGGTAAATAGTAGCGGCCGACCCTGGTTCCGACCACCTCCTGAATCATAATTCCCATTTCTTCGCCGAAATCGAGCAGGTTGCGTTCGGCGCGGTACTCTATCGGATCGGGACCAAAAGTGGATGCATACACTTCGGCGATGGCATCCTGAAGGGCCTCCAGCCGCTGCTGCTTGGATCCCTGATTCGCCAGGAACAAACTCTTGTACTTGCCTGAGAAAGCCGCCCCAATGCGATCCTCCAAGAGGCTGGAGCTTCTGACAATCAGCGGGCGATCGCCAAGTTCATCCAGGGCGGCCGAGAGACCGTTGACAATATCCGACGGAAAACGAGCGTTTTTGAATGATTGAACAATATTCGGATATTCGAACCTGACCTGATTGATCGGTTTGTATTTTTGTTCAACCACTTCGTCAAAGCTGTTGTGATGCATAAAATGCAGAAGCACATCAGAGGTGACGTAGAAGGTCTTGGGGATTCTGATGTTGGACAGAAGCCCGTTTTCAATGGCTTTCTTTTTTAGAATCTGGGAGGCCAGATACATACCGGCGCTCTTGCCACCCAATTTGCCGTGGCTCTCGGCAGCAAACACAACGCTCTTGAGCAGTTCATAAAAGTCGCGAATCTCGACAAACTCCTTGGCGACCTTGATGTACTGGAGCTGGTCGGAGAGGAAGCGGCGAACCAACGAGACCCCGATTCCGCGCTTGTTGGGCGATTGAATGTCGGGTTCGTCTTCGGCCAGGTAGTGGTACCGACGGATGGCATCGGCCACCTCGGACAGGGTCAGGTTGCGGTTCACCACTTGGACCAGGAATGACAACTTGTCCTCCTGAATCCACTTCTGAATCAACCGCAGAATTTCATCGGGCGCTATGTTCTCACCCGCTAGCTCGAACGTTTTACTGCAGAGCTCGGATGAAAAGCCCACCTCACGTCGCTCGTGTGGTTGGTTCATGTCGTCGAGCATCGAGGCCTCGTCCCCATTCGGATCGGGCGTGAAGCTCTGCATCAGCTTGTCCGCAGCCCCAATGCCGCTCCAGCAAAGATGGTTAAGCATCTTGCGAGAAACGCCCGTGTACAAGCTGCGATCAGTTTGCTTGAGCATCTGCAGGACCACCCGCCATTCGGACCCATGGACGGAGTCGCCGCTACGCTGGTCGTTCTCCCATTGATCGGAGATGGTACGCATCCTCTCGTGCGCCACGAAATTGCCTATGCGACCGGCGATCGTCCGTATGAGTCTAACTTCTTCCTGCAGGAACGGTCCCTCGTCCCACTCAGGCATTTCTTTGGTGTAGAAAACTTCAACGGTACCGATGGCCATGTGGCCGACGCGAATGTCGGCGCACTGCACCCACTCGGTTTCCTTGAAATCAGGCGAAGTATAGCTCTGACCTTCGAGCTTGATGCGACCGACACAGACAGCAGGATATTGCCACCCGGGAGGAATCGCCTCGATTATTCGGATGCAGATATCCCCGATAGTGGCCCCCGGACCGGCCAGAGCTTCCTCGACGCGATAGATGCAATTGAGCTCCTTGGCCCGTTCCTTCAACTGCTGCAACAGCTTGTCGACCGGTTGCTTCTCGCGGTCTTGGTGGTCGCTCATCTCAGGATCACTCCTCGGCGGCTACGGCCGTCCAATCTTACCGTAAGAGGCGCATCCGCCCTCACGTAGCGAACGAACTCTGTCTGGGCTATTACTCTTTGCTTCTCCAGCCACACCCAGTCTATCCGGTAAGAACCGTCAAAAGCTACATTAAGATACGGAATCTGCAGGCTGGTGATATTGTGAAAGAAGTGCGAACCTTGACTCATTTCAACATTCATATCCGGAAGGGTAGCTTCGACGATTACCCTGGCCCCGGAAATATTGCCCCAGTCCACTGGAATCCCCAGCCAGGGATCGGAGCTGCCCCAGCGACCGAAGCCCATCAATACATAAGACCTGTTTTCTTTCTGAGCCTCACGATTGAGTTGGTCGATCTCGGCCGCGATCGCCCGCGTATGTTCTTTGGCAAAGACGTCCGGTCTCACATAGATAATGTCGGTCAATTCGGAATTGGTGCCATTGCCCAGAGTGTTGACGGACGCCAGCAGAGCCCGCTCATCGGTCAGCTCCGCCTGGGAAATCTCTATCTTCTCCGTTGACACCACCATTGGCCGCACCTGGAGGAGACCAAATCGGGCCCTTGACTTCTCGATAACTACGGCCAGTTCGATTTCGACAGCCGCGCCCAGTCGATCCCGGCACCCCTTTAGGACCCGGGTCACGACCTCATTGAACGGGATGGTCCCCAGGCGCAAGAGCGGCGCGAAATCGAGCACACGCGACCCCGGCACACCCATTCCCATAACCAATCGATCATTGGCGGCCACGTAGGTTGAAGTGATGCTGCTCAGGACGTCATCCTGCTCGGCATCAACCAGGCCGCCCGGTATCAGATACTCCGTCTCTTTCACCGGATCGTAGGCGGACGGCTTCCCCAGGTTCACCGCCCAAAACTCGGTTTGAGTATGGCGCAACAGTTCTTTTGTCGTGAAGGGCGGGCTGACTCTGGGATGCGCCGGGCTGTAGGTCCAGGCCTGGCCGCCGTCGACAATGGTCTTACCCAGGCCCAGGGCCAGATCCACGACACCTTCCTCCGGCTCGGCGCTTCCGACCGGATAAAAATTATAGGAGCGACCGACTCCCGACACATTGGGATAATACCTATCGCCGTGGCGCGAACCGAGTACTTCCTGTATGATGACCGCCATTTTCTCTTCGGCAGCCGAACGCCCGGTGAGTCGAAGATAACCCTTGGCCTCACGAAAGGAGGCTGAGGAGTAAACAAACTTGATGGCTTCGATCAGCTTGCGATAGCGGGTATCCGTGTCGGGCTGGTTGTTGGGAATCATTTTGGTGCCATAGACACCGGCAAACGGCTCGTACAGGGCATCCTCAAGGCAGCTGGACGACCGCGCCGCAAGAGGGGAATGCACCGAGCCTACCAGCGCCCGGATATCGCCGACAAACTCGGTGGGGAATTCAGCTCGCAAAAACGCCATCGCCATACGTTCGTCGGGAATATCCTCTTTGGCCGCTTCATACAACTCGTTGCGTTCCATGAAGGCATCGTAGACATCGGTGCCGATAACGACAAACCGCGGAATGGAAACCTCCATCCCATCGATGCTACCCTCCGGAAACAGCTCCCGGACGACTTGGTGGGCAAAAGCCAGGCCCGAGGCCTTGCCCCCGATGGCTCCGCCGCCGATCCGCGAAAGTACATAGTCGCTTTCGAAAAAGCGACGATCAAAAACGGGGATGTTCTCTATCGAGAGATGCGGAATGCGGCCGGCTTCATCCTGGGTCATGTTGCACCTCACCAGTGGCGAACCAGCAAAACGAGATATCGTTATGTTTGGGGGAGTCATTCCGTGACGACTCCCCCGCGATTTGCATCTCTACACCCAGCCGCGGTCGCGGCAGGCATGGGCGACACGATCAATCGCAATGACGTAGGCGGCATCGCGGGTGAACAGCTTGCGCTTGCGGGCCAGGTCGCTAACAGCCGCAAAGGCACTGGTCATCTTGAGATCAAGCCGACTGAGGACATCGTCTTTTTCCCAGTAGTAGTTCATGTTGCTTTGGACCTGTTCAAAGTAGCTGCAGGTCACGCCTCCGGCATTGGCCAGGAAATCGGGAATGACAAATATGCCACGCTCTTCGAGTGACTCGTCGGCCTGAGGCGTCGTCGGGCCGTTGGCCCCTTCGGCAATAATCTTCACCTGTTTGGAAATCATACCGACGTTGTCGCCGGTGATCTGATGCTCCAGAGCCGCCGGGATCAGAATGTCGACCTCCTGCGCCAGCCAGGCCCCACCGTCAAGGATCTCATATCCGAGATTTGCCACCTTGGATTTGTCAATGCCGCCAAAGCGGTCGGTTATGCCCTGCAATTGCTTCAGATCGACGCCACCCTGATTGCGGAAGGTATAGGACTTCTGATCCGACTGGTCCCAACAGCTAACAGCGATCACTTTGCCGCCAATCTGGTGGTAAAGCTCGATAGCATATTGCGCCACGTTACCAAATCCCTGCACTGCCGCGGTTGTCTGGTCGGGCGACAGGCCCAGCTCCTTGAGGGCCTCGCGGATAGTGAACACGACACCGTAGCCGGTGGCTTCGGCTCGACCCAGGGAGCCACCCATGGCAACGGGCTTCCCGGTGATGAATCCCGGATAGTGTCCGCCGTAGATATGCTCAAACTCATCAAGCATCCAGAGCATGTGCTGGGCGCTGGTCATGACATCGGGAGCGGGAACATCGGTGACCGGACCGACATTGCGCGCCATCTGACGTACCCAGCCCCGACAAATCAATTCCTGTTCACGCATACTCAGATTGTGTGGATCGCATATGACGCCACCCTTGCCGCCACCCAACGGTATGTCGACCACGGCGCATTTCCAGGTCATCCACATGGACAGAGCCCGGACAGTATCGATAGTCTCGGCCGGATGGAAACGTACACCACCCTTGCATGGCCCTCGAGCATCATTGTGCTGAACTCGAAAACCTCTAAAAACACTGACATCACCATCATCCATACGCACCGGAATACTGAACTGGTATTCGCGAAGCGGCTCTCTCAGAAGCGCCCTTACGGAGGCGTCCAGGCCCAGGATTTCGGCGGCATCGTCGAACTGCTCTTGGGCCATCTCGAAAGGATTAAATTCCTTGCTCACTACCTGGTCTCCTTTGTCGACCGATTATGAACGACAAAGCAATAAGTTACTTTTTTCACAAGGAACATATGTTCTAGGGCCCCTTTTGTCAATGCCGATGTGCAACGAAGTGGGGCGCGGCTCGGCACGACCAACTACTTGGGGTACAAGTGATTACGGCACCCGCATTCAGGGGAGGATCCAATCGGCCTGGGCTGATGCGCCTCAACGGATATCAACGCCTGACTGCTGCCCGGAGTGCCCGGCCATGCTTCGGCCAGCATTCAAAGTTGATTCGCCGGGACTGAGTTCGTTTTATTGGCGTTGTCAATCAGCAAGGCAGAAGCAGCCCGGACAACAACAACAAGGCCTGAGCGAGAGAAGAACATTCTCAAGGAGGGAATGATGAATGCAGAGGCGCTGTATGTATCCAAATCAACACTGAAGAGTCTTTGGCAGGAATACCGCATATTCGGCGATCGAGTCGAGTTCGCCACTCTCTTCGGCACTATTAGTATCCCGATTGAAAATGTCGAACAGATCGAGGTGCGCCAGTCTGATGTAAAAGGTCTGCTGACCGGCGACCTGGGACTGAAGAATTTCCGACCGGCTATCAAGCTCGACTGGGCCAACTTCCAGGACCATGTCGTGCTGGACAAAAAGGAAGGCTTCTGCCGGCGGTTTCTCTTTACACCGGGCAACCCGAATGAGTTCAAAGAAGTGCTGCAAAGGGTGATGTCCGAATATCACAGCCGGTGATGGATCGATGGCGTTGAATGGGGTGAATGTAATTCCATTTTTGAGGTAAGCAGGGCATGAGAAAGATTCTGGAGTTTTTCAAAAACGATCATATTCAGGGCTCCACAGTCAGCGGCCTTAGCATTATCGCCCTGGCACTGTACTTCAAAAAAGTGGCGCACATTGAAATCCCGTACTTAGAGAATGCCATCCCCGGTTTCATATTTACCATTTACGAGGCGGTCAGGGAGAAGTACAAAGGTAGTGCCTGGGCACAGGTCTGGATCTGGAATCTGCTGATGCTGGCCGCCACAGCGGCAATAGACCTGAAGCACCACATTTGGCCGAGCTAGCGGGCGTGTATCAAAAGATGAATGTCGCCCCCCTTCGGCTACGCTCAGGGCAAGGGGGTATCGACTTGCTTGCACTATTAGGACGGTCAATGAACATTCGGGCGGTATGTTTCGACATGGACGGAACTCTGATCAGGAACACCGATTCCGTCGAGTATTTGTGCGGTCTTAACGGCAATATCGGGCAATTGGGGGAAATCAAACGCCTTGAGAACCAACGGCGAATCACTTGGATAGAAGCAGACTATCGCAAAGCAGGGCTGCTCAGGGGGCTGGAAATCGACAAGGTCGAACATGGGTTTGATCGTGACGTCGAGCTTATCGAGAATATCGAAACCGTATTGACGTATCTTAGAAGAAACCAGATAAGAGCCGCCCTCGTCACGGCAGGGCCTGGTCAGGTGGCGGATATTCTAAGTACGAAGTACAGCTTCGACGACGTTCGGGCCAGCACATACGAAGTGAAGAACGGGAGGTTTACCGGTAAGATCCTAACCCATCTTGGGGTCATTGGTAAGCAGAATGTAGTCCGGGAGTTGTGTCGGGAATATGATCTTGGGCCGGAAAACTGGGTGGCAATCGGAGATAGCGATTCGGACATTGAAATCTTTGAAATGTGTGCCGAGTCCATCGCCATCAACTACTCGAACGCCTTGGAGGGACAAGCATCGAAGTACTTCACGACCGATGATCTGTCCGACATAATGGACACTCTAAGAGATTGGATCTCAGGATAGGCCAACGGTCGCGGGGCATCGAAGTCAGTAGGTCAGACAGTAGCTCAGGTGCCCCTGTGCTCCCCACAGCTCGATCTGTGAATAGGTGCTGCGCTTCGTCGCAGCCTTACATCTCGGAAGCGTGGGGGGGTGGGGGTGGCCGAGGGAGGGGCTGACAACCGTGATTCCAGGGTCACCGTCCAACCAAGTTCCTTCCGAAGGGACTGCACGGGGCGAGATGCAAGGACGCTTCAACTATTGGCCTAGAAAGCGGCCTTTGTCAGAGTTCAAACGGTGCCTCAGCTTAAGGTGTTCGGTGTCCAATACGTCTGACGACATACACATACCAACACTTGCCTAATTTTGCATTTCGACTATATTAACAACGACAACTCGGGTCCAACAAAGCAGAACTTGTAGACACTTGAAATACCAACTTACATCCAATTACTCCAGTGAAGAGGAAGAACATGACACTCTCTAAAGTAGGCGTTCTTCTGGCAGTGTTGCTATTGGCTCTCCCAGCCGTAGCGTCTGATCAGAAAGAGAACTTCAGTCCTATCAATCGCGATCGGGTGGTCCCACAGATACAGGAATCACATGACGTCGCACCGGGAATGCAGGCCTTAGATGGTCGTCCCACCTATTGGGAAGGCGGTCTCCGGGTCTACGTAGTTGAGAAGGTCACTAGCATGGGCTGGAATGACAATGACGGCCACCCCTATGAGTTTCCTTTTTTGGCGTTTGCCATCAACTCGGCCATCTTGTTGGATGAAACCACCTGGGACACGACTGTGACCTGGGATGGCTACGATTTCAATTACAACAACCTTCAAGAGGGCAATATCGCCGTGCAGGCGGTGCTGTTCTCACAAGCCGACGGGCGGCCCGAGGCTGCTGCGATGGCTGAGCCCGGAATTCCAGGATCGAACGTTGTAGGTCCGGGATATACGCACACCGTTTTTGCTGAAGAAGGCACGGCCACGTGGTGAGGATATTGCCCTGAAACGCGGTCTGCGTTAGAGACAATTTGGAGAGGCCAGGGATATAACTGGATTTACACGGCTTTGGTCGATGATAAGAACACCAGGGCGGCGGCACGCCTTGACGAAATGGGCATAGGTGCCTTCCCAACAACATCCTTCGATGGTAGATACGGAGAGGTTGTTGGCGGCTACCCGGATACAGCGGTATATACCGGCGAGATTCTCAGCACTGGTCCGCGAGATGTCACTACCGAGATTCTCGATCTCTCAGTGTCTATGAGTTGGCTCGGTGGCCAAGGTGGTCCGGATGACGATATTGAGATCACGGTCTCCATCACAGTCATGCCCGGTCTGACTTTTGCCTACCCTGATGGGGTCCCTGAACTGATTCTTCCTGGACAGGAGACCACTTTTGGCGTTGATGTGATCGGATCCGGAATCGGTGTTCCCGTGTCGGGTACGGGGCAGCTGCATTATTCGATCAACGGCGGATCGGTTGTAACCGTAGATATGTCGGAATCTATGCCAAATGAATACGAGGCGGTTCTTCCTGCCATCAATTGTGATGACTACATGGATTTCTATTTTAGTGCCCAGGAACAAACTGTAGGCGTCATGTACGACCACGAGACATCGCCGTTCCATGCCTACCCGATCAATGAGATAGACACTCTATATTTCGATGACTTTGAGGGCGCTTTCGACTGGACAGTTTCTGGTGGTCAGTGGGCTCAAGGGGCACCGACCGGTGGTGGCGGCCAATATGGCAACCCCGATCCCAGCAGTAGTTATTCGGGAAGTAGCGAGCTCGGTTATAACCTCAATGGTGACTATGGGCCAAACTTGCCACAACACCATGTAACCAGCCCAGCTATCGACTGCAGCGGAATATACAACATTGAGCTGAGTTTCCAGCGCTGGTTGGGTGTGGAGTCTCCCTCATACGACCATGCTTACCTCAGGATCAGTAACGACGGTACAAGCTGGACTACCATCTGGGAGAATGACGCCGAAGTCACTGACGCCTCCTGGACTGAGCAGGCTTACGATATCTCTTCGTATGCAGATGATCAGCGCTCGGTCTATGTCCGATTCACCATGGGTGTTACTGACGGCAGTTGGCAATTCTGCGGTTGGAATATTGATGACGTGGCGCTTATAGGATACAACTGCACGCAGGGTTTTGCTATTGTTACCGAATCGCTGCCCGATTGGACCGAGGGGCATCCGTATTCGCAGACTCTCAGTTGTGTCTTTCCCAACGGCACTGTCGTCTGGACGGATCGTGACGGCGACCTGGCAGGCACCGGCCTGTCGCTCTCGTCGGATGGCCTCGTGTCCGGAACGCCATCGGTTGCCGGGCCCGTGAGTTTCACTGCTGTCGTTACCGACGAGACCCCGGACACTGTCGAAAAGGCCTTCACGTTCGTGATTAACCCGCCCGTGGTCATCACAACTACTGCCATGCCTGAGGCGACTGTAGACGAACCGTACTCCTCTGTGATTCTATCAACAGGTGGAACCGGCGAGGTTGAATGGACAGAAATTGGTAGCGGCTTGAGTGGGACCGGTCTGACCCTGTCGGCAGATGGAACGATTGAGGGTACCGTTGGCAGCCCGCAGACGATCAACTTCACTGTGGCAGCTACCGACCAGGTCGGCGCATTCGACGAGTCAGCTCTGACCATCCAAGCGAATCCCGCCTACCTCTGTGGCGATGTTGATGGCAATGGAGTCGGACCGAACATTGAGGACTTGGTCTATCTGGTGAATTATATGTTTAATGGAGGCCCTCCTCCTCCAGTCATGGCCGCCACCGATGTCGATGGCAACGGTGAGGGACCTAACATAGCCGATCTGGTTTATCTCGTTAGCTACATGTTTAGTGGCGGTCCGGATCTCTTATGCGATGGCCTTCTTGCGACCCCGGAAGCAACGACCACAACGTCCGTCGATCTTCGCTGATCAAGACCGGGCAAGATATCGAATGGATCGCGCGGTCGGGCCTTTTGGCCCGGCCGCTTTTTTTCAGCTTACCTTACACCGGTGCTGTCATGCGATTCGCGTGACAGCTTCATCGTCCTGGGTTTCGCCAGGCAAGTCGCCCGGCGGCATCGGTATTTAGTGGCTACAGGTTCGTCTTTTCCCCCTCTCGAGAGGGGGCCAGGGGGTGTGTTTGGCCGATTTGAAGAAAGCACATCCCGACCTTCGGCCAGCTCTCTCAACGGGGGGACGGAACGACAGAAACCCGGTGTCGAAACCCTAAGGGGTATCGACCTACCGTGACTTTGCCCAGGGTGACGTGATCGATTACGCAACCGGCAGGTCTCACCGAGACCTGCCCCACAACATAGCCACAAGACAACCGGCGCCGCCTGCACTGTGGCAGACGGCGCCGCGCTCTTCCGTAAGCCGGGTTGTCATCCGATGACTATCTCAGACGCCCCGGTTTTGTCTGTGCCTTGGGGGCCGCAGCACATCTTCGGGTGCAAAAGCGAGCCAGGCTTAAGTGTAGGTCGGGTTCCGACCGTAGGGAGAAACCCGACAACGGTTCCATTGTATGTACCCAGCTTACCCGGCAGGTGGACCGACCGTCAAGCTACCCACTTGCGATCGATTCCATTAGCTCGCGTTAAGGTCCCGATTGTACCCTCGATTGCTGCCGTGACGGAGCAACCCGGCACCAAAACCATACGCTCTCAGCTGCAGCCTGAAGTGCCGCCGCAGGTCTCACATTTAAGACAGGTGCCGTTGCGAACCATCGTGAACTGGCCGCACTCCCCGCACATGTCTCCTTCGTATCCTTTTAGTCTCGCTGTTCTGATCGCGAAGCGGAGTCTCTCCTGTCCCTGGCTGCTGTCCGTTGAGCCCGACGCAGCGACATACTCAAGCACCGCCTCC
>JBDRES010000017.1:0-11935 GCA_043819515.1 bacterium
GACCAACAGAAGCTGACCATTGCTTGTTAACCTGTCCACCTAACGGGGGGATGCTCACTCTCGAGAGGGGGAAAAGACGGACCTGTAACCACCAAATACCGGCGCCGTCAAGGGATTCGCATGGCAGCTTCGGAGAGTAGACAATGCAGCGACTGTCTTGGTTGTCAAGGGTGTTGTGGGTTCCAGGTTTCTCCTTTTGCCAACATAGTGTTGATGATGGCCAGTAGTTTTCTCATGGCCGCCACCAGGGCCGTCATTTTGGTTTTGCTCTTTTGCAGGAGTCGTTCATAGAACGGTCCAAGAACCGGGTCGGAAACCCCTACGGTTCCGACCATTCGTTGGACGTATCACAGGCCACGGCGGGTCCGAAGACGGATCCGCCCTGCTGGATTCAGACAAAAGGCATAGATAGCCCAGAAGAGTAGCCCTGCTACTCCAGCAGCTTGCGCATTTCTTCGAGGAATTCTTGTTTGTCGGCGAATTTGCGGTAGACCGAGGCAAAACGGACATAGGCGATTTCATCAACCGGGCGCAATTCTTTCATCACCAGCTCGCCGATCTGGTGGCTGGTGACCTCGTTGCCGACACCGGCGGAGATTTCCGCCTCGACCCGGTTGACCATCGCCTCCATCTCCTTGGCCGGCACCGGGCGTTTGTTGCAGGCCAGCTTGATCCCCTGCAGCAGTTTGGTGCGGTCGAACGGTTCGCGGCGCTTATCGGATTTGACAACCGACAGCGTCACCTGCTCGACATATTCGTAGGTAGTATATCGTTTGGTACAATTGAGACATTCGCGTCTACGCCTGACGGCGTGTCCGTCCTGCGCCGACCGGCTATCGACGACCTTATCCCCTTCCTGTCCACAATGCGGGCATTTCACTTTTCGCCCTGTTCCTTTAGCTTGTTCTCTATACGCTTAACACGAGCGATAATAAAATCTCGGCCACGGGCAACACCGTGTTCCTGCAGGGTATCCAGTGCCATTTGCAGTCGCGTCAAGGCCTCCTTCAGATCACCTCTTTGCTCCAGACACAATCCTATGTTTCTCTGCTGGCGAGCCGAACCCTCGACGTTGCCGATCTTTTGGTATATATCCAGCGCACTCTGAAAGCAGTCCAGCGCATTTTCTATCTCGCCGTTGGCCAAGTGAACAACGCCAATGTTGCCAAGATGCGAAGCCTCGCCGCTGCGATATCCCAGCCCATGGTGAATTTGCAGAGCCAATCGATAACATCGCATGGCACTCGCAGAGTCCTCTTTGAGCTGGTAGACATTGCCGATATTGCCGAGAAGCGATGCCTCTTCAATTCGATTCCCTATTCGCCGGTTGATCTCCAGCGCTCGTTCTATGTATTCGAGTGCTCGGTCAAAGTCACCTAAATCCTGGTGGATGGAACCGATATTCCCGAGCTGAATCGATTCGCCGAGTTTATGCCCAATTTCTTGGTGCACACTCAGAGATCTAGCGTGATACTCGAGCGCTGTCTGCTTGCTATCCATCGCTTTGTGGATCAAGGCGATGTTGCCAAGCTCAACTGCCACCCCCTGGCGATAGCCCAGCTTCTCATCAATGGCCATGGATTCCTCGTGATACTGCATCGCCACGCTGAGATCACCCTTGATTCTGTATAATTCTCCTATGTTAGCCAGTACAGCCGCTTCACTCAGACTGTCTTCGAACTCGCGCAAGATTTCGATCGCCGATTTGTAGTGTAGGAGAGCAGCATCAAGATCGCCCTTGTTTTTCGAAACCAGGCCTAAGTTGCCCATTGCAAGCGCAGCACCATGGCGATTGCCTACGGCCTGGTTAGTCACTAGGGACTCTTGGAAGGCAAGTGAAGCCTGATCAAGATTTCCACTCAGCATGTGAATTGAACCGATATTGTTCAAGGCATCCGCCTTGCCTGCTTGACTATCCAGCTGTTGGTAGAGTTCCAACGCTCTGTCGAAATGCTCCTTTGCTTCCGAAAGGTCCCCTTGATCTCTTGCAACTAGCCCGAGACAGCCGAGAGCTATGGCGCTCAGTTCAGGGCTCTGTCCGTCTTCTACTTGATGCAGAGCAACTTCGAAGTAGCTTCTCGCCTTGGGAAGCTCACCCTGTACAGCCAGGACGTTGCCAATTTTGATTAGCTCTGCGCCATCGATCTGGCCGCCCTTGTCGACAACCGCCTTCGCCTTGTCTTCGAGAACCTCAAAGTCTGCGGGAATTTGCACTGTCTGTCCCTGCTGAACCTGGAGCGGGACATCCTTGAGCTTCTCCTTAATGTCAGCAATCTCGGCCCTGAGCTTCTCGACCTCTTGATCCGTCTTGTCCTTCTTCCTGTCGCGGATCACATTGTGAATGTGATAGCCTGCACCAGAAAGCAGACCTAACCCTGCTATGATAAGTCCGATTGTTACTGGATCCATATCCTACTTACTCCCCTTTACCCAAGGCTATTCACCTCGCTCGGTCTCCACTTTGACCCAGGCGAGGTAGTCGGGGAGGCCTTCGGAGACCGGAATCGCCAGCAGCTCGGGGATCTCGTAGGGGTGGTGGTTCTCGACATACTCCTGCAGCGCCGGGAATTTCTGGCGCGTGGTTTTCACCAGAAGCAGCGCCTCCTGGTCATCGAGGACCTGATCATTCCACCAGTAAAACGACTCCATCCCGGGAATAATATTACAACAGGCCACCAGCCGCTCAGTCACCAACTCCTTGGCGAACTTCTTGGCTTCTTCCCGCGGAATCGAGATAAACACGATCCTTATATCTTCGGTCATTTTGCACCTGTCGTTTGAGGCGTTTTTCCACCGAGGCGATTTTGCCCGTGAGGCGCTTTTTGGCACCTTTGCGATCATCAATTGTAATCGATATATAAATCCGAGCGTGATTACGGCGCAACATCAGGCGGGCGCGGTTGATGAGTTTCATGACCGGCGCCCACTCCCCCTCGATGATAGTCGACATAGCCGTCAGCCGATACGGCAGGCCGGAGCGGTCGATCAGGTCGATCACTTTGGCCACGTCGGCCGAAACCGAGGCGGTGCCTTTTGTGGTCGGGAACATGGTCAATTGAAACAGCATATTTCACCTCGTCCGTGGGGTCTATCCGCAGGGGGAATATAGCAGGTTGGGTAGTGGCAAACAATACACTAAATGTAGCCCGGCTCAAGGGCCTGTTGAAAAGGCCAGGAACGCCCGGTGGCGTCAGGCGACTCGCGTGACGCCTGTTCCGTAATCGGATGGCTGTCAGGCGAGTCGCCTGACAGCACCTGCAGGTCTGGTAACAGAAGGCAGGTCTCACAGAGACCTGCCTCACTGATACGATCGGGTGTGTCCCCCATCTTGAGAGGGGGTCAGGGGGTGTGTTCTGCGACGATTCCCGAAACCGATTCCGGCCTGCAACTACCCCTCCAAGGAAGGGATACAAGCAGGCGCTAAGCTTCTTTCAACGCCTTCAGGAGCTCTCGGGCGATCACGATGCGCTGGATCTCCGAGGTACCCTCGCCGATTTCGCACAGCTTGACGTCACGCCAGATCCGTTCGGTGGTATGAGCGCCGGTGATAATGCCGGCCTGCCCCATGATCTCCAGCGCCCGCTCGGCGGCACGCCGCCCAACCTCGGAGGCGTAGAGCTTACACATTGCCGACTGCTGTGAGAAACGGACCCCGGCGTCTTTCATAGCCGAGGCTTCGTAGATCATCAACCGTGCCGCCTGAACCTCGGTGGCGATATCAGCCAATCCAAACTGCACTCCCTGACCATAGGCAATCGGCTTGCCACCCTCGGTGGTATTGGCTGCATATTGCAGAGCGCTGTCAAGCGCCCCCTGGGCCAGTCCCAGCGCCATGGCGCCGATACTGATCCGGCCACCATCGAGAGTAATCAGCATTTGCTTAAAACCCTCGCCGGTTTTGCCCAGCAAATGATCTTTGGTCGCCCGGCAATCATCCAGATGGATGAAGGCGGTATCGGATCCGCGCAGGCCGATTTTGTTCTCCTTCTTCCCTACCGAGTAACCTTCCATCTCCTTGTCCATGATGAAGCAGGTGATGGTCGGATCGGCCGGGTCTTCGGAGGTCTTGGCGGTGCAGATAGTGGCGATTGCGTGCGTCGCCGAGGTGATGAAGCACTTGGTGCCGTTGACAACCCAATGGTCACCGCTCGCCCTGGCGTACGTCCGGGTCGAGCCGGCATCGGAACCGGCCTCAGGCTCGGTCAAGCCAAAGGCCAAAAGCGCGCCTTTTGATGCTTGCGGCAAGTACTTCTGCTTCTGAGCTTCGTTGCCGAATTTCAGAATCGGAAAAGTGCCCAGAGAGTTGTGGGCGGCGATCGTAATACCGGTCGAGCCGCACACTCGGGAGACCTCTTCGACTGCGATCGAATAGCTGATAGTGTCGACCGGCTTGCCTCCGTACTCCTCGGGAATAAGCATCGACATCAGGCCCTCGTCGGCCAGCGTCGCCATGTACTCAGTCGGAAACCGCTGCTCCATGTCCAGCTTGGCCGCCCCGGGAGCAAATTTCTCCAGAGCCAGCGCCCGCATTCGTTCACGAAATTCTATGTGTCTCTTTTCAAGCACGGGCTAGTCCTTCAACAAATCACGCGAGATGACCATCTTCTGCGCCTCGGTAGTGCCTTCGTAGATCTCGGTCACGCGAGCATCACGGAAGTACCGTTCGACGGCGTATTCCTTCATGTAGCCATATCCGCCGTGTATCTGGACCGCTTCATTGACCACGAAATTGGCCGTTTGAGTCGCGAATAGCTTCGACATTGAAGCTTCACGATGGCACGGCTTACCCTCGTCCTTAAGCTGAGCGGCGCGGTAACCCAGGAGCCGAGCAGCGTCGATCCTGGTGGCCATCTCGGCGATCTTGAATTGAATCGCCTGGAAATAGGCTATCGGTTTGCCAAACTGCTTGCGTTCTTTGGAGTACTTGATGGCTTCCGTCAGTGCCGCCTGGGCGATACCGATGGCCTGGAAGGAAACTCCAATGCGTCCGGAGTTGAGGATGGTAACGGCCATTTTGAATCCATCACCCAGGTTACCCAATAGATTTTCCTTGGGCACCTTGACATCGTCGAAGCTGATTTCGCGAGTATCCGATGCCTTCAGGCCACACTTCTGCTCCGGCTTGCCGATAGTGATGCCGTCGATTTTGTTGTCCACCACCAGGCAACTCATTCCCTTGTGCCCGGCCTCGGGATCGGTCTTAACGAAGACAATCAGCACTCCGGCAAAGCCGCCGTTGGTGACGAAGGTCTTGGTGCCGCTGACCAAGTAGTGATCGCCCTTGTCCACAGCTGAGGTGGTCATCGAGACAATATCGGTTCCGGCATTTGGCTCCGTGACGCAATAGGCTCCGATCAGCTCGCCGGTGACCATTCTGGGCAGATACTTCTGTTTGAGCGCATCGGAACCGAACTTGGCAATGATCTCGCAGCAGAGTGAATTATGCACCGAGAGCAAAATCCCAAATCCGGCCGAGGCCGCACAGATCTCTTCGAGCACGCCGGCGAAGGCGGTTGTTGAGAGCCCCATCCCACCGTATTCCTCGGGCGCCGTGAAACCGAGGTAGCCCAGTTCGCCGACTTCCTGTATCAGTTCCGGCGGGGTCGTCCCTTCTTCGTCGAACTCCAGAGCACGCGGATAAAGCCGCTTGTCCGCAAAATCGCGGGCCATCTGCTTGAGCTCAAGGTCGTCTTCAGACAGAAAGAAGTCCATTTACTTTCTCCTTAAGAGCTGTAGTCGTAGAAGCCTCTACCAGACTTGCGTCCCAAGTAGCCGGCCTGTACCATCTTTTTTAACAGCGGGCAGGGTCGATACTTGGGATCACCCAGACCCTCATGCAAAACTTCCAAAATCGCCAGACAGACATCCAGGCCGATAAAATCGGCCAAAGTCAGCGGCCCCATCGGTTGGCCGCAACCCAGCTTCATGCTGTTGTCAATGGCTTCTTCGTTGGCGACGCCCTCCATAAGCGCAAAGACGGCCTCGTTGATCATCGGCAGAAGAATGCGGTTGACCGCAAAGCCGGGGTAGTCGGCGACTTCGATCGGCACTTTGCCCAGCTTCTCAGAGAGTTCCTTGATCAGGGTGTAGGTAGCATCGGAGGTGGCGATACCGCGGATGACCTCGATGAGTTTCATCATCGGCACCGGGTTCATGAAGTGCATGCCGATAAACTTTTCGGCGCGTTTGGTCACCGCGGCAAGCTGAGTTATCGGTAGCGAGGATGTGTTGGACGCAAAGATCACTTCCGGTGGGCAGGTCTCTTCGAGAGTCTTGAAGATCTTCAATTTGATATCGAGATTCTCGGTGACGGCTTCAATGACCAGGTGTGAGTCTTTGGCCACACTCAGATCGGTGCCGGTATGAAGATGGCCCAGGGCTGCTTTCTTGTCGTCCTCGGTGATCTTCTCCTTCTTGATCATCCGGTCCATGTTTTTACCGATATTGGCCACAGCGCGATCCAGAAACTCCTGCTTGATATCGACCATGTAGACATCATAGCCGTTCTGGGCGAAGACCTGGGCTATTCCATTGCCCATAGTACCGGTTCCGACGATTGTTACTTTCTTGATGTCGCTTACGTTCATTTTCTGTATCTCCTCAAACGGAATTAATCTACCAATTCAATGGCCAGAGCGACTGCTTCACCGCCGCCCAAGCATAGCGTCGCCAGGCCGGTCTTGAGTCCGCGATCCTTCAGGGCGTAAATCAAGGTTGTGAGTACGCGCGTGCCGGAAGCGCCGATAGGGTGCCCCAGAGCCACGGCGCCGCCATGAACGTTGACCCGATCCCAATCCCAGCCGAGCAGTTTGCCATCGGCCAGCGCCTGGACTGAAAAGGCTTCGTTAGCTTCGATCAGATCCCAGTGGTTAATATCGACGTCCATCTTTTTCATTAGCTTCTGGACGGCGTACACCGGCGCCCAAAAGAGCCGCTTGGGCTCGGTACCGCCGGTGGCGTAGTCTACCACTTTGGCCAGAGGCTTGAGGCCCTTTTCTTTCACATACGTCCCGCCGGCCACTACCGTGGCAGCGGCACCATCGTTGAGACCCGGGGCATTTCCGGCCGTGACCGACCCTTCCTTTTCGAAGGCAGGTCGTAGTCTGGCCAGGCCTTCGACGGAGATTCCGGCGCGCGGACACTCATCCTTATTGAAGATGACGGGATCCCCCTTGCGTTGGGGAATCGCCACATCGAATATTTCCTGGTCGAACTTGCCCTCTGCCTGGGCCTTCAGGGCCTTGAGATGGGAGTTAACCGCAAATTCATCCTGCTCTTGACGAGAGATCTTCTCTTCGCGGGCAATGAACTCGGCGGCGCAGCCCATGTGCCAGTCATTGAAGCTGCACCACAGGCCGTCGGATACCATGATGTCATCAAGCTTTTTGTGACCCCACTTCAGGCCGGCCTTGGCGCCATGGATAACGTAGGGCGTGCCCGACATCGACTCCATGCCGCCGGCGACAAAAAGATTGTCGTCGCCGGCCCGAATCGACTGAGCGGCCAGCATGACCGACATCAAACCGGAGCCGCAGACTTTATTAATAGTCAGCGCGGCGGCTTCGGCCGGGACACCACCATTGATCGCGGCCTGACGGGCCGGGGCCTGCCCGCAACCGCCCTGAACCACATGCCCCATAATCACTTGGTCAATATCGGCGCTATCCACTCCGGACCGTCGAACGGCCTCTTTGATCGCCTGGGCGCCTGTCTGAGTGGCCGTGAGACTACCCAGCCCTCCATGCAAAGTCCCGATTGCAGTCCGGCACGCTGAGAGTATGTAGGCCTCGTTTAGGTTAGCCATTTTTCAAACCTCCAAGAGTTTTTGTTCATCGCCTTTGGGGTTCTATATAACGAAATCCTGCAGGCAAAGCAAGTGAACGCATTCACAAACCGGGACCAAATACGGCCGCGCCAACATACTATACCACAATACCTTGCAGCGCCACGGGTCGTTGGCCGTTTTGATCCACTATCCTCATAACGCCTCGTCGCAATTTTAGTTGATCCACGACTGCCTTTGACGTCAATTGAGGCCAGATAAAACGTACCTGGGCAAATGTGTCCGCAATCTTATGGGAGTTCAGATGAAGAGGTTTTTGATCTATGCGGCAATAGCGGTTTTGGTTGCCTCAAGTGCCTCTGCCCAGAGCATGACCAAGCCGCTCAGCCTATACCTGAAGGGAGGCGTCTCTTTACCACAAAGCGACTTTGAGACCGGTTTCAAGATGGGTTACCATGGCAGCGCTGCTGTCGGTCTCAAGTTTCTCCAGGCGGTGGAAGCGGTGGCCTGCATCTCTTACCATAGCTTCTCCCCCGACTTTCCGGAAGACAGTGACGCCGACGGCGGACGTTTCACAGCCCTCCTTTATGGTGGCGAAGGCAAGCTGAATCTGGGTGCGCCGATGGCAAATCCCTTTATTGTCGCGGGAGCCGGTTTAGCCAGGATCCAGGTTACAGAAACCGAATATGGTGCTGCCGGAAATCAAGCTACCGCACCATCGCAGTCGATGACCAGGTCTTACTTCACTTTTGGAGCCGGTCTGGAGTTCGAGCGGCTGTTCGTGGAAGCTCGCTATATCAAAATCCTCGACGACATCGACATGAAAAACATCTCGACCGATGTGGACGAAGAAAACACGATCGTGTTCATCCCTGTTTCGGTTGGCCTGAAATTCTGAGTGGCGTCGAGCCCATTGAAAGCCGGGTCTGCCCGGCTTTTTTTGTTGGCGACAATGTTGCTATGCAGCTAACTTGCCTGCGATGAGAATTATTGCAGTCAATGGAAGGAAAGACATGCGTAAGATAGTACTCCTGTTTTGGCTCGTATGTTTCGTGGCGGCCGGAGCGGCCGCCCAGGTTTCCAGCCCGCTCAAGGTCTATGGCGGCGGCGGCCTGAGTTTTCCGGCCAAGCCGGACGCCTTCAAGGACAGTTACAAAAAAGGCTTTCATGGCTTCGTTGCGGTCGGATTGCCGGTGTTTCCAAAGCTGGAAGCGTTGCCAAAGCTCGAATACCATACGTTTGGCGGTGATTTGTCGAATGTCGGCGGCGGCGATGTTCGGGTCCTGATGGTCGGAGTAGACGGTAAGCTAAACCTCACCCTGCCCATGTTTCCGATCAAACCATACTTGATCGCAGGCATCGGCATGGCCGGCATCAGACAAACCGAATTCGACACCCCCAATATTCCCCAGGCCAGTGACCTCACTCTGGAGAATCAGACCAAGTTCTACTATAACCTGGGAGCCGGAACGGCCTGGAAACTCTTGATGGCGGTGGATCTGTTCGCTCAGGTGCACTATGTTGCAATTTCGACTTCCGCCGACGGCAAGTCGTTTGATGATGCCACACGCTTCTGGGCGTTATCAGTCGGTATCAAGATCCTGTAGCTGGCGGCAGGGACCATAGTCCGGGGAATGAAATGCGAATTCTCAAAGTGTGCCTGACGATTATCCTGCTGGGTGCCGTCATTGCGCCGGCCGTTTCTGCCCAATGGTCGGTACCGATGGAGGTGTACTTCGGAGTCGGCCATAGCCTACCCAAAGACCCGGCCGTGTTCGGCGACAGCTTTCAGGGCAGCTACAACCTGATGGTGGGCGTAGGCGCGAGGACATTTCCTTTTATGGAAGTTGTCGGCAAGTATGAGTTTCATCGATTCCCCAGCGACATTGCCGACATGCCCGGCGGCACACTTTCAGCTAAACTGCTGGGGGTTGACGGCAAGGCTACGATGAAGGTGCCCCGGTTTCCGCTGCAACCTTATCTGCTCCTGGGCATGGGCATGAGCTGGCTGCGACAATCAGCCTGGACCGCCCAGCGCGGGCCGGTATTCCAGGGACAGACGGATCTTTACTTCGACTTCGGTGCCGGGGCTCAACTGCAATTTGATGGACCCTTGGGAGTTTTCGGTCAGGCAAAAATGGTGCACATCAACATGTCCCAACCGAATCAGAAGGTATCTGACAATCTGCGATTCTGGACAATTACCGTCGGTCTGAAGTTCACCGAAGGTTTGTAGCGGGGATCTGACGAATCCACAGGGGTGAGTGACCTACAAGAGTTTACTCCCAAACCGGCTCAGCGAGTCGCCCCATGAAGAGAATAGCGCCCGAGTCCTTTTCGTGAATGACAAACAAGAACGGGTGATCGGCAACGACCGGCGGAGGCATGGAATCAGCATACATCACCTGCGTTACGGCTGCGGCCTCAGTTCCCTTCTCATCCACTTGCACAAAAGCCTTTTGCTTCACTTCGTCGATCCAACCAATGCCATCACTGAACAATTCGCTGAAGTCGGCTTTCGACGGATCGAACGCGACAGCCATTCCGAGCAATTGCAGAATCGAGCTCAGATCTTGTTCGAATTCGAACCTGAACTTTGGCAGGCTGAGATCGAACTCCTCGGCATAGCTGCCATCCAGCCAACTGACCCAAGTGTCCGTCGAGAGGATAGCGACAAGCGAGTCTGCAGTCATGGAGCCATAGGGCACTATGATTGTCATACGATAACCGTGGTCGCCGTAGGGCAGATTCACACATTGAAGATTGTCAGTGCTGAAGTAAGTTGCACTTGTATCTGGCAGTGGGTTGAAGGGATCACCCATGGAATGGTCTTTCCTCGGCAAGAGCATCATCTCGCAGCTTACCTCCGAGCCATCGTTAAGATGAAACTGCGTGGTCCTGGTGTTGGCCGTGTCGAATGGGAAGCGCCAATTGCCCTTGAAATAGATCGCGTTGAATAACATCGCAGCGACATCGCCACTGATTGGTGGCGTAACCATCTCTTCAATCTTGCCGTGCGTGGCGTTTGATACCCAGGCATTTATCGTGTCGGCCGCCCACGGCGCCTGGAAGTCGATTTCCTCTACGCGGGCATCGAAGAACTCCGAGCAGATATCAATGAAGTCAGGTTGGATGGTCTTTCCTTTACGCGACCAGAACGAATTGGCCAGCTCGAGCGCAATCTTGGGATCGGAATGGGCCAATATCGCGGTCAGGTCATGGTAGGCTTGGTTTAACTCATCTGGTGGGATACCGAGTACTTCGAGCGTGGCCGCGATGGAATCACGCGTCTCTCCCTCGGCACCGTTCAGGGCAATTCCGAGAGCATATGAAACCGAGAGCGGGGAGATGAAGACGTTTTCGCCGGGATCGGCGTTACGCAAAACCTCGCGAAACAGGTTGAAGGCAAACTTGTTGCATGACCCGACAAGCTCTTGTTCATGCTCGGTCAGTTGAGCCGGGGTGCGGCCCGGCCCGGAATTCGGCTGGCCAGTGGGATTGCTGGGGTTGGAACTGTCCGAACAGCCCAGTCCGATGAAAAGCACAATCAATAAAATCGTAAGTACTCTGCCCATAATACCCTCCGGTTGATGTGTGACCTTCTACACTTCAGGACCGATTCTGAGCCAAGAAATCGAACTGCCAATTGCCCCAACATCGGGCTGCCGGCGAAGGACATCCAATCACCTCCCCCACCCCTACTCCTCCGCGGCCAGCTCCAGTTCGATAATTGGTGATTCGGTGTCGACCTGGTCACCGGCGGCAAAATTAACGGCTTTGACCGTTCCCGCCGCGCGCGATATGACCTGGTTCTCCATTTTCATGGCTTCAACAATCACCATCGGCTGCTTCTCGACCACAGCGTCACCTACGGCCACCTGGATCTTGACAATCTTGCCCGGCATCGGCGCGTAGATTTTGTCCTTCTCCCCCAACTGTCCCCCGGCGCCGCCGGCGAAACCGTCCTCGGACGGTTCCTTCACTTCCAGCAGGACCGAGTCGATATCGACGTAGTAGGTCCCCTGATGCTCGGCCACGCCGACCAGACAACGCGAGCCGTTGACGTTGGTGCTGAAGAGACTGTCACCAGCCGGGGTCAGTTCGAATCTGGTCTCACCCACGGTGACAACCAGAACGTCCCCCTCACGTTCG
>JBDRES010000018.1:0-54851 GCA_043819515.1 bacterium
GGCTTTGGAGCCTCAGTTACGCGAGCTGGTGGGCCAGCATGTGGCCCGCGGTAAGCTTACCGTGCATGTGAATTTTGAGGAGCCGATGGGATCGTCGCGGCGTTACCCTATTAATGAGGGGGCGCTGAAGCGGTATCATCAACAGTTGGAACAGGTCAGGCGTCGCCTGAAGATCGAGCGGCCGATCGACATGAGCGATCTGATCGGTCTGCCGGAGGTGGCCACTTCGGTTGAGGAGGCCCCGGATCTGGAAGTCATCTGGGAAAGTCTGGCGCACGTCACCAAGCGTGCCCTGCAGGATCTCGTCCGGATGCGCAAACGCGAAGGCAACGCCATTGCGGCCGACATGCGCCGCCGGCTGAAGACCATCAAGGACCTGACTCGTAAGATTATTTGTGATTCGGCTGGGTGTGTCGAGCAGCAACGCCAGAAAATGCGTGATCGAATAGAGGAGTTGCTCGCCTCGCCCTTGCCTGACCAGACGCGCCTTGAAGAAGAGCTGGCGATTATGGCGGATAAGACCGACATCACCGAAGAGTGTACGCGTTTGATCTCGCATATCGATCAATACCAACGGACTTTTAAGTCCACCGAGCCGGTCGGCAAGAAGCTCAACTTCCTGCTGCAGGAGTTCAATCGCGAAGCCAACACCATTAGCTCCAAAGCGAGCGATCTGGTCATAAGCCGCTCGGCGCTGGCGATCAAGGAAGAAGTCGAAAAGCTAAGAGAGCAGATTCAGAACATTGAATAGACCCAGGAGCCAGACGGATACGACCCCTCAGGTTGTGAAACCGGGTCGCATCGTGATAATCTCGTCACCCTCGGGAGGCGGGAAGTCGTCCATCTGTCGTAAGCTCCTGTCGCCTGCGCGAAAAACGGGTGGTTGGCGGTTTTCGATCTCGTGTACTACCCGGGATCGTCGACCCGGCGAACGGAACGGTCGCGAGTATTCTTTTGTATCAACTGATGAGTTCGACAGGCTGGTCAAATCCGGTGCCTTTGCGGAACATTTTCGTGTCCACCTGTACCGTTATGGTACCCCGCGTCGGCCGCTTGAAGACACTATCAAGCACGGCGGGGTGATGATTTTGGATGTTGATGTGCAAGGGGCGGCCCGGCTCAAGAGTGAATACCCCCAGGCGCTGACGATTTTTGTTCTGCCGCCGTCGGTGCGGGAGCTAAAAAAACGGCTTAAGGCCAGGGGCACGGAGACGGCAGCTCAACTGAAAGTACGTTTCGAGAATGCCAGAAGAGAAATGCGTTTGTATCACCGGTTTGATTACGCAGTCGTCAACCGCGATCTGAAAGTCGCCGTCAGGCAGGTTCTGGCCATCATCGAGGCCCATCCCTGCCGAACGGAATTGGTGTCCACGGAACATATAAAGAGAATAACAGGTTAGGCATAGGTAAACAGGAAGGTGATCATGGCGATATTCCCGATTGAACGAATTACCGACCAGGGTCTCAACAAGTACGAAGCGGTAATTGTTGCGGCCCAACACGCCCGTCAGCTAAACACGCGACGTCTGCAGGCGTTGGAACGGCTTGAAGAAGATCCCGATATTGAAGTAGAACCGCGCAAGATTACTATGCTGGCGCTGCGCGATGTTTTGGATGGAAAGGTTAAGTTTGATCGCGGAGATTCGATGTAATTAAGATGGCATGTGAGGTTAACTAGCAATCGGATCTAACAACAGAAGTAGGTATGGCGAAAAACCTAGTCATCGTAGAATCCCCGGCCAAGACCAAAACCCTCAGCCGGTTTATCGGTAAAGAATACGATGTGATGGCCACGGTCGGTCACATCGTGGACTTACCAAAATCCAAGCTCAGTATCGATGTCGAAAACCGGTTTGAACCGGTCTATACCGTCATCGCCGGCAAGGAGAAGGTCATAGCAGCCCTGAAGAAGGCGGCCAAGAAGGCCGATCGGGTGTTCCTGGCTCCGGACCCGGATCGGGAAGGGGAGGCTATTGCCTGGCATGTTGCCAACCAGCTTCGCAACGGCACCAAGGCCGATTTCGTGCGCGTTTCCTTCAATGAAATTACTAAGTCGGCAGTATTGGAGGCCCTGGACAATCCGCGTTCAATCGACCTGAACCGCGTCAACGCCCAACAGGCCCGACGGGTTCTGGATCGCATCGTCGGTTACACAGTATCCCCCTTCTTGTGGAAGACAGTCGCCCGCAACCTGTCGGCCGGACGGGTCCAGTCGGTAGCTTTGCGCTTAGTGTGTGAGCGCGAGCAAGAGATTGCCTCGTTTGTGAAGCAAGAGTACTGGCAAATCGCCGCTACTCTCGTCACCGGCAAGGAGGAGCAGTTCAAGGCTCGGCTGTTTAAGATCGAGAATATGACGGTCGTTAGCCCGGCCGATGCCGGCAAGAACAAGATTACGATTAGCTCCGAAGACGAAGTCAAGGCCATCCTGGCCGATTTGGAAAAGGCCGAGTACACTGTTGCCGATATCACGCGCACCGAGCGCACGCGCAAACCGGCGCCGCCTTTCATCACCTCGACCATGCAGCAGGAAGCGGCCAAGGTTTTAGGCATGTCGCCCAAGGCCACTATGGCAACGGCGCAGAAACTGTATGAAGGTATCGAAATCTCCAAAGACGGCCCGACCGGACTGATTACGTATATGCGTACCGATTCAACGCGTATTGCGGGCGAAGCCTTGGGAGCGGTGCGCAAGTACATCGGTGATACTTTCGGTCAGCCATATTTGCCGGCCAAGCCGATTCAGTATGGCAGCAGCAAGCGCAAGCAGGATGCCCACGAAGCCATTCGCCCGACCTACATGAATCTGCCGCCGGAAAAAGTCAAACGAGCCCTGACACCGCAGCAACTCAAGCTGTATAGTCTGATCTGGAAGCGGTTTGTGGCTTCGCAGATGAATCCCGCCAAGTATGATGTCGAGACGGTCGACATCTCGGCGGAGAAATATACGTTCCGAACCGTTGCCACTCGGATCAAGTTCGACGGATTCCTCAAGCTCTATTCCGAAGGTAAGGAGCCTGATGAAAACGGCGAGAACGGCAACGGTATCGAAACCCTGCCGCCGCTGACCGTGGGCGAAAGCCTCACTGCCACAGAATTGACTCCCACGCAGTCCTTTACCAAACCACCCGCCCGGTATTCCGAAGCGATGTTGGTCAAGCAGTTGGAGGCGGACGGAATCGGTCGTCCCTCGACCTATGCCACCATTATCACTACTCTTAAGGATCGCAAGTATGTCCAGGTGGAAGAACGGAAACTGGCCCCGACCGACTTGGGAACGACCGTCAACAAGATCCTGATCGAGAACTTTCCAAACCTGTTTAATGTGTCTTTCACGGCCGAAATGGAAGAAGAACTCGACCAGGTCGAAGACGGTAAGCAGGATTGGGTTGAGCTGCTGAGCACTTTCTACAAGCCGTTTATCGAAACGATCGACTCGCTCAAGGGCAAAGAGCAGCAGATAAAGCAGTCGATGGTCGAAGAGACCGACGAGAAATGCGACAAATGTGGTTCGCCGATGGTGATCAAATGGGGACGCAACGGCCGCTTCATGGCCTGCAGTGCCTATCCCGAGTGTCGTTCGACCAAGCCGCTGCCGGGTGAAGAGCCGGAGGTCAAGACCGACGAAAAATGCGACAAGTGCGGTCTGCCGATGTTGGTCAAGACCGGTCGTTTTGGTCGATTTTTGGCCTGCAGCGGATACCCTGAGTGCAAAAGCACCAAAGCCATTACTCTCGGCATCGATTGTCCACGGCCCGATTGCAAAGGGCAATTGGTACAAAAGCAGACGCGAGGCCGGAAGGTCTTTTACGGATGTTCGGCCTATCCCAAGTGTGACTTTGCCTCGTGGGATATGCCGGTTGATCAGGCCTGTCCGGCTTGCAACCATCCGTTTATGGTGTTGAAATTATCCAAGCGCAAGGGCGAGTACCATCGCTGTCCCGAATGCAAGACCGAGGTCCCCATCAGCTCCGATGAAAAGCAACCGCAGACGACCTAGGTCCGTCGCTTTCTGCATACCGCCTATTTGTTTGACCTCTCGCCGCCAAAAAGATATCTTGCGCCATGCTGGACAAGGCGCTGTCAGAATTTCTTGAGTATCTGGCTAACTCCCAGGGACGAGCCGAAAAGACCACTCGGGCTTACCGGCGCGATCTGCAGCCGTGGGTCGCGTTCCTGATGCAAAGGCATCACGAGTTGCCGTCCGCACCCAAGAACGATCCATTGTATCTGAGACTCTATCTTCAGCGTCGCTCGGAGGCCGGAGTATCCAATCGCTCCCTGGCTAGATTCTTGTCCGCCCTTTCCAGTTTCCAGAAATTTTTAGTCGGGCGCCGCAACTACGAACAACATCTGTTCCAATTGCCGCGAATGAAGTTTAGTCAAGCCTTGCCGCGTTTTCTGTCGCAAAAGGACGCCCTAGCAATCACCGACCACAACAACGCCCGCGCCGACCGTTCAAGTTATAGGTACTGGCGGGATTTTATTGCCGTGGCCCTGCTCTATGCCACCGGCGTTCGTCGTGAGGAACTGGCCGGGATCAGAATCGGCGATATCCAGATAGATCGTGATCTGATGAGTGTCACCGGCAAGGGCAACAAGTTACGTCTGGTGCCCCTGGGAGAGGCGACCGGCAAGGATCTGCGGCGGTATCTTGAAATGCGCCGGGAGTTTGCTTTGTCCAAGGATTCAAATGACGACGCCCTCCTGCTCAATCGGTATGGGCAGGCTCTGAGTGTACGGTCGGTCAATCGGATTGTCAGACAGTTCGCGCGCTCGAGTGGGGTGGACATAACGCCACACGGTTTGCGACACTCATTTGCCACGCACCTGTTGGAGAACGGCGCCGATCTTATGTTGATCAAAGAGATCCTGGGTCATGCCTCGCTGTCGACAACCCAGAAATACACGCATGTCACGGCTGAGACAATGAAGACGGCCTATCACAAGGCCCACCCGCGTTCGGGGTCAAACAAGTAACGAGGTCGCAATGTTCAGAAGTACTACCATTATCGGATTGATCCACAGGGGACAGGCCGCCATGGCCGGTGACGGACAGGTGAGCTTTGATGATACCGTCATGAAGGCTCAAGCTGTCAAGATCAGGGACATGGCCGACGGGACCGTCCTGACCGGCTTTGCCGGGGCGGCGGCCGATGCTCTGGCGCTTTATGAGCTGCTGGAGAAAAGGTTGGAAGAGTATTCGGGTAACCTCCCTCGGGCAGCGGTGGAGTTGGCCAAAGAATGGCGCACCGACAAAATGTTGTCCAAGCTGGAAGCGGTCCTGGCCGTCACCGACAAACGCCATATTTTCCTGTTGTCCGGAACCGGTGACGTGATCGAACCGGATGACGGCATTGTGGCCATCGGTTCCGGCGGCCCGTATGCCCTGGCGGCCGCTCGGGCGATGATCGACTGCAATCCCAAGTTCTCTGCCGAGAAGATCGTTACCAAGGCCATGAAAATAGCCGCCGACATTTGCGTTTTTACCAACCATCACATAACGGTACAGACTCTCAAATGAAGAACTCCACACCCACTCCGCGAGAAATTGTCGAACATCTTGATCGCCATATTATAGGTCAGGACGCCGCCAAAAAATCGGTCGCCATTGCTCTGCGCAACCGTTGGCGCCGCCGTAATGTCGAGGGTGACCTGCGCTCCGAGATAATGCCCAACAATATCATCATGATCGGACCGACCGGCGTCGGCAAGACCGAGATCGCGCGCCGCTTGTCGGAGATGGCCAGGGCTCCGTTCATAAAAGTCGAAGCATCAAAGTTCACCGAGGTTGGTTATGTCGGGCGTGATGTCGAATCGATGGTGCGCGATCTGGTCGACATTGGGGTGAACATGGTCAAGACCGAGAAGGCGACCAGTTTGCGCCAGAGGGCCGAGGAACAGACCACCGAGCGCATCCTCGATTTGCTGCTATTGACCGAGACCAGCGTTACCTTGCCCAAGGACAAGGAGCAAGCGGCCTCAATTGCCAAGACCCGAGAGAAATTTCGGCTGATGCTGGCCGAGGGCAAGCTTGATCACCGTGAGATTGAGCTGAACGCGCCCCAAAAAGCCGGACCGGTACTTGAGATTTTCTCGCCTCAAGGCATGGAGGAGATCGGCGTCAATTTTCGCGAGATGCTGGGGGGGTTGATGCCGCCACAGATGAAGCGGCGCAAGTTGACTGTAAATGAAGCCCGCCGCCACCTGGTTAACGAAGAACTGGACAAGCTGATCAATCTTGATGATGTCATCACCGAGGCCCTTGATCGCGTCCAGGAAGCCGGCATTGTGTTTATTGACGAGATCGACAAAATCGTGGGGTCTGACGGCAAAACCGGTCCCGATGTCAGCCGCGAGGGTGTCCAGCGCGACATTCTCCCTATCATAGAGGGTTGTGCCGTGATGACCAAGTACGGCATGGTGCGTACCGATCATATATTGTTTATCGCGGCCGGTGCCTTCCATGTCGCTAAGCCGTCCGACCTGGTGCCGGAGCTGCAGGGGAGGTTTCCTATTCGCGTCGAACTGGACTCACTGACGGCCGACGACTTCGAGCGCATCTTGGTTGAACCCAAAGCCGCCCTGCTCAAGCAATACGCGGCGCTGCTGGGCACCGAGGGAGTGCAGCTGGAGTTTGAGGCGGCCGCCGTACGCAGGATCGCCGAGTACGCCGAAACGGTCAATCGCGAGGCCGAGAATATCGGGGCCAGACGGCTGCAAACGGTCATGACTACTCTCTTGGAGGATCTGCTTTTTGAACCACCCACCAAGCGTCACAAGGTTATAATAACGGTTAAGAAAGTGGAAAAAGCCCTGGCCGAGATAGTCGAAGACGAAGACTTGAGCCGGTATATACTGTAAATCGAGCTTAAGCGACTTGGGGACAACGGAATACCAATATCGCTACGAAACTCACGCTTAAATAGAAACAATATTACTACTTGACAGTTATTAAATAATAACATACATTGCCGATGGACCTATCAGAGAAGAGAAAGCAAGTTGAGAGTTTCCTTACCAAGGTTGCACAAGCCATTGATGGTAGTGGTTGTTTCCAAATAGAGAATCGCGACAAGAACCGTTTAGCACTTGCTGATCTGAACATCTCACCTTCGATGCGTACTGAATCGATTCGATATCTGTCATGCTCTGACTACTACCGAGGTCCGCGTCCAGATGTTGATAATGCTAACGCTGAAGCATGTGAGTTTGGAACGGTTGTAGACGATGCGGAAGTCTATGTCAAACTGGTTGTCAGGGAATTTAGAGGAGCCGTCTTTTGTAAGTGCGTCTCGTTCCATAGATCCGAGAGTCCCATCCAATACCCGCTGAGAGGTGGCGAAGGCAATGAATGACAGCCGAACCTATTGCTTTGAGTGTGATGAGCTGGTACAAGTCCATCAAGTCACTCGCGAAGAAGAGTATCCTATCAAGAAGGACGTGATCGAAGTACCCTGCGTATCGCTAGTGTGTCAGAAGTGCGGTGCCTCTTTCGTTACTAGCGACATAGAGGAAGCTAATTTTCGAAATGCGGCGGCGATATACCGGGCTAAGCACGGTTTGCTGTCGCAGGAGCAGATACGCGCTATCCGTGAGAAATACAATCTGACTACCCGCAACTTTGCGACGCTGCTGGGGTGGAGCTACTCCTCTCTGAGTCAGTACGAGAACGGTAGAATCCAGGATCGGTCTCACAACGACGAATTGGTTCTATTGCAGAGACCATCCAACCTAAAGCAGATACTTGACGAGCACCCTGAGCTTCTTGACTTTGATTGGGCTAGAGAGCTGCTGAATCAGCTGGCTATCCTAATTGCCGAGGGTAGACTGCGAGAGGAAGATGATGCAATCTCTGTCATTTACGATGACATCTCTGGAGTAGAGTACTCTGGGGGACGGGTTTTTGGTCCTAAGAAGTTTGCTCAGATGACTCAACTGATCTTGGCCGAAGCGGGGGCTGTGTTCAAGACCAAACTGAACAAGCTCTTGTTCTACGCTGACTTTCTTCATTTCAAGCGACACGGTGAATCTATAACTGGTGCTGTATATGCAGCCTTACCTTTTGGTCCCGTGCCGGAACGCTACTCTACGCTATTCGATTACCTCACTCGTAGAGATCTGATACGTATGGAATTGGTAGCCTTTCCAGATGGCGACGGGGATCAGTTCTCAGTGCAGGATCGTCCTCCTGCACCCGAAATCTCTGAGTCCGAGCGAGAGACCATCAGTGCTGTGGTATCACGCTTCAGTCGTTTCAACTGCAGAGAAATCGTAGAGCATTCACACAAAGAGGCTGCCTATCAGAGAACCCCGCCCAGCGGCTACATTAGATATGATCTTGCAAACCAGCTCTCACTGGACTAGTGTCTCCATGCCTCGATCCGCCGCCGCTTCTCCCATTCCTCGCGCGTCAGATGATAGACATAGCACGGGACATTGCAGGTGTACGATCTCATGTGCTCCGGGAAGCGATATACATGCTCGCCGACGCGTCTGGCTCCAACCGTCTCCTGCATCCGCTGCGACCCGATGTTGTTCTGATTGGGCGTGGCCTTGATGATAACAGCATCGGTGTGAGCAAAAGTATAATCGACCAGCCCCTTTTTGATCTCCCCGCCGAAACCCTGTCGCCAGAACTCAGGCATCAGTTTGACATCCCCTTCACTGATGCCGTCGCAATCCGGCCGCCCGAGTTTGCATTCACCGATGATCCGCCCATCGGCTTTGCGAATCGCCAACAAGCGCACCTCGAATTCACTGTCGGGCTGCTCGGTCAGTTGACGGTGGACCTTGTCGCGAGTGATCCTCAGTCCCTGGGGGAAACCGACGTTGATCATGACTTCCGGAGTTGTCCAGAGTCGGTGGAGAAATTCAACGTCTTTGTCGGTAGGTTGAGAGCGCCGGATTCTGAGCCGCTCAGTTTCGAAAACAGCTGCCACAAATTCCCCTCGTCATAAAGGTGGCGAAGCCTCTACATCTGGAAGATCTTGACATCGCCGATGAACGTATTCACGGCGATATAGACTTTATCCTGGGCCTTTTCATAGTTGGCCGATTGACCGTCGATGTTGTTGCCGAAGCCGCTGGCTTTGCGGCCGGTCATATCGACGTCGCCCACGAAATTGGAGCAATGAGCGAAGTAGGCCATGTCCTGAGGAACATATACCCGTATGTCGCCGATGAAACCCGAGATGACGATACGATTCAGCCCGGCTGCCAGTCGGCCGCCATGGAGTCTTATCTCCAAATCACCAACACCGGCCGAGATTTCTATGTTCTGCAGCGTCTGACCCCGGCAATCAACAAACATGTCTCCCAAGGTCTTGCTGAATTTGATCTTTCCCGGCTCCGACCAGGACGGCGCTTCGCCGAGCGAGGGCCCGCTGCCGGCATCAGCTTCAGGAGTCGTTTGGGACTGTTCGTGGACAAAGCTAGCGGCAGAGTCCGACCCGGACGGTGGTGGTGGTGTCGAGGTGTGAATATGAACATCGCCAAAACTGGTGTGAACCTCTTGGTCGGCGGCATTGAATCGATCTTCCTGACGCTTTTTGCGAACGATCAGCCACAGCCCCACCGCCACCAGGGCCAGCGGCAGGATATACTCTTTGATATGGTAATCAAAGAATAGCCAGTCGGCCGCCCGCGCCAGCAACAACGCTCCCAGGGCGACCAGTACCAAACCAAAGATGACTTGTCGGCTTTTCATAGGACATCACCAGGTTATTGTGTCGCTATTGATTACGTAAAATCCAGGGTCCGGTTGCCTTTGGCAAGCTTTTTTGCCGGGATCACCAGTATAGACAAAGGCCGCCCGCAGGTTCGGGCGGCCTCAGTTGTCGTTTAGAACCAAAGCTATTTCGACCCAGACTAGTCGGTGTAGCGCTTCTTGAATTCCTCGGCGGCTTTCTTCCTGGCCGATTTGACTTCCGCCGACTCATTGCCGGTGAACCACTTGTGTTCGTCCATCTCAAACAACTCGGCGATCATAAGTTCTATCTCTTCGGCTGCCGCCGCTTTCTCGGCGCCCTCGAGCTTGGCGTCTTGGAGTAACTCCTGAATCTCAGGAATAAATTCCTGATAAAACCGCTCGGCTACTTCGTAAAAGCCATGCCATTGGGTGTAATCCGGGGCAAACATGGCCGCACCCATCCTGGCGCGGCGACCCTCATGATGCCAAAGATAGAAGTAGATCCACTCGATCTCGTCATCAAAATCGATGTCGCGGGTGATAAGGCCGGACGAACGCAACCTGTTGTAGATGTTCGTCGCCGGGACAGCGAACTTGTCATTATACATGCCGACGGCGCCGTCATATTGAACATAGAAGTTTTCGACAAAACTCGAGGTGTGACAATTGGAGCATACGTTCTGCATATCCGCCCGTCGTTTTGCCCAAGGCTTGACCGACTTGCCCTTGGCCAAAGCGGCGGCATCCACTTTCTGCGAGACTGGTGGACGCAAAGTCCAACTGATCCGGTCGCCGACATCATGAGTGATCGGCAAATCCCGGGTGGCCGACATATGGCAGGTGGCGCAGGTCGGTGCGGCAGAGTAATCGATCCCTACCACCCACGACGCGCTCTCCAGTGCCATGCGATCGATATTGGCATAATAAGCGATGCCGTGCTTGGACTCTTCGTAGATCTCTTTCTGGGGATGATCCGGTCCCAGATGACACTTGCCGCAGTTCTCCGGCTGACGGGCCAGCGCGGCGTCGAACGAGTGGCGGCTGTGGCAGGCGGCGCAGGATCCCTTGGAGCCGTCGGGATTGAGCCGTCCCATGCCGGTATTGGGCCAAGTGGTCGGATCCAGAGAACCATCCTCATTGACCTTCACCACCGAACCGTGGCACTGCTTGCAGCCGTTGATGGCGGCCCAGGGGCCCTCGACTACTTCGCCCAAGACGTTGTCGAGCGATCCCAGGATCCGGCCGGCGTCGGCATGGTGCGAGGCTTCGAATTGCTCAAACTCATTTGCGTGACACTTGGAACAATCCTTGGGGGAGACAACAGTCGAGATGTTGTAGCCGTTGTGCTCGACGCCGTCGGCCTCACCCGGCAGAGCTTGATGGCACTCGTAGCAGCCGATATCGGCGGCGAAGTGCCGGCTGTGACGCCATTCCTTGACCAGGCCGGGCATGTCGGCCTCGTGGCATTCAACGCAGGAGGCCGACTCCTCCGACAAGGTCGTCGGCACCGAGCGATAAGTTTCTCCGGCAGCCCACACCGCCGAAATCATCAGGAGCACTACCGCTCCCAACATAATGATCCGTTTCATTTCCTGACCCTCGCTTTCACTGCTTCCAAACCACACTCGCTAATTGCCAATCCTTACCCTGACCGGGGCAGCGGTTCCTATCTCGCCCCTGTGAAATCGCGCCTGTCATAAGATCGGCCGGAAAGGCCCGATGCAACTTGACCCAAGTCAAGTCGTCGCTGTGGAGCTTACAAACTTATCTCAACCGGCCCGCGTAGCTCCCACGCGGGCCGGCCGGTATTCAGAGCGGGGCTCCTCAAAAATCGACAGTCATCATGAAGTAGGCCCAAAAACCTGTCTTCTCGGGATTGGCACTGTTTGAACGGGCCATGGCGAAGGCATCTTTGGCCATAAAGACGGAGCCGCCGGCCTGGAACGTAATGCCGTCCACGGCCGTACTTGAGGCCGTGATGTCGATCTCCATGCCGACATCCTTGGTCATGGAAGTGGTCGTTGTGACAGTCGGATCGACGTAGTCAACCGCCGTCGAGAATAGATGCAAATCACCAGCCACCTTGCACAGACCATTGGGTGAATAGGACCCGCGGAAGAAGATGTCCATCAACCCGGCCTCGTCACTGGCCACGAAGTAGTCCATGTAGCCGCGGAACTTGTGCCCGGTGTAGTACGAGTTCTGATAAGCCTTGTACTTGGTGTCGGTGGCGTTGTCATCACCACTCGAGTAGTCGATTCCCGCTGCGATCCGGCCCTTTTCGAACGAAAACCCGGCCTCGCCGAAAAACATCATGGCCGAGATGTCATTCTCAGTGGTGGCGATTACCGAATCCGTCACGGTCGCGTCGAACTCGTCGCAGGGGGCCTTGCCGGTTTGCAGAACGAAATTCCCGGTGAAATCGAGGTCGCCGTGCTCAGCCGTCAGGTAGGTCCCGAAGTTCAGGCGATTCAATTCGTTGACGTTATTCAAGTGACCGGCCGTGTCGGCGTCGTACTCCAAGAAGCCAAACAAATCAACATCCACCCGGCCCTTGTCCTCAAACTTGATCAGTCCCGGTTTGGAGAGGATTCCCCCGAAGATGTCAAAGTCGGCGTTGTAGAACTCGTTGTCGTTTTCCCGCATGTGCAACCGGAACGCCTTGAGCGTGAACCGCTCATGGGCGTACCAAAGCTGGCCACCTTCCATCGCCCGGCCGACGTTGCTCCAGCCGACCCCGCCAAATACGCGCTGGTTACCATGGACGAATTCGAACCGGCCGAACTTGATCCCCAGTCCGTCCACTAGAAAGCGATTGACCTGCAGGTAACCCTGATGGATTTCCACATAGCGACCCTGATCATCCCAGGTATTCTGTGGCGACATAAAATTCGACCCGCCGTGGCCGAAGTGGCGCCAATTCTGAAACTGGACGAAGGCGCTGACATTGTCATTTACTTTTGCGTCGAAGCCGACCCGGGTCCGCAGGTCACAGTAGTGTTCCGCCGTCCGCGCGCTGTCAAAACTGCGCAGATCGATTTCATCTCGAAAGCGTACCTGGCCGTTTACGTCAATGTCGGTCGCGGCTACGGTCGCCATCGAGGCCAGCACTAGCGCCGCCAGGACGATTCCCCATACCATTTTTTGCATGTTTGTACTCCTTCCTTGGTGAGTGATTAATCCTGTTCAGAATTGCTATCTATCCCTGTTAATTTGCCGGTGCCGGGTCAGCCGCGCGTCCTTGGCAGTTGACGGGCGCCCTTAGCATGGACAAAAATAATCTCGCAAATCATAGCAGGCAACACAATAATGCAATCCCGACCTGGTCGGTCCGGATCGCCACTACCCTTGACAGTGGACTCACAAACTCATTTATTTGGCCAGTTTTGTCACAATTGCAAGCACTGTCATTAGAAAGGAGACGTTATGGCCCGTTCCCTGTGTCAAATAACGGACTTTACCGCCGCTGAATTGGGGCAGGTTTTTGATCTCTGCGCCCGGATGAAAAAGGGAGAGATCGCTCCCAAACCCCTGGCTGGAAAATCGGCTGCCTGCATTTTTACCAAGGCTTCGCTGCGCACCAGAATCTCCTTTGAGGTTGGTATCAGCGAATTGGGCGGCAGCCCCATCTACGTGACCGGTCCCGAAATCAAGCTGGGTGAGCGGGAGACGGTCGCCGATGCTGCCCGGGTTCTATCCCGCTATGTCGGTTTGATAATGATTCGGACCTTCAAGCAGTCCGATGTTGAACAGCTGGCCAAGTACGCCACCGTGCCGGTAGTTAATGGTCTCACCGATCTGGTCCACCCTTGCCAGATTCTTGGGGATTACTTCACTATCCTGGAACACCTCGGACAAAAAGACCGGTATCGGGTTGCCTATGTTGGAGATGGTAACAATATCGTCAACAGTTGGCTGAATCTGGCCTCGCTCCTGCCGATTGATCTCCGGGTAGGTACGGCCGATGATTGCCAGCCCGACGCGGCTCTAGTCAAAAAGGCCAAGTCCAACCCCGATAGTCGGATACTCATCACCGCCGACCCTAAAGAAGCGGTCGCGGATGCCGATGTAGTCTATACGGATGTTTGGGCCTCGATGGGGGAGAAGCATCTGGCTGAAGTAAAGGAAGAGAAGCTAAGGAAATATCAATTGAATAGCTCCCTGTTGAAGGGTGCAGATCCCGAAGCCATAGTGCTGCATTGTTTACCGGCCGAGCGCGGCAAAGAAATAACCGATGAGGTTATGGACGGGCCTCAATCAGTCGTCTTTGACGAGGCGGAAAACAGGCTTCACATCCAGAAGGCCATAATGGCTTTCTTGCTGCAATAGCGGCGCCGGGACCGGCCCGACACGGGACAAGCTAACTGCGAAAGGAGACGCTCCATGCGTTCGGAGAAACGCTTACTCGTTTCGGGCCTGGTGGCACTGGTTGCCCTGATGCCGGCCCTGGTCGGCTGCAGCTCTGATTCGGACAAAACACCTACCGGTACGACGGATCCTGTTCAGGGATCGCTGGACGATCCGTCATTTGTGGCGGTTCGGGCTCAGATCGACGCCTTTGCCGATTCGACGGTGACCTTCTTTCGGCATGGGTTGAACGCCCTGCAAGGAATTGACGATGCCATCCTGCCGCCGCAGTATGCAGTAGATCCCGGCGGTCAGGGCACGATCGAGTCGGACTACAGCAATGGCTGGCATGTAATCGGACTGGACGATCTGCAGACCTCGTTGCACGTCGTTGTTATCGATTCCATTCAGTTCCTGAAGAACGGCCACGCGCAGCAGACTCCTTATGGGGTTCACCAGATGGTGTTCAAACACCATTGGTATTCGCGTTATGCCGGGGAGGTCTCGGAAGACACCACCGTCGGTCTGGCCGAATTCCGCTTTGGCGATTTCTACGCCGCCAACACCTCAGTGTCGGGCAGCGCCACGATTTCGTATGACAGCGAGCCGACGACCGGGGGCAGCTACCACGCCGACATCACAGCCGAGCTGTCCGGCTTCAAGCTGGACCAAAGCGCCTGGCCGGGTTGGCAAAACGGTTTCCAGGATTGCTCCAGCTGTCCAGCCGAGGGGACCATCAACGCTACTGCCGTGGTTACGGCAGAGGTTGCCGGTGGCGCCACTATCACGGCTACCTGGAATGTCGAATTGACTTTTGACGACGGTGTCATGAGTGCCGAGATCACGGCCAACAACACTATCTGGAACTACTCTACCCAGGTGTGCAACGTCGACGGCAATTAGACTATCGATTGGCAATCTTACCGGCCCGGCTCTCTTGGGAGCCGGGCTTTTTTTACTACCCCATCAGAACGATTCGTTCTTTATTTGCTCCGGCAAAATCAAAACCGCTCCCGGCGGGGATTATGAAAGAAGTTGCTAAATACTCCCGGTGCTTTGTCTGTGGCCTGGAGAACGACTCGGGTCTTCAGGCCCGGTTCTTCTTCGACGGCCGGAGGGCCCTCACCAGCATCACCGCCGATGAGCGGTTTGTCGGCTACCACGGCATTTACCATGGTGGTATCATCTCAACGCTTCTGGATGAGGTGATGATCAAGGCCATCCTGGCTCAAGATCTTTTTGCCGTAACGGCAGAATTGACGGTACGCTTTTTGGCTCCGGTTCGAACCGGCGATGAGGTCGACTTCAGCGGCTGGATAGTCCGTCGTCGAGGACGTCTGTATGTCACCGAGGGAGAGGCGCGGCTGCGGACCGGTTCATTGGTGGCGACGGCCCAGGCCAAGTATATTGAAGCCGATAGTGGTCTTGAGTCGGAACTGCGGTCGTCCGTTTCCGATTGATTGTTACTTCAGCTACGTCAAAGCTGAATCGGAATGCGCCCGCCGCCCGCCCCGGCTCTCCGCCGACGGCTCGCTTGCGTTTGTCTGTCAATGTGTTACCGGCAGGGGTCGTTGGTGCCGGCGGTCGGCATGGCGCTTGCAACCAGACCGGGCATGGCTAAACCGGCGCACCCCCTGCAGTGTTTTTTGGCTTCCGTGCCAAACCGGCCCCTTGACGAAGATCTTCGCCGTCGAGGCTCTTGTCCAGGCGTCTTGGTCTTTGCCATACCTGAATTGGGCGTGCTCTTCCGATGTTGTGCCGAGGGGGAGCCGATTGCTCTGGAATTCGGAGCCCTGTTTGCGCTACTGCGCTTCATCAAACAGAAGTTGGCCAAGGAAAACTACCGCCAGGTTCAGGTCCTATCCAGTAACCCCGAATTTGTGTTTGCCTTCACCGGCAACACCGTTCATCTAAAGCCCGGCACCGAGCGGATGCGCATGCTTAACGAATACCGACACCACTTTCAATTGGTGATTGGACTGGTGGAGAAGATCAAGAACAAAGCCCTGATACCGGCCGCCGAATACCCTTCGATGCCGGCCGGGAGATCGGTCAGTCTGAAGCCTGACACCGAAGACAAGCTCAAACCTGCCTTCAAACCGTTCCAGCGCGGCGTAAGTCTATAGCCCCCCCGCCGAAAGCCGGATCTGTTGATAACGGGAATCCCAACCGTCAAAATCCGTCCGGGCATTAGTCGACCACTTTAGCCACCATCTTGATAGCCGGCTTGAGCTCCAGACCCTCGGCATCCGCCAGAGACTGGCTGACTGAGGTTGTAATACTGACCATTCCGTTAACATCCTTGGCCAGCACCCTAATCACGACCCCCTCGACCTCGGATCCGACGGCAATAGTCGCCGTCCCGGTGCCGTGCAGCTTTTTGGCCAGGGCGGAGGCCTTGGCGGCATCCGCTTCGCAAATGACTACGATATGGGCGTTGGCCGGCAGCATACTGCTGTCCACGATACGGGCCTTTATTTTTTGACCGTCGTGCGTTTGGCCGGCATGCAGCGTTTTAATCTTCTCGGCCAGGGGCGAGGAGCCGACGGCTGCCACAAACAACGGCCCCGAACCGCCCTTGATTGCTTTTTCACCCGACCAGGATAGGAATTTTTTGATATTTTTGACATACGTGAGCACCGCTTCGTCTTGTTGGTCGGAAACCTGCTGGGCGGTTGCGCTCAGAGCCAGCAGTAAAATCAATGATGCAGCGACAGTTATTCTCATCGAGTCCGTCCAGTGTTTTGTCCATCAGCAGGTTGATTCTCTCACTTGTCTAACTATCGGACGCCGGGGCTAGTTTCCTGAATAGCTGTTGGGAGCAACTCATCTGTTATAGGCAATACGCCCGGCAAGCCCGAAATCACTCGATCATGTCCCACCACCGGCACTGCACACGACCGCTTGATCTCTCGTCTTGACATAGAGTGGATGTTCCTTACTTTGGAGGTAGTTGGTCGTGATTGGACGATTTGATTTTACTACCTTTACAACTTCCGGCCTTCTATGAGCGTTATTAGCAATACGAGAACAACTCACTTTCGCAGGAGTCCCAGATGCGTCTTGCCAGCGTCCTGTTGTTAGCCATAATGGTTGGTTCCGCCCCTGTCACCTATGCTGATGAATTGGGCCTGGTGAAGCTCAAGAACCACTTCCAAGAACAAGTGGCAACCCAGGTGCTGGGTACCGCCTTCACTCGAGTCGAAAACAGCTTCCTGGTATCGGTGACGGAGTCCGAACAGGAACTCCTGGCCCGGGCCGGGATTGAGCTTCAGATCATTCAGAGCGACGTTGACATTGAGCAGCTGGCGCTGGTTATGAAGCTCTCCAGTCCTGATCCCGATTACTCGGCACTGTCATCGCTGGGCGCTGCGGTACAATTGGGGGCCGGGATGCAACTGGTTCAAATCAGCCGTGCCGAGGCCCACGACTTAAGCCAGACTACAGATCTGTCGGCCACGGTATTGGCCGATCTGGAAATCCGGTTTAAGTATCTCCCGCCGGCCATCATCACCAGGCTGAGCGACGCGAGGGATTATTTCCCTACCGACACCCTGGTCAACCTCATCAGCCAGGATTCAATCTTCGCTATGAATCAGCGTCTGGAAGACTTCCAGACGCGCTACATCTGGACCGATTCCATCAATGCCGCCCGGGATTGGTTGGTTCAGAAATTTACCGGTTGGGGCTACACCAACGTCACCACCCAGCAGCTTTGGTGGAATGGCGGCTGGCACTACAACGTTGTTTGTGTCAAAGAGGGCTATGCCGAACCGGACAAAGTAATTGTCGTCGGCGGGCATTATGATTCGATTACCTATGGCCAACCAGAGGGCCCCTATATCTACGCTCCCGGTGCCGATGACGACGGCTCCGGCACCACCCTGACCCTGGAGCTGGCGCGCATTCTGGCCACGGTACCGACCCGCAAAACAATAATCTTCGTCCCCTTTACGGCCGAAGAGGTTGGTTTGGTCGGCTCTCGCTTCGCCGCCCAGACTTTCGTCGCCAACGGCACCGATGTGGAGGTTATGTTCAACTATGACATGGTGGGCTATGTTGAGGATCCCGAGTGGCCGCTTAACTTGTCCTCAGGATCCAACACTGCCTACCGGGACCTTTCTTCCAATGCCGCCTTGCGCCTGACCAGTCTGACGCCGCAGCTGGTATCGTTGGGCAGCAGTTCCGATCACTATGCTTTTCATGAGCAGGGATTCAATGTCTGCGACGCCATAGAAGGCAATTTCAACAATGCCGGTTGGCACACCAACCTGGATATCACCTCGCGTATGGACTTTGGCTTCATGACCGATGTGGTCAAGACGGCTCTGGCTTCGATCGCCATTGTAGCCAACGCCGCCCATCCGACCGATATCGACCTGATCGTCGATATTGGTGACGGTCAGTCGCTGGAAGTGTATTGGTCCAGCTGCGACTTGAGCTATAGCTACACTCTCTATTACGGACCTGCTTCGGGTGTCTATACCGATACTGTCATCATTCCGGCGGGCGTCTGCTCCTGGCAAGTTGATGGCCTGACCACCGGCCAAGAGTACTTCTTTTCGGTAGTGGGCCTGGCCCCGGAAGGATACCCGGCCCTGTATGCTCTCGAATCGAGTCAGACACCCTATGTCGTCCCGCGAGCACCTTTATCCCTGGGAGCCGAGCCGGGTCTGAGCATGATAACCATCGATTGGGCCGACAATATCGAGGCCGACATCAGTCACTACCGCGTGTATCGCCGGCTGGGCGAATTCGAGTTTGCTCTATTAGAAGACAACGTCAGCAGTTCCGACTATGTCGACACCCAGGTTCAGGGGCAGATCGACTATGGTTATGCCGTTACGGCTGTGGATTGGGACGGCTACGAGTCCTCAATGTCAAATCAGGCCAACGCCACGCCGGCCACTTTTGATCACGGTATTCTGATTGCGGACGCCTGGAGTTTCTCTCCCGGCTCACCTGCTGAAGCCGTCCAGGCCGCGTTTTTCGATTCGGTATTTGCAGGTGTTTCACAGCATGCGGCTTCGATCGACAACGCCGGTGATCGCCTCACGCGTAGTCAGGCGGGACCGTATTCGTCTGTGTTTTGGATAGATGACGACGTGTCCGCCAAGTCAATTGCCGATAGCGAAGACACCCTGGCTTGGTACTGCAGTTTCGCTAACAACCTGTTTGTCGACGGCTTTCGGGTGATCCCCTTCTGGGAGGAGTCGCCACTTTCGTCTGCGGATTTCATGTACAACGAATTTCGTGTATCTGCCTATGTCGATCATGCCGGTTTTGACTTTGCCGGAGCCACCGGTGCCGTCGGCTGGCCGGACATCGAAGTTGGGCCAAACAGCCCCTTTGGTCCCATCCCAAATGTACAGACGCTGACCCTGCGCAGCGGGGGTGTGCCGATTTATTTTTACGACTCACAAACCGACGATCCCGGGTCCGAGGGCCTACCCTGCGCGGTCGCCTATGACGGCCCCAGCGGCAAGCGGATATTGCTGGCTTTCCCGATTTACTGGCTGACCGAGCAATCAGCGCGCAATCTGATCCAAACCGCGGTTGTATATTTTGGCGAAACAGGCAGCATCGAATACTATGGGGATCTCGACGGCAATGGCGTCGTGGATATCGGTGATCTGGTCTACTTTGTGAATTATGCCTTTCTTGGTGGTCCGGCACCAGTCAGTCTGAACGCGGCCGATGTTAACGGTTCCTGTCAGATCGACATTTCCGACCTGGTTTACCTGGTCAACTACATGTTCCACAGTGGTCCCGATTTGGTAGCAGGATGTGTCGAATAGACCGGCGGCCTGCCGGTTGGCAAAGATGGTCCCCGGCGAGGTGCAACCTCCCCATCGCCTCAAAGTTGCACAAATTGTGAGCCGGTAGTTACATCATACGTCCGAGAGTGCTTCGAAAACGGACACCGACCCCGGTCAGCGTCCTGCGGATCCTCATAAGTCTTTGAATAGTAGTAACGTAATAAGGGAGGGGCGGGGTGGCATGGGGCTTGCTCCCTCCGAGCCCATATGGACAACAAGCTGCTGGCACAGATTCGGATACTTGATTCCGACCAAATTCTACCGTACGAATGGCCGCAGACGTCGGACACCGCTCTTGATGTTGATCTTTCGGTGCTGAGCGCCATTCGCCACCCTTTTCTGGTCACCCCTCTGGACGACAGCTACTACTTGCTGTTGTCGGAAACCGGCTATTTCAGGGCCTTCTGCGAGGCGGGACTGACGCACTTCCCGGTTCAAGTCAGCGCTCCTGAGGCCATAACCGTTACCAGCGACCGGATCGGCTTGGATCGTTTTGGCTACGATGATCTGGCCCGTACGGCCTCCCGCCAGCCGGACCAACTGGTGCTCCGCGAAGGTGTGCCCCAGGGGCCGCCACCGCTTGGGTTTGTGGCTATGGAGTTCAAGTTTTCCGACGGTCGCCGGGTGCAGGCGTACTTGCGCAATTCGAGCAAGACCGGCTGTCCGCAAACGATGGAGAATCTCTTTCGAGCTGTTATTCAAAACGGGCGTTATCTGTCAATCGTCGACAAAATCCGCTCCTCCGACAGTGTCGCGCGCATGGCGGCCATTGCCGCGACGGTGACATTACCCCCCTTCAGACTCGAAGATCTCAAGGCGGCCGCGCGGGCCGAGCGACATTATCCACCCGGGATTATCCGAGCCGTCACCAACCGACGCATGCTGGATATTGATTACCCCCTGTCGGTTCTGACCGCGAGCATTCCCGCCGCCGAGAAAGAAGCCTTCTTCCAAGACCTCATGGTGTTGAGGCAGCAAAGCCGCCGCACGGCGCATTACCAGGGCGAAGTGTACCTGCTCAATCAGCAGATGTACTTCTGATCTCTCCCTACAAAAAATCAATAGAAAAACCCCGCCGCCGATAGGCAGCAGGGTTGAGGCTTTTCACCGCTACTATCTAAGCCAGCTTGGCCACAAAGTGGGCCAGGCGGGATTTGTTACGATCGGCGTTGCGGGGGTGAATCAAGTGACTTCTGGCCGCCCTGTCCAGCAACGGTACCACGTCTTTGTACTGCTTGAGGGCCTCTTCCCGATTTGTCTGGGCTCTCAAGTCTCTGATGGCGGCTCGCAAGACGCTCCGCTGGGCCCGATTGGCCAGCCGTTGGCGAGCGGCGATTTTCATCCGCTTTTCGCAGGATTTATGGTTTGGCAACTGTCAACCCTTTCCGTATCTTTATTTCCAACATAACTCGCAAGTATATATCGGCGTCGAAGATTTGTCAATAAGCTCGGCCAAGAAAAACTCGCTCGTTGCATCGGCTACCATAGTCTCGGGGGCCACCGCTTTTTCGCGGGTCCTGGGGCTTCTGCGCGAGCAGATCATGGCCTGGTATTTTGGGGCCTCGCTGACCACCGATGCCTTTGTTACCGCTTTTCGTGTACCCAACCTCCTCCGCGACATGTTTGCCGAGGGTGCGCTGTCGTCAGCTTTCGTGCCCATCTTTAAGGAAAAACTGGTTCGTCAGACTGAGCACCAGGCTTTTGCCTTGGCCAATCTGGTGCTGACGGCGTTGCTGGCGGTCGTCGGACTAATCGTCATTCTGGGTGTAATTGCCGCCCCGGCCATCATATATGCCTCGGCTCATGGCTTTGTCAGCAACGCTGCCAAGTTTGCCTTGACGGTCGATCTGACCCGAATCATGATGGTCTACCTGCTAATGGTGTCGATGTCGGCCCTGGTGATGGGGATGCTCAATTCATTTGGTCGTTTTGGTGTCCCGGCCCTGTCGCCGGCCATGTTCAATCTGGGCATCATTGTATCGGTGCTGGTCCTTTATAAGTATTTCCAGGAGCCGGCCTACACCCTGGCCATAGGTGTTGTCATCGGCGGGGCCGGACAACTGGCCTTTCAGGTGCCGTCTTTGTGGCGAATCGGTTTTCGTTTCAAGCCCAAGCTCGACTTGCTGGATGAGGGGCTGAGGCGGGTGATGCGTTTGCTGGCGCCAATGATAGTGGGACTCTCAGCCGGGCGGATCAACATCGTACTGAACACCCTGCTGGCCTCGTTTCTTATGGAGGGGTCGATCTCCTATCTCAATTACTCCTATCGACTGATGCACTTTCCGCTGGGTGTCTTTGCGGTGGCCCTGGGCACCGTGACCCTGCCACGAGTTTCGGAGCTGGTGGCCCGAGGTGACACCGAGGGCGTCAAGGCGGCCTATCAGGAGGCTCTCAATCTCCATATGCTGGTTGTCCTGCCGTCGGCCGCCTTCCTGGCTTTGTATGGGCGGAACATTGTTGACCTGATTTACCAATGGGGAGCCTTTGATCCCGCGGCCGCCGCCAACACGGCGCTGGCCCTGCTGCACTATTCGTACGGTCTGGTCGGCTTCGCGGCGGTGCGGGTGACGGTGCCGATCTATTATGCTTTCGGCGATTCTCGTTTACCTATGCGTATTTCTATTGTTTCTGTATTCGTCAACATGGCTCTATATTATCCGCTTATCAAGATCCTGGACTTTGCCGGACTGGCGGCGGCCACGTCACTGGCCGGACTGGTTAATTTTGGCCTCCTGGCCGCCTTTTTACCGCGCAAAGGAATCGTGCTGGGCTGGGCCCGACAGACGCTCAATATCGGACGCATGGCGCTGGCTGCCGGATTGGCCTTTTGGATCGCCAAACTCTTGCCGTATGCTTATCCGGAATCATGGCCGAGCGTTGCCCAGCGCTCGCTCGCTCTGGTTGTGCCGGCCGCCGCCGCCGGTCTGATTTATATCCTACTGTGCCTGCTGTTGCGCGTTCCCGAGACCAAGCGGCTGCTGGCGACATTGCTCAGACTAAGAGGCTCCCACACCTAGATTGAGGGGGAGGCATTGATTCGAAAACACCCAGCCTTACCCTTGCTGGCCGCCGTTGTAGTCGGCATCAACCTGGCCGACCAAACCAGGCTTGCCTCCGAGTGGTTTCTTCTGGGTGGTTTGGCGAGTCTGCTGCTGGGCCTGGGTCTCCATTTGCGCCGGAAAGCCTGGGCCGGTCTGTTCTTGGCTACAAGTCTGGCCCTCCTGGCCGGCTTTAGGTTGGCCGCCGAGCTTTATGATCCCGGTCCGCGCCACATTTCGCACCTGATTGAGGACGGTCGCCGATACCAGCTATATGGACAGGTCGATGACTGGCCGGTGATCAAGACGGATCGCACCGACATTAGTCTGCGGGTCGACTCCCTCAGTACCGGTGGAACCTGTCGGCTCGTTGAGGGCAGTCTGTTAATCCGCGTAAGTGATACCACCACTCAATTACAGCGTGGGGACCGGGTGGCTCTCTCGGCCCGCGTCTACACTATCAAGGGCAGCGACTGGCCGGGGCGATTGGACTATCGTCGCTACAGCCGATTGAAGGGGATAGCCGGCGTTGTCTATGTCCCCAACCTGAACGACATAACCCTGCTGCCGTCGCCGCCCAATCCGGCCGCCTCTGCCATTGACTTCCTTCGCCGGTCGATTCGAAACAGCCTGCATAACCATCTGGACCCTGGTGCCGCCGCTCTGGCGGCAGGTTTTCTGATCGGCGAGACACGCGATGTCCCGCCGGAAGTCTATCGCCAGTTTCGTGATTCGGGGACCCTGCATTTGTTGGCCGTGTCGGGCTCCAACGTAGCCCTGGTGGTATTGTTTTTTATGGCTCTCATGGCCTTGATCCGGCTGCCCGGACTGGCTCGCTCGCTTTTCATCTTGGTCATAGTCGCCGTTTTTGCCGCCGTCTGTTACGGTGAACCTTCGGTCGTGCGGGCCTCGATCATGGCCACTCTGGTTATCTTGGCTCGAATGCTGCAGCGTCGCTATGATCTCAATCACCTCGTCTCAGTCACAGCCTTGATCATCCTCCTGGTTTCACCGGTGCAGTTCTACCAAATCGGTTTTCAACTTTCATTTGTTACCGCATGGGCCATCGTCTACTCAGCGCCGATAATCACATCCCGCCTGCGGAATATCGCCACCCCCGACTGGCTGCGGCGATGGCTTATGTTTCCGTTTCTGATTTCGCTGGTTGCTCAGGTGGCATCCGCTCCCTTGATCGCGTACTACTTCGAGCGAATACCGACCATTTCTCCGCTTGCCAACCTGGTGATAATTCCACTGTCCTCGTTAGGTGTGGTTGGTTCCCTGGTCCTATTGGTCGGAGACTTGATCTGGCCCACTCTGGGTCATTTGATCGGCTGGGCGCTGAATCCTATTCTGAGCGGTACTCTCGAGGCGGTACGGATTTTCGGCACCGAACGGCTGCCCCAATGGCACTGGCCGGGCCTGAGCGGATGGTCAATCTGGGCCGGTTATCTTCTACTGGTGCTGGTGATGCTCAGCGTGAAACACCGGGCTGCCCGGCGGTGGGCAATACTCGCCGGGCTGGCTATCCTAAATCTGGCCTTGGTGCTCAAAACGGTCGGGGCGGCCTCAGCGCCGGGCCACCAAGTATATGCCTTTGGGGTGCCTGGCGGCGGCGCCATGATCGTCAAGCAACCACAGCAGACGGTGGCCGATCTGCTCATCCTCAGAATCTCCGCCCGTCGGTACCCTCTGGATGAGCGGGTGCTGTCTCCGGCTCTGGAGGCGGCCGGTGTTAGTCGACTGGGGTCACTGGTTGTCCTTCAGGCTGACTTCGGCGTATTGGATGATTTAGCCCGGTTGGCCCTTGAGTACCGGGCTGATCGAGTCGTAACTGCCGCCGAGCTCAGATCGGCCATGGTCGACGCCGCCGGCCGGCAGGGTGTCGAACTGCCCGATTTGCTTTTGCATACGCCGACCACCGCCGAGCTACCAAATAAAAAAAACCCGGACTGAATTCTCCTGGGCTCCGATTATCTTTCATATTCGCTGGGACCAGTAGAAATATATTACCGGCCCTTGATCGGCTCCGGCTTTCGGAAGGCTTTGGCAGGTGCGACTCCGGCTTTGTTGATCAGTGATGACTGTCTTGCGACAAAGCCGCTGTCAGCAACTGATTTGCCCGACTCCAGTCAGTCATTGCGCATCTGTTTGGGCCGACCCAGGGCAAAATCAGCCCCCTTCGATCCGGAAGCGCCGCTCGGCACCGCCCACCTGGCCGATACAGGTCCCCTACTGATAACTGTTTATGGCGATCGACCGCAACCTTGGCAGGTAAGTCTTCTTTCTCATTAAGTTCCCCGCCAAACTGCCCGATAATTCTAACTGATAGGCCCGATTGGGCGAAGCCGCGTTTACCGTCATGCAAGGAACGAGCACGTGAGTTTGTCAGGAAATCTCAAGACTGTTTCCTTCCCGGATATTCTGCAACTTCTGGCCACCGGCAAGAAGACGGGAATCCTGGAGATCAAAACTCGTACGCGCAGCAAAGAAATCGCCTTCAAAGCAGGCGACATAACCTTTGCCAGGTCGACCAATAACGCCGAGGATCTCCTGGGCAACATGCTTTTGCGACGCGGCCGCATTGCCAAGGAAGATCTGGAGCGGGCCATTACATTGCACAAGCAGACAGGGCGCCAACTGGGCACGACCCTGATCGACATGAAACTGTTTACCAAAGATGAAATCATCGAGTATCTGCGCCTGCAGGTGGAAGAGATAGTCTATAATCTCTTTGCCTGGGACCGGGGTGATTTCATGTTCCAGGAGAACAAGGAACCTACCGACGCTCCCTTCCTGATCAATCTCAACACCATGAATGTAGTCATGGAGGGTACCCGTCGGATTGACGAGTGGCACGAAATACAAAAAGTGCTGCCGGCCGATGATGTCATGCTGGCTCTGGCCGAGTCCCCCCAGACAAAGCAGGATGAGTTGCGAATTTCGATGGACGAATTCCGGCTACTGGCCCTGATCAATGGTGAACGTACGCTGCCCGATCTGGTTAGGCTTTCCCCGATGGGTGAGTTTGTTACCTATCGGGCCGCCTATCGTCTGATGGGACAGAAGCTGATCGTGGCGGCCGGCAAACGCGAGGGTGGATCGGCTCCGGTCGAGGATGACGAAGAACTTCTCATGTCGATCATCTTTACTCTCTTCGGGCGCTGTTTTGTGGAAATCCGGAAATTGGTGGAGAGCCTGACGGGACCGTCAAACCAGTGCTTTGCTTCTTTTGCCAAGAATTTGCACACCGGACTGATGACCTATTTTACCGGCCTTGATCCGGACAGTGAAGCCCAACCGTCGTTCGACAAGTTTCTGGCGGCGGTGCGGTCGCTGCCGGCCGAGACACGATATCATCGACTGATGAGCGGGCTGGATAAAATGCTCAGTCAACAACTGGAATATGTCTATCGTTTGTTGGGCGAAGGGGCCTTTCGCAGGGCCACGACCGGCGTCAAGAAACAGATCGCCGAACCTTTGGCCCAACGACGTGAGTTGGTGTCCCGCTATGGGCTGGAGGATGATTTCTACAGGACATTGCGCCGGGCCGACCAGGTAGTCAAGATGATAAGAGGTTAGAGGTTTGCCTATGAAACGTACAGTTTACCTGACAGCGATGGCCGTGGTGGCGGTGGCGCCGTCAACTATGGCGGCCAATTTAGCCGTAATAGCTACGCCGCCGGGAATCGTCAACTTCCTGATTCTGGGCGCGGCAGTGGCTGGCGTAATCGGGTCGTTTAGAGTGCGGGAAATGCTCCGTGGTGGAATACTCAGCCAGAGCTGGTTGCTTTTCTGTGGCGGCTTTGCTGCGATGGCCTTGGCTCAGGTTCTGCAGTTGACTACCGATCTGCAGATCCTCCAGATGCCCTCGCTGGTTATCTCGCTATTGTGGGCAGCTATGGTCGGACTCTTCCTGGGTGCGATTTTTGTCACTAAGCGCCACCTGAGCTAGCCGCAATTTGAGTTGACATATGTGTATGACGACCCTATAGTTGTACGTTGGTTAATTTTGCTATGTAAGTAACGAATTGCCCTGAAGCAATTTAGCGGGATAGTTGCATGACGAGCCCAGCTGAGTTTCAAGAGCGTATAGATAAGTGCCAGAAGATCCTGGATGCTGATCCCAATTCTCAGATATTCGCGGCCCTGGCCGAGGCTTACCGTCGAAAAGGGGACCTCGACAAGGCCTTCCGTATCTGTCAGAGCGGCTTGAGGATACATCCGTCGTACGGATCCGCGCATGTGGTTATGGCTAAGATAAACCTGGATCGGCGTATGTACGACTGGGCTGAAATCGAAGCCAAGCGAGCGGCCGAACTGGATGGCTGGACACGGTCGACGGAACTGCTGCTGGCTGAGATTTACATCTACAAGAGTCAATTTGCCGAGGCGATCAAGTTGCTCAAGCGCTTGCATCAGAGCGATCCCGGCAATGCGCAAATCGCCAAGCTTTTGGAGATTGCACGGCAACTGCCCCAACAACAGGAACCTGCCACCCAGGTCGACGATGGACGCCTGCCGGCCGATTCGGAGCCGACTTTGGTAATGACTACCGGCGAGACCGGTCAGCCTGAGGCCGAAGCCTCGCTCACTCCGGAGCAGATTTTGCAGCGGGGCATTGCTATTCCGGGTGTTGATGGTGCTCTCTTAGTCAACTACGATGGCATGGTGGGGGCTTCCGAATGGGCCCTTGAGGGCGATGTTGAACTCTATGGCGCTACTATGGCGCATGTCAACGATAAGCTCACCAGGGAAGTGGCGGCCATGAATTGGGGCGCCGTAGATAGAGTGCTGATGGAGACCGAAGGGTACACTTATTACCTTATCCGACAGCAGCAGCACATGCTGGTATTCGTGGTGGGCGATGCTTCCAACCTGGGAAGCCTGAGAATGAGACTGGAAAGCTTGCTGGCTAGGCAGATCTAGCCGTAAGGAGAAGCATGGAGATATCACCTAGATTGGCGCGACAGACTCTGCTGCTCTCAATGGTACTGGTTATTGTACCGATGGTCGTCTTTCCGGAGCAGTTGGGTACCAGCCTGGTCAAGGCCTCGCTGATTACCGCCCTGTACGAATTAGTTTTCTACAGCGCCCTGCTGTATGTACTGAATCGACAGGCAGCGCTCATTCAGTTGGTGCAGGCCGGGGCCGTCTGCTTGGTTTACCGTCTGACTCTGGGGGCGATGTTCGGCCTGATGATTGCCGTGATGTACTCCATGAATATCAGCGTTTCGCTGACCCTGGGTATGTCGGGATATCTGCCGACGATCATACTTCAGATTTTGGCGGCGCCGCTTGTTTTGCAGCCTCTGTTGAGAGAAATGATCTTCCCCCCGGTTCGTCGGGCAAAGGCACCTTCCTTCAGCGAGACAGTCGTTACCGGGCATGAGCCGGACACCGGTTCATTGGATGCTCTGAGTTCGGACCCCAGATCCGCAGCCAGGGTGGCGACAACTCCGTTCTACGGCGGGAATCTGCGCGAGACTACTCAAAGTCAGACCGATCCGGCCGGCCATGGTGGCGATGGTTTTGATCGGGTGGCGCGCTACATTGGCGAGGATGGAGCCGTTGAGTTGGCCGTAGTGGTCGACCGAGAGGGACTGATCCTCGGTTGCTTCAAGCGCGGGACCATTGATGCCGAAGCCTGGGCGCCGCTGGCCGGACTGTTGCATCAGCAGAACTCAGCCGTCCTGCTGCGTTCCGGCTGGAGCCGGCCCGAGCGACTGGACATGGTGCTGCCCGAGCACAAGCTCACTATTGCTTATGACAGGCACTATGCTTTGATGGTGGTGGCTGAGCGCCAAATGAACGATACCCTGGGCATCCGTGTCAATCAGGGTTTGGAGATGATAAGACAACATATCGCTCAGCGATACAGTCAAAGCCTTTTCGACAACGTGGAGAGAAGCCATGTACGAAGTGCTTAGCGAATTGAACAAGACCACCGGCATTACCGGATCCATGGTGGTCGGCATCGACGGCATCGTGATCGCCGCCGACCTCAACACCGACGTGGAAAGCGATACTATCGGTGCTTTGGCGGCTTCCATCACGGCCAATATTGAGAAATCACTTGATCGTCTGGATACCCACCCACTCAAGCAAGTGACCATCGAAGCCGACGATGCCAAGCTGTTTTTTGCCAGCGCCCCGATAGGTATTCTGGTGGTGACGACCGTTCGGGATGTCAACGTCGGTCTGGTACGATTGGAAATGAAAAACGCCATCGGTAAGTTAGCCGTTCCCGCCTAGATGAAGACCATTAAGTCGCAGGATTGCATATATGGTATCGATTAACTATGCGGTCCGGGAAGTCTGCTGCAAGATCGTATATTACGGTCCGGGCTTGTCGGGTAAGACTACAAATTTGCAGTACGTCCACACCAAAGTACCGTCAAATTCTCGCGGTAACCTGATCTCCCTGGCCACTGAGGCCGACCGCACCCTCTATTTCGATTTTCTGCCGATCAATATCGGTAGCATCAACGGCTTTGCGGCCAAGTTCCAGTTGTATACGGTGCCGGGGCAAGTTTATTACAACGCCACTCGCAAGCTCGTATTGCGGGGGGTTGACGGGATTGTCTTCGTGGCCGACAGCCAAGCCGACAAAATGGATGAAAACCTGGAGTCCCTGGTGAACCTCCAGGAGAATCTGGTCGAGTACGGCTACGATCTGAATGACCTGCCGATCGTGATACAATACAACAAACGTGATCTGCCCGGTGTCCTGCCGGTCAGTGAATTGAGTGCCCGCCTCAATGCCAAGGGCTGGCCGTATTTTGAAGCCTCGGCCACTATCGGCAATGGTGTCTTTGATACCTTGAAGCTTATCATAAAAATGGTCCTGGATAAAGCCAAGAACGCCGGCCAAGGATCCAAGCAAAAACCGGTTGCTCCGTCTGAGAACCTGGTAGGGGCCGCCTCCCGCGGTCCGGTCGATTCGGCGCCCCCCAAAGCACCTCAGCCGGAATTGGTAGCTGCTTCGGCCGCTGTCTCGGTCGGGCACTCGCCCGGCGAGAATGCCCTGAGCACGTCACCAAAAACCGTCTCGATACCGGATGCGAGTGAGCTATCGGTGAATCGACCTTTCCCTGGTGATCGCACCGGCGGTTTGGTCAGGCCGGCGGCAACCACGGCCGACCAACCGGCGCCGTCGGAGTTGGCCTCGCCGGGGCCGACGCCCACGTCGACCACGTCCACGCCCAAACCGGATCCATCGGTGAACATGATCCCGCCGGTTTCTGTCCGTTCTTCGCTGCAGTCCCCGGGCATGGCCCCATCGATACGAAAGCGACCCAAGAAGCGTGGTTTCTTTAAGCGATTGTTTGGAATAAAATAGCCACCTAGGAGGCTTTAGATGTCGGATGACTCATTGATAATTTACGAGGCAGAGATCAAGAAGATCGAGTCTCTGTTGAGCAAACTCCTTAAGGGTGCGGAAGCCAAGTGTGCGCTTTTGGTCGACAAGGACGGACACCTGATCACGCGACAGGGCTTCACGCATTCTCTGGACACGACCGCTCTGGCGGCCCTGCTGGCCGGCTCGTTCGCCTCGACCAAGGAGATTGCGCGCCTGGTTGGTGAGGACGAATTTTCGGTGCTTTTCCACCAGGGCAGGAAGGATCATATCCACATGTCGATAGTCGGCGAGCGCTCAATCCTGGCCGTAGTATTTGATGATCGTACCACCATCGGCATGGTCCGCCTTTATGCCAAGGACACTTCTCGCGAGCTGGGGCAGATTTTTGAACAGGTCAAGGCCCAGGCACAAGCCGGTGGCCAGCCGGGAGTGTCCAGCGAATTCGCGGAAATGGCCAGCGATAAACTCGATGACATTTTTCAAGATTGAGGGAGGTCCGAGCCGAAGCTGCTGAACCGATGCCGGCCGCCGTGCGCCGGCCGCTAAAGAACTCGGGCCACACTTAGTATGTCTGCTGAACTTGGGGCGATATTGGTCAATGCCGGCCGCATTACGCCGGAACAGGCTGAAAAAGCCGGCAAAATGGCCAAGGACCAGAATATCAAGTTTGAGTTGGCGTTGGTCGAAATCGGTGCCGTCGAGTCCGAACAGGACATCGCTAAACTGGTCGGCAAACACCTCAAGATAGGTGCCCTGCGGCTCGGTGATGTCGAGCTCAATCCGGACATCGTCAAACTCATCCCCCTGGATATCGCCCGCAAGTTTAACGTCATCGCCATCTCCAAACTGAACCGTACGCTCCTGGTGGCGATCAGCGATCCCAACAATATCTATGTTCTTGATGCCATCAAGTTCATTACCGGATGCACGGTCCAGCCCGTCATCTCCGCCGAGAAAGAAATAGCCAAGGCGATCGACGGCTACTACACCGACAGTGGTGGCCTGTCCGAAATCATCAAGGGTCTTGAAGACGATGCCGCTCTCGAACTAGTTACGGCTTCCGAAGAGGGTCCCAGCGAATCAGATCTCTTGTCGGCCATTCAAGACAAGCCGCTAGTCAAATTGGTCGACTCTATTATCTCCGATGCCATTCGGATGGGGGCTTCGGATATCCACATCGAAATGTATGAAAAGCGCATCCGTGTCCGCTATCGCGTGGATGGTGATCTGCGCGAGATGGCGCCGTTGCCGTTCAAGTACCGAGCGGCCATTGTCTCGCGCGTGAAGATCATGGCCGATCTCGATATCTCGGAACGTCGCCTGCCTCAGGATGGTCGTATCAAAGTGAAAATGGCTGGCCGTACCGTCGACCTTCGTGTTTCGGTTCTGCCCACCATATTCGGCGAGAAGGTCGTGATGCGAATTTTGGATCCGACCGCCTTGCGCGTAGACCTGACTCAACTAGGCTTCCGCCAGCAGGACTTGTCCAAATTTGATGCCGCCATCCACCTGCCGTTCGGAATTGTCCTGGTGACGGGACCGACAGGATCGGGAAAAACGACCACCCTGTATTCGGCTCTGAAGACAATCAACACTATCGACGTCAATATTATGACCGCTGAGGATCCGGTCGAGTTCAACTTCGACGGCATCAATCAGGTGGCGGTGCGCTCGGAAATCGGGTTGACCTTTGCCAAAAGCCTTCGTTCGTTCCTGCGTCAGGACCCGGACATTATCATGGTCGGCGAGATTCGTGATAGTGAGACCGCCGAGATTGCCATTCGTGCGGCACTGACCGGTCACCTGGTGTTCTCAACCTTGCATACCAACGATGCCCCCTCATCGATCAATCGTCTTATCGATATGGGCGTGCCATACTATCTGGTGGCCTCGGCCACGAAGTTGATCATGGCGCAAAGAATGGTACGCAAGATCTGCCAGAACTGCAAAGAAGAGGTCAACTTGACCGCCGAACAGGTCGACAGCCTCAATGTTCCTCCGGATTTGGCGCGCAATATTCGAGCCTTCCGCGGGCGCGGCTGTTCGCAGTGCAATGATACCGGCATGGCCGGGCGATCCGGCATCTATGAAGTCATGCCGATTTCGCCACGCATCGAAAAGCTCATCTTGCGCCAGGCCTCGGACGTCGATATCCGGGCGGCGGCGATGGAAGACGGTATGTTCTCGCTGCGCATGTGTGCGGTTGAGAAGATGAAGGCCGGTATTACGACAATTGATGAGGTCTTTGCCACGACCTCCGCCGGCGAAGATCAGCCGGCAGTAGATGCCACTGTCCCCCAATAGCTTAACCAACCCAATTTGCGCTCTTTCCGGTCAAGATTGAGCCGGAACATCCGATATTATATAAGAGACAGCCGGAGCGGCTGGATCGGGGATAAACGTCGAAGGTAACGGAGACTTACAATGATTTCTTTGCGCGATCTGCTGGAGCAAATGGTCAAAATGGATGCCTCGGACCTCCATCTAACGGTCGGTGCCCCACCGGTGGTTCGTGTCGACGGCAAGCTGGTACGCTTGCAGCATGATCGCCTCACCGGCGAGCAAACGAGAAAACTGTCCTATTCGATGCTTAGCGAAAAGCAGAAGCTGAAGTTTGAGCAAAACTCTGAGCTTGATTTCTCGTTTGGTATTGAGTCGATGAGCCGATTCCGCTGCAATATGTTCATGCAGCGTGGCAATGTGGCGGTGGTCCTCCGTCAGATTCCGTATGAAATCAGAAGTTTTGACTCCCTGGGGCTGCCCAAGGTAGTGGCGGAATTTTCGAAGTTGCCGCGCGGTTTGGTTTTGGTGACGGGGCCGACCGGATCCGGCAAATCCACAACGCTGGCGGCCGTGATCGACAAGATCAACAAGGAACGTCCCGTGCACATCATCACGGTGGAGGATCCCATCGAGTATCTCCATCGTCACCAGACCGCTTTGGTCAATCAACGCGAAGTGTATTCGGATACATCCTCTTTTGCCAGCGCTCTCAAGTACGCCCTGCGTGAGGATCCCGATGTGGTATTGGTTGGTGAGATGCGCGATCTGGAGACTATAGAATCGGCCCTGTCGATCGCCGAGACCGGCCATCTTGCTTTTGCCACGCTGCACACAAATTCGGCGGCCGAGTCGATCAACCGTATCGTTGATTCCTTTCCATCCAATCAGCAAGAACAAGTGCGCATCTCGCTTTCGTTCAGTTTGCAGGCGATAGTCTCCCAGACATTGATTCCGAAGATCGGCGGCGGTCGCTCTATGGCCCAGGAGATCCTGGTTGCCACGCCGGCCATCAGGGCGCTCATTCGCGACGACAAAGTACACCAGATGTACTCGATGATACAGTCGGGGCAGAAGTATGGAATGAAGACCATGAATCAATCTCTGGCCGAGCTCTATACTACCGGCAAAATCACCCTCAATGATGCCATGAATTACAGTCATCAGACTCAGGAGTTGGGTGAAATGCTGGCCAAACAGAAATCACCGGCTTACACTTAAAGATAGTTTGAGAAAGGGCGAAGCCAATGCCTGTTTTTGTATATAAGGGAAAGACGCTAGCCGGGGCGGCCGTTGACGGAGAACTGAAGGCTGCCACCAGACAAGATCTTGAGCGCGTCCTGCGACAGAATCGGATTATCGTCAATTCGATTCATAAGAAGGCACCGGAAATTCAATTCAAGTTCGGTACCGGGATCAAGAAGGTCGATATCTCCCGTTTTACCCGTCAGTTTGCCACCATGATCGGAGCCGGTCTGCCACTGGTGCAGTGCCTGGAGATCTTGTCGGCGCAGGTCGAAAACAAAGCGCTGGCCAAGATCATTGACAAAGTGCGCGAAGGTGTTCAGGGCGGCTCGACCCTCTCCGAGTCGATGGGTCGCCATCCCAAAATCTTTGATCAGCTTTATTGCAATATGGTCGAAGCCGGTGAAATGGGCGGTGCCCTGGATACTATCCTGGTCCGCTTGGCCGTTTACCGTGAGAAGGCTGATGCCCTGGTACGCAAAGTCAAAAGCGCCATGATCTACCCATCCATCGTCGCCTTCGTGGCCGTGGCCGTCACCGTCGGTATGCTGACCTTCATTGTACCGGTCTTTGCCAAGATGTTTGCCGGCATGGGAGCCGAATTACCCGGTCCCACTCAGATGGTGTTGAGTATCTCACATTTCCTGCAGGCCAATTTCGTAATCATGACATTCGGATCCATTGGCCTCTTTGGTGTCTTCTTGTGGTGGAAGAAAACACCTAACGGTGCTCTCCAGGTCGACAAGGGGCTTCTGGTTATGCCGATCATCGGCAACCTGGTGCGGAAGTCCTCGGTGGCCCGATTTACGCGGACTCTGGCGACCCTCCTGTCTTCGGGCGTGTCTATCATTGAGGCTCTGGAGATCACGGCCAAGACGGCCGGCAACCTGGTAGTTGCCAACGCCATCAACAAATCCGTGCTGGCCATTGCCGAGGGTGATACTATCACCAGTCCCCTAAAAGAGACCGGTGTATTCCCGCCCATGGTTACGCAGATGATTGCCGTCGGTGAAAAAACCGGTGGTCTGGACGACATGCTCACCAAGATCGCGGATTTCTACGATGAAGAAGTTGATCAGGCGGTAACGGCTCTGACCTCGGTCATCGAACCGATTGTAATTGTCTTCATGGGTATCGTCATCGGCGGCATTATGGTTGCCATGTACCTGCCGATGTTTGACATGATCGGAAACATCGGCTAAGATTGTACCGAAAGTGTGACCGCAGATAGAAGAAGGAGACGGCGCCCCAGCGGCGCCGTTTTCTCGCTTATGGACAAATCTGGCTACACCGGAAGACTGGGCTGGTTTTTACCCGTTCGGCTGATGACATTCGTCGTCATCCTGGCCGTCTCCCTGCTGTGGATCGACTACCGGCAGATACCCCTAACCTGGCTGGTACTCTATGGCCTGCTGACTCTCAGTGTCACTCTCCGCGTCGGACTTGATCGTCGACGGCGATGGCAATGGCTGACAGCGCTCCTGATGGCCGGCCAGTTTGCCTCTGAAGTGGTGGCGGAATCGTCGATTATCCTGTGGGGGAGCGTTTCCAACACGACTTTTGTGGCCCTTTTTATTCTCACTATTGTCTCGGCCTCCATGGCCTATCGATTGGTCGGGACCCTGTTGGTGGCCTCCCTGGTGAGTCTTTCCTACGCGGTGGTGATATGGCTGGGGGGAGCTGTGGTTCAGCCGCCGTTGTCGCCGGACCCGCTGGAGTCGGTGCTCAGTGTCGGCGACAGTGCCTTTTACCCTGTCTTTCTGCACATTCTGATATTCTATCTGATCGCTTTCATCTCGGGCTACCTGGCCGATCATCTGCGTCAGCGTGACCGTCAGTTGGCCGACACCTCTCGGGCGCTCCGACGAGCTCAGCTTGAAACCGATGACATCCTGCGTCACCTAAACTCCGGCCTGTTGACCGTCGATGCCCGTGGACAGTTGATCTTTTTCAATCGGGCCGCCGAGCAGATACTTGGTTATAGGGAATTCGATGTTCGGGGCATGCACTGTCGGGATGTATTCGGCGAGCGAATGCCCGATCTGGCCGAGGTTTTACTGGACGGCCTCGAACGACAAAAACCGTACCCGCGACTCGAACTGCAGATAAGGTCCCTCGCCCACCAAATAGTCCCCCTGGGTCTGTCGACATCCTGTTTGACCGACTCGGCCGGTTCACTTCGCGGCGTTATTGCCATCTTCTCGGATCTCACCGAGGCCAAGCATCTGGAGGCCAAGGTGCGAACAGCCGACCGCCTGGCGGCCGTCGGCGAATTGTCGGCCTCAATCGCTCATGAAATACGAAATCCTCTGGCGGCCATTTCCGGATCGGTCCAATTGCTCAAGCAGGAATTGGGTGTCGACGGCGCCAATGAACGGCTGATGGATCTGATCCTCAAGGAATCTGATCGCTTGAGCAAAATCACGACCGACTTCCTCCAATACGCTCGAGTTTCCGAGCCGTTGATGACCAAAGTAGAACTGTGTCACCTCGTCAACGAAGTGGTCCAGCTTCTGCGTCATCACGCCGGCTGTCACCACCAAATCGAGACCAGACTGGAATCTACGGCCGACATCGTGTATGCCGTGTGCGACGCCGATCTTCTCAAGCAACTGCTCATAAACCTGGCCGTCAACGCTGTCGAAGCGATTGGAGACAACCCGGGTCGGATTACTTTTGCGCTCGATAATCGCGAGAATCCGCACCAGGTCCGCCTGGAGGTCAGCGACAACGGTCCGGGCATGCCCGTCACGAATCTAAAGCGCATTTACCAGCCGTTCTATTCCACTAAAAAACAAGGCACAGGTCTGGGATTAGCAATTGTGCACCGCCTGGCCCAGAGCTTGCGGATCGACCTGCAAGTAGCTTCGGAGGTCGGAGTCGGCACATCATTCATTCTACTGATCCAGAGCTTTGACGGCCGGGGCTGTCAGAGAACCTCAGACCCCGACAGTCGGGCGCTGACGGCTTCCCGTTAGTGGCTCCAGGCGCGTCAGAACCTCCAATGCCAGCCGACCATTAGCCGTATTGTCGGGAACCAGGCGCTCGTTTGATGGTAGGACAATCAAATTGGCGCTTGAACCGTCGCCCGGTCTCTCGTATAATGGTTCGACTTAGATGAACACGGCAAACGGAGCATTGATGAAAAAACGGCTGGTCAGCCTCTCTATGATGGTCGCCATTGTGATGGTTGCGATCGCCTGCCGCCCACCGGTGGTGTATCAGCAGGATTATTACAAGTACGATCGGATTGTGGCGCAAGTCGATACGCTATTTAACCTCACCATGGCCGATCTATACCGATCCCTCTACTATAACCAAAATGTCGAAGGCGGAGGTATCATATCACCGGAACAGCTGGCCCCCTTCCTGGACAGCATGCTGATCGACACCTTGATAGGGCTCAAGGCGGACGAGACACGTCTCGAAGATGACTACACCGAATATCGAGGCTATCGCCTGCGATACCAGAGGTTCCTGCGCGAGAGCTACCTCAAATATCGCATCTTTGATCGTGTCCAGGCCGATTCGGCCGAGGTGGCGGAGTTCTACTACAGCCGTCCGGATCTGCATCAAGTGCCGGAACAAGTGCTTTTGTGGCAGATCCTGATTACATCGGGGGGCCTCCGTAGCGGTCCGGACTCCGCCCGCTATGCGGCTATGAGTCCCGCAGAGCTTCAGGAAGCTGCCGGACAATACGCTTTTGAAGTTCGAGGTTTGATCGATTCGGCTGATCAGTTTGAGGCGATAGCCAGGGCCTACTCGCATGAGACAGAGGTGGCCAAAACGGGAGGCAAGGTAGGCTGGACCCCTCACGGGTACTACCTCGAGCCGTTTGACTCGGTCGCTTTCAGCACTCCCCCTGGAGAAGTCTCCGATCCGTATCAGGATGCCGATGCCTGGCATATCTTGTATATCGAAAAATACCAGCCCGAGGGCAATCCTCCCTTGGATTCCAATCAGTACCAATTGGCGCGGCAGAACCTGCTGACCCTAAAAGCCAATGAGATCAACAATCATCTTCTTGATTCAATCACATCTCTGCCCTTGGAAGTCGTCTACAATGAGGAGATAATCGATACCAATCTGCATCTGGTCGAGCCGGGAGTATGGGCGGCCATCGTCAACAAGACCGACACCATCGAGTTTTACGACTTGCGTGGCCTCGAAGAACGCTATCGCCTGGATTATCACATCGACAATACGACGGTTGAGATGAAACGCCAGATGATCCAGTCTTTTGTAAACCAGGTCCTGCTTACGCAGACTGCGCGTGGCGACCGGATCGACACTCTGCCTGACGTCATAGAGATGGAAGCCAGCCTGCGGCATGAGCATAGCGTCAATGTGGCCCGGCGGATGCTACGCGACCAAACCTGGGAACCAACCGACAGTATGATCGCGACATACTATGATAGCCACCGCGAGGAGTTTGCAGTGTATACTCCCTTTACTCTGCGGCAGATCATCGTCGGTGACTCCAGCCTGGGTCTGTTTCTGAGAGATCAGATTCTGTCCGGACAGGATTTTCAAAAGCTGACGGAGCAGTTTCATTCGGTTTCCAGCAGCGATCCGATGGGACGGTCCGATATCGGCGCCGTGGCTAAGGATGATATTCTACCGGCGATCTGGGATCAGGTGATGCTCACCTCTGCCGGCGACGTAACCGACCCGATCAAATCGGAAATGGGGTATCACTTGGTGCAGGTTCTTGAGCGCCGTGACCCCAAGGATCTTGGCCATGCCTATCCCGGGATCCGCACCCGGCTCAAGAGTGAGCATGCCCGGGCCCTGGTATCCGAAGTCAAAGATCAGCTCTATGCGCAATACCGGGTCAGCTTCAAAAACAAGCCCGCACCGATCCACCTGCGACCCAAAGTCCAGCGACTGATGCCATTGCATGACGCACAATAAGTCCTCAGATTCACAGCAGATCAGCTTCGCTCAGGAACTAGTTCGCAAGGGCACGCACCTGGGCGCACTGATTATCCCGGGGACGTACTTGATTGCCGGCCTTTCAAAGGGGGAGATGCTGGCCATAATGATTCCCGTGACGATGCTGATGATCCTCATCGATATTTCTCGATTGCGGCGTTGGCGGTTTTGGACATCGTTCGGAGAGCGGATCGGCGGCGGCATGATCCGTCCCCACGAGAGGTCCGGCGACTTCACCGGGGCTACCTACATTTTGCTGACGGTGTGCGTGACTGTTGCCATGTTTGACAAGTCGCTGGCGGTGACCGCGCTGGCTTTCATTATGGTGGGTGATACTTTTGCTGCCCTGGTCGGCCGCCGGTGGGGGCGACACCGGATCGGCGACAAGTCGTTGGAGGGATCGGCCGCCTGCCTGGCGAGCCTCCTTGTTGTTGTCGCGGTAGTGCCTTCGCTGCCCTGGGAGGTCGGTTTGATCGGAGCCCTGGTTGCCACTGTGGTTGAGGCTTTGCCCTGGCGAATCGACGATAACGTAACAGTACCGCTGCTTTCCGGCCTGGCCATGACTCTGGCCGTGCGATTTCTCGTCGCTTTTTAGACAATCTCCACGATTTTGATTGCCAACCGGGCGCGCCGCACGTATAATAACCATGCATACGGCGAAGTCCAAATACATGGAGGTACTGCATGTCGAAGGGTAAGGTGAAGTACTTCAACGACTTAAAGGGCTGGGGAATTATTCGACATCTGGCTGATGAGAGCGATGTGTACGTCCATTACACCGCCATTCAGATGGCCGGCTTCAAGACGCTGGCGCAGGGACAGGAAGTCCTGTTTGAATTGGTGAGGACCGACAACGGCCCGACGGCCAACCACGTGATACCGGCCTAAACCGGCACAAATACTCGCAGAAAAGGCTCCTATGGGGGCCTTTTTTGTTTGTAGCGGGCGTCGGCAGAATTGCCTCACTCCGCAATTAGAGTCCACTGGGCTTGGCTAATCGGCGGTGGTATTGTATACTCTGCGCATGGAAACAATCGACTTAAGATCAGATACGGTAACTCGCCCCGGTTCCGAGATGCGGCGCGCCATGGCCGAGGCAGCGGTTGGCGATGATGTCTTTGGTGACGATCCAACCGTCAAGGAGCTGGAGCGCTATGTTGCCGCACTGTTTGAGCGCGAGGCCTCGCTCTATGTGCCCTCCGGCACTATGGGCAATCAGATTTGCCTCAAGGCTCATTCACTCCCCGGCTGGGAGCTGCTGTGCGACCGCGAATGTCACGTCGTCAACTACGAAGTAGCCGGGCCGGTAGTGCACTCCGGGCTGCTGGTCAACCTTCTCACTACCGAGTACGGTATGGTCACGGCCGAGATGGTGCGCGAAAACGTCCGCCCGATCAACCTGCACTGCCCGCTGACAAAATTGGTCGAGCTGGAAAATACGCACAATCGCCACGGCGGCACCGTCCTGCCGCAGGACGAGATCCTGCGTGTCCGCGAAGTGTGCGACGACTTTGGTCTGCTGTTCCATCTCGATGGCGCCCGCGTCTGGAATGCTCACATCGCCACCGGCCTCTCGCTGGCGGAACTGACTCGTCCCTTTGATTCGGCCTCGGTTTGTCTGTCCAAGGCGTTAGGGGCGCCGGTTGGCTCCATGATCCTGGGCAGCGGCGAGTTCATTGAGCGCTGTCGCCGCGAGCGCAAACTCTTTGGCGGCGGCATGCGCCAGGTCGGAATTATCGCCGCCGGCGGGCTGTATGCGGTCAAAAACAACATCCCCCGTCTGGCCGAGGACCACGCCAACGCCCAGATCATCGCCGAGGGGCTGCATGGCCTGGGGCCGTTCCGCGTGGATTTCAAACGTGTCCAGACCAATATCGTGATCGCCCAACTGACCGGCGACGAGACCTCAGACATAATCGTGACGAAGATGGCGACTGTCGGCGTCTGGGCGGTGCCGTTCGGACCTAAGAAAATCCGCTTCGTGACACATCTTGATGTCAGCCGCGAGCAGTGCCTGGAGGCGGTCAGTCGTCTGACGACGCTGTTTAATCCGACCTCGTGCGGAGGAGAATGAGGACCAGCAGCCGCTTCATCATCCTCGGCTCCTCCTCGGGTCTCCCGCAGGCCGATCGCGCTACGGCTGGGTATGCCCTTGAAGTTGAGGGGAGACTCAGCCTCATCGATTGCGGCGGTGGCGTGACGTCGAGTTTTCTCAAATGCGGCCTCGATCCCCTGGCGGTCGACCGGATCTTCATTTCGCACACTCATCCCGATCATTGCTGCGAGCTGCCTCTGTTCATACAGTTAGTCTATCTGGTCGGACGACAGGATCCGCTCGACATCTACGTGCCTGATGAATTCGTGAGGCCACTGCTGGATTACCTGCGGGCCGTTTACCTGATACCAGAGAAAATGCCGTTTGAGCTGAATGTGAGCGGTTATGGGGCGGGATGGTGCTTCGATGAAGCTTTCCGTCTGACCGCGCTCGCCAATCGTCATCTTGAGGGCTATCGTGATCTGATCAACAAGCTGAACCTGCCCAACCGCATGCAGTCGCATTCGTTTGTACTGGAAGTGGACGGCGTGCGTCTATATTATTCAGCGGATGTGCGGGATGTCGACGATGTCCTGCCGCATCTGGCCACGGTCGACATTGCCGTTGTCGAAGTGACTCATTTGGATCTGTCCACACTGTTCAGCGGTTCTTCGGTTGCCAATATCAAAAGAGTGGTACTGACTCATCTGGGCACTTCCGACGAAATCGACGGAATAAAAATGCTGATTGCAAAGCACGGACTGGATAACGTTTCCATCGCGCATGATGGCATGATTATCCCCCTGTCACCTGATAGCCAGAGGTACGAATGAACGATATCAGTAAGATCCAACAGGCTCTCAAGCAGCAGAAACTCGACGGATGGCTCCTGGCCGATTTCCACGGACGTAACAGTGTCGCGGTGGAGATTCTGAAGTTGAGCGGGATAGTCACACGACGGTCCTTCTACTTCATCCCTGCCGAGGGTGAGCCGGTAGCGCTGGTGTCGCCGATTGAGAAAGAGAAATTCGCCAAGGCTGCCGGTCGGGTTGTGCCTATCGCGGGCTATAAGAACCTGGAGCTCAAACTGAAGTCGGTTCTGTCCGGATGCAACCGGGTGGCTATGGAGTACGCCCCGATGGGACGCCTGCCGTACATCGGTTTGGTCGACGCCGGGACCATCGAGCTGGTCCGGTCGTTTGGTATTGAAATCGTATCGTCGGCCGATCTGGTCGCCAGCTTTGGCGCCCGCCTGAGCTGCGAGCAGATTGAATCGCACTATCGCGCCGCCAAGAAGCTGATCGAAATCAAGTCGGCCGCGCATGATTATATCAGAACCGCCCTGCAAGATGGTGATGCCATCACCGAGTATGACGTGCAGGAGTTTATCCTTCGCCAATTTGAACAAAACGGGATGGTGACTCAGTTCCCGCCCAATTGCTCGGTCGATGCCAATGCCGGCAATCCGCATTATGAGCCGTCCGCCGATAACTCAGCCGCCATCAAACTTGGAAGTCTGGTGCTGATCGACCTCTGGGCCAAGTTCGACGAGCCGCACGGCATCTATGCTGATATTACCTGGATGGCCTATGCCGGAACCGCAAGCGACATCCCGGCCAGATATAATGACATATTCAGAATCGTCTGCGCTGCTCGCGACGCGGCGGTGAGATACCTCAAGGATCATTTCGACCACGGTGCTCTCTATGGTGCCGATGCCGATGATGCCTGTCGAAAGGTGATTGAAGACGCCGGCTATGGCGAGTCCTTTACCCACCGCACCGGGCACTCGATCACAACCAGCGAGCACGGTAGCGGGCCAAACATCGACAACCTCGAAACTGAAGACAAGCGCGCCCTGCAACCGGGGCATCTGTTCTCGGTTGAACCGGGAATCTACACCAGCGACATTGGTTTTCGGACAGAAATCAACGTCCTGATGACTGAAGATGGCCCCGAAATTACAACGCTGCCGCTGCAAAACGAAATCGTCGCCCTGCTCTGATATGTTTGTAACGGATCAACTTGTTGCAGCGGCCATCGACGAGTATGGTACGCCTAAACAGGTCGAATTCTCTGTCGAGTGTACGCCGGATGATTTTGAGTTTATTCGGTCCACCCAGAAACTGGACCGGGCTCACGATGTCACTCTGCATGTGCTCAAGGGCGACCGCGTCATCGTCAACGCCAAACATTTTTACCCGCAAGGTATGTTCCGGGCGCCGTCGGGCGGACTGGAACCAGGGGAGAGGTTTGAAGATGGCATCGCCCGCGAGCTGTGGGAAGAGACCGGTTGCCGGGCCGAGATTCAGAGTTTCCTGATGATTGCCAAAGTCAGCTTTCTGCGCGGCGAGACCGGGCGGATAGCCTCGCGGGAACTGGTTGGTTCCGATCCCGATCGCATCGACTGGACTTCGTATGTCTTCCAACTCCGATACACCACCGGCGAATTCGATTTCACCGACAAACATGAGATCCGCGAAGTAGCACTGGTTCGATTGGAAGACTTTGGCAACTATGCGAAGACCATGCGCCTTTCGACGAAAGGCGGGCTGCACTATCGTGCGGCGTTGCACGAGGCAGTAGCGCCGCTGCTACGGATGTGAGACGAGGGCTATACTGCCTGTTAATTTTGTGTGGAACTCTGTGATGCAGCAATGTAGGGCGGACTTGTCTTCAAGCCCGCCATTCTTCGATCGGCACTAATCAGCGGGTCCAAACGGAACCCGCCCTTGACCCATCCTCTATACTTCCTTTTCGCGCCAGGCCAGAATCGAGCCCGGCAACGTATGCGCCAGATAGTACAACGCCGCGAACAGGACAATCAGGTTCGGGTCGTAATTCTGGGCGACCAGCGCAATGATCAGCAGCAGTGCCAGACTCAGCACGGTGTAGATGGCGTAGGAATATCGCAGCGACTCATGCGTGACTCCCTGCTGGCGCTCGTCGAGGTTCTTTGTCTTAGTATGTGTCATCCACCACAAACGAGTGCGGGCATGGAGAAACACAAACGACGCCACCGTTGCCACCATCAGGACAATGGCCGCCGCGGCGGTGTAGCGCCCTTCGCCCCAGACTTCGCCGGCATAGATTACCGCCATCAGGGCGACCACGGCCAGGTAATTGAAGACCACCAGTGCCCGACGTTTTGATTTGGAGGCTCGGATACTCATGTCAGCCTTCCTTTCTACGATTCAGCAGTTCTTGACTCATCGGTTGAAGGGGTTCGGTCGCGAAGATCATCTCGATCGGCAGCTTGAAACACTCGCTGATGCGGAAGGCCAGATCGAGGCTGGGGTTGTATTCTTCGCGTTCCAGATAGCCGACGGTCTGGAAATTGACCCCGATGATTTCGGCCAGCTCCTTGCGGGAGATCCCTCGCTCCTGTCGGAGCACGCCGATCCGGTTGTATAGTTTTCTTGTCTCCATGCTGTTATTATACGGCATATTGTTGTAAATGTATAACAGTTTTTTGTATTTTTCTGTGATTTTTCAGCTAGCTTGATGCGCTTTCCCGATAACCTGTTGGTAGGCCAGCGCTTAGCACCCGTCGCACCGACGGAACGGACCCAACGGACGTCGCCCCGGCGAAGGAGCCCTGACTGTCGTCATTCCCCCGAAGGGGAATACACGGGCGCCACGCCCGCGAAGGAGCCCTGACTGTCGTCATTCCCGCGAAAGCGGGAATCTATTCTTAAGGCAAAGAGAAGAATGGATCCCTGCTTCCGCAGGGATGACGAATCAATACCGCCATGGCGGGGAGCACAATGGCGCCGCAATATGAGTTGGCAGCATGCGTGGTTCGGTCGGGTCTTGGCGGCCGACGGCCGGTGTGACCCGACCGCGTCCAAACGTCAGGTCACACGCCTATGGCGCAAGACCTGACGGAACATCTTTCGTGTGTCACCCCGGCGCAGGCCGGGGCCCAGGCAATGGGGGAGGGGCAGCCTTGACTGACATTGTGCCTTGCGCTATACTGAGACAACCGACTAGATTGGAGATAGTGGGATGGACGAACTTATACCAAGACGCAGGTTCTATCAGCAGATACCTGTCGAGGCACAGCTGTCCGTGGAAGGAGCACCGCCGGAATTGGCAGACGTGATTCTCGAATACTCGTCTACTGGTGAAGGTAGCGTGAGAGGATACGTGCTCGGAGCTGCTAACGTGCGGAAGCGCTTGGCAAAGCTAGTAGAGATCAGCCAGGGATATCTGAAGTTTAAAGCAAACCAACCGGGTCGCAAGGATATCTCATATTCAAGTAGCAGTGCTACCCTCACATTTTCAAGCGACTCAATCGGCCTCCTGTTCGGCCCCTCTTTGCCGGAGAGCATGCCTCGTAGGGTGGCAGAAATACGCTTCACTGACCTAGCGCTATTTGAGACGAACTACTTCGGGGATGATGCGAGGTTCGAGCCGATTCGGTTTACGTACGCTGGAGACACGAACTTTCTAATGGCGTTGTTTCTCGCCCCAAACCCAAACCAATCATTTGACTATAGAGCCGAACGACATGAGGTTGAAATTGCTCTGCCGCAGTGTTTTGCTTGCAAGCTCGTGATAACGAGTACTTTTCAGCACGAATGGGAAGATTCTGGCCAAACCAGGCTATCAAAACAGGTGTTTGGATTGGAGCTTACGCCTTTGCAGGTTGACTCAACGGAAGAAGCCCCCCCGCTGAAGTTACTCACGCTGGCCAACCACGTTGCCCAGGTGGCGTCCTTCATGGGAGGACAAAAGACTCGCTGGACACGGGCGCAATGGCCAGACGGCAAGGCACGGATTACCATGCTCCTAAACGCGCCGAGTGCATCAACAGAAATTGATAAGTACCGCAGCTATCCAACGCGCTTATTCGATTGGCCAAGGGAACTGCTCGCCAAAGCACTGACGGCTCTGATGCACACGGAGGAGGATGCGGAGGACATAGCAGCAGTAATCGATTACCTAGTGCAGGGCGAAGGTCAAACTGAACCTGGGAATCGTTTCGCACTCTTCTTCTTTGCTTTGGAGAGACTGAAGAATCTCTATTCGCGAGAGAAGGGACTGGACGCGATATTCGACAGCACTGAGTTCAAGCCGATCAAGCGCGCTGTGAAGCAGGCGCTATCGGAGTGCATCACCGTCGAATCGAAGCACGAAGCGGTGTTGGCAAAGCTCGGGGAGCTGAACCGATGGCCTTCAAGGGCGGTGATCGAGAAGATGATGGCCAGCTGGCAGGTTACTCTCTTCGATCTTTATCCGCCAGGTCAAAAGATTACATTGTTCAATACTCGCAACCTTCTCATGCACTCCAATCCGAAACTCGATGCGAACCAACTGTATTCGGACCAAGAGCGCCTCAAGGTACTTGTCCAACGACTCATCCTTCGGTGCTTGGGATGGGAAGACTTGTCCAAAACACCTGAGGATTGGGTCAGAAACTGGCTCACGAAGCCATCAGTTGATTCCCAGTGACTACCCCTTCACCTTCGCCTTCAAATACTCCCGGTTCATTTGGGCGATGAAGCTGACTTTGATTTCCTTAGGACAGGTAGCTTCGCATTCATAATAATTCGTACAGTTGCCGAAACCTTCGTCATCCATCTGCTTGACCATATTGCGCACGCGCGCTGTCGCCTCGACTTTCCCCTGAGGCAAATTCGCAAACTGGCAGACCTTGGCCGCGACAAACAACATCGCCGAGGCATTTTTGCACGACGCCACGCATGCCCCGCAACCGATACAAGCAGCCGCGTCCATAGCCAGATCGGCGGCCTGTTTGCCGATAGGGATAGCGTTGCCATCGGGGACACCGCCGGTATTGACGGAGACAAACCCGCCTGCCTGCATGATGCGCTCAAAAGCGCTGCGGTCGACAATCAAATCGCGCAGGATCGGAAACGCCCGCGCCCGCCAGGGTTCGATATAGATGGCGTCGCCGTCTTTGAAATGCCGCATGTGAAGCTGACAGACGGTGGTCCCGGCCTCGGGGCCGTGAGCGATACCATTGACCATGAGCGAACACATGCCGCAGATCCCTTCGCGACAGTCATGATCAAACGCGATCGGCTCGACCCCGTCGATGGTCAGTTGTTCGTTGACTACGTCAAGCATTTCCAGAAACGACATGTGTTCACTGACATCACGCGCCTCGTAGCGCTCCATGCGGCCCTTGTCGTTTGCATTCTTTTGCCGCCAGACATGTAGAGTCAGGTTCATTTGTAACTCCTTGTGGCCAGCTTGACGTTTTCGAATTCCAGTTCTTCCTTGTGCAACTCAGGCGCTTTGCCGACTCCGGTGTGTTCCCAGGCCGAGACATAGGCGAATTTCTTGTCGTTGCGCATGGCTTCGCCCTCTGGGGTCTGGTACTCCTCGCGGAAGTGCGCGCCACACGATTCCTCGCGCTGGAGGGCATCGTGGCACATCACCTCGGCGAATTCAAGGAAATCGGCCACCCGCCCCGCTTTCTCCAGCGACTGGTTGAGTTCCTCGTTTTTGCCCGGGACCAATACATTTTGCCAGAATTCCTCGCGGATAGCCGGGATCTTTTCGAGAGCGGTCTTGAGCCCCTTCTCGTTGCGGCCCATTCCGCAGTTGTCCCAGGTGACCAGCCCCAGTTCGCGATGGAACGAATCAACCGTCCGTTTGCCGTTGATACTGATCAGTTTCTTCGCTTTCTCGGTGGCCTCTGATTCGGTCTTGATGAACTCCTGGTGGTCGGCACTGACGTTGCTGTTGCCCGAACGGGCCAGGAAGTCGCCCATGGTGTACGGAATCACAAAATATCCATCGGCCAGGCCCTGCATCAGCGCCGACGCGCCGAGTCTGTTGGCGCCATGGTCGGAGAAGTTGGCCTCGCCCAGAACAAATAGTCCCGGGATGGTGCTTTCGAGATTGTAATCGACCCACAGCCCGCCCATAGTGTAGTGCGCGGCGGGGTAGATACGCATGGGGACTTTGTAGGGATTCTCGCCGGTGATCTTTTCGTACATATGAAACAGGTTGCCATAGCGGTCGCGGATGAGATCCTCGCCGAGGCGACCGATAGCGTCCGCAAAATCGAGATAGACGCCGACCTTGGTGGGGCCAACGCCGCGACCTTCATCGCACACTTCCTTGGCCGAGCGCGAGGAGATATCGCGCGGGGAGAGGTTGCCGAACGAGGGGTACTTGCGTTCGAGGTAGTAGTCGCGTTCGCTCTCGGGGATATCGCCCGGTGCGCGATTGTCGCCGACTTTCTTCGGCACCCAGATACGGCCGTCGTTGCGCAGCGATTCCGACATCAGGGTCAGCTTGGACTGGTAATCGCCGCTGACCGGAATGCAGGTGGGGTGGATTTGCGTGTAGCAGGGGTTGGCGAAAAAGGCGCCTTTCTTGTACGCCCGGTAGGCGGCGGTGACATTGCAGCCCTTGGCATTGGTTGAAAGAAAGAACACGTTGGCATACCCGCCGGTGGCCAGCACGACCGCATCGGCAGCATACGATGATATCCGGCCGCTGACCATATCCCGCACGACAATGCCGCGAGCGCGGCCGTCAACAACGACGACATCAAGCATCTCGGTCCGCGGGAACATCTTGACTTTGCCGGCCCCTATCTGCCGGCACAAAGCGCTGTAGGCGCCCAATAGCAGTTGCTGGCCGGTCTGACCACGAGCGTAAAAGGTACGCGACACCTGCGCGCCGCCAAATGAGCGGTTGGCCAGTGTGCCGCCATACTCCCGCGCGAAGGGTACGCCCTGCGCCACGCACTGGTCGATGATATTGCAGCTCACTTCGGCCAGGCGGTAGACGTTGGCTTCGCGGGAGCGGAAATCGCCCCCTTTGACAGTATCGTAAAAGAGTCTCTGGACACTGTCGCCGTCGTTCTGGTAGTTCTTGGCAGCGTTAATGCCGCCCTGGGCCGCGATCGAATGGGCGCGGCGCGGGCTGTCCTGGTAGCAGAAATTCAGGACATTGTAGCCCAGTTCACCCAGCGAAGCGGCGGCAGCGCCACCAGCCAGACCGGTTCCGACGACTATGATCGTGTACTTACGCTTATTGGCCGGGTTGACCAATTTCATTTCGAATTTGTGTTTGGACCATTTTTCTGCGATCGGTCCTGAGGGAATCCTGCTGTCGAGTTTCATATCAGTGCCCTCCTCCCGGCAAGGTGATGTATCCGGCCAGGACCGCGACCGGCATTGAGACATAGCCGACGAACAATACAATCGCCGCCAGATTCCCCAACCGCTTGAGCGCAGTGCGGTATTTCGGTTTGGTCAGTCCCAGGGTCTGAAGCAGGCTCGGCAGGGCATGGTTGACATGCAGCGCGATGAAAGCCATCGCAAGAATGTATGTCGCGGAAATCCAGCCGTTCTGGTATCCCAGTATCACCATCGAATACACGTCGTGGCGACCGAGCGAATCGTGCAGACCGACGTATTCCGGGTTAGTAGTCAAGAAGGTGAAATGGGCCAGGTGATAAACAACATAGAGCAGCACTCCCAGGCCGGTCCAGAACATCGTGCGAGATGACAGCGAAGCCTGCACGGTGTCTTCTTTGGCGTATCGACCCGGACGCGCGGACCGGTTCTGCAAATACAATCTGACGCCGGTCCAGATGTGCATCGTAAGAAAACCCAGCAGCAGGAGTCGGATGATCCATAACAGCCCGCCTAGGTGCTGAAGAGCGGCGGCGTACTTGTTGAGTTGGTCCTGTCCGAGGAACAACTGCAGATTGCCCACCATGTGGCCGGTCACAAACAGGATGAAGGTCCCGCCGGTGACGGCCATCAGTACTTTCTTGGCAATCGACGACCACCCTGCTCGCGTCACAGCAGGTGCCGCCAATGCTTGCGATTGGATATTGTTCATATTTATCCGTGGTTTGTGTGTTTAGTCCCTTTGTAAGACATTATGTCTCTTGTTTGTCGCAGTCAACGATAATGTTGAGCCGGCCGGCCGCTCAGGGCCACTTTGGAGGTGGCCCCGATATCCGGCAATGGTGAGAATGACGTTGACACCCGTGGCCCTGGACGGTATCATTTACAACTGACTCGCATCTTGGATGTAGAATTCACAGACGGTTAACGGAGATTCGTATGCTTAGTAGACTATCGATCGTTTCAGTATTCGGAGCCTTACTTATGACGAGCGTTGTGTGGGGTTCCTCGGTCAGCCTCCAGCTCTCCGGAAAAGGAGCCGTGAACGATTCAACCATCAAAGCCGGAGAACCGGTTTCGGTCGATATCTATTTCACTAACGATGACATCAGGACCGGCATTACACTCGGCTGGGCGATTACTTCGCCCGACATAAAAGAGATCACGCACGTTGCCGATAGTGGCCACGGCCTCAACGAGCGCGGCGACGTGAAAGGTTACAACGGCTGGGAGGGAGCCGAGGTGTGGGATTTGTTCGGGATGTTCATTGTGGAAAGTGACTGGGACGGGGCCATGCCGGATTTACTGGGCATCGGCGCTCTTTCCAACCAAAAATCTTACGATCCCCACGAACTCGAAAAGAAATTGTCATTCGAATTGCTTATACCCCAAGCGGGTACGCTGGTAATCGACTCGGCCTTCTACCCGCCGGGTGGCAAATGGCTTTATTCCTCGCCGGTTGATGTGGCCCCGTCGCATGTCCCGGCGTGGGGTGGACCGTACACTTACAAGGTCGTCAAATAACCGACCTGCCCGCTCCGGCGGGCCTTTTTCCGAGCCATTTCCGGTCGGCGCTACGAAAACTATGCCGATGCTTACAAGAACGATTGCAACCCTGGTGTTACTGGCAGCGATCTGCATAGGATCGTACCCAGAGGCGACCGCTGCCGGCGATAGTGATACTGCGCATACGCCGCTCGATTCGACCATTTCCGATACAAGTGCATTGTCGACGCAAGCTGCTGACAGCGTCATCGTAGCGTCGCCGCGAATGGTCGTTTCGATCGGGCGTCTGGAAATCAACACAGGCGTTCTCGATGACACCCTGAGTGTCTTCCTGGAGTCGTTCGGTCAGCATGTGGCCGGTTTTGATTTTCGTTTTGGATTGTATTCTCATTTGATTGATATCGTCGAAGTGCTGCCCGGCGAAATCTATGACTCCTGCCGCTGGGAGTTTTTTAGTGCTAAAACTGCGGTCAACTCCGGCCATGAGGGTTATCCGACTTCCCTCTGGCACGCGGTGGCGCTGGCCGAAACAGTCCCCGACCAGACCCGCCCGGTTTGTTTTGGGTTCGACCGCAAAGCCTCACTTCTGCGACTTGTTGTGCAAAGCGCGCCAACGGAGTTGATCGACGACACTACCGTGGCGCTCTTTTTTCTCTGGGAGGATTGCGGCGACAACACCGTCGCCGATGCCAGCGGCCAGAACCTGCTGATTTCATCTCAAGTGGTCGACTATTTCTCGGACGACAGACCTGTTTCGCAGGCGATGTTTCCAACTCGGACCGGGGCGCCCAATCCTTGCAGCCCGCCCGATGCGCAGAATCCACCGACGCGGGCGGTCGAGTTTCGCAACGGTGGCATTGAATTTCGCCTCGATCTGGCTGCAGTCAACCGGCGGGAGAGCATGAGAGAGGCCCTCGAAGGAATGCTCGCGACCGATCAGGGTGGACGTCTGGCGCTGGATTCACTGGAGCAAATCTACGAATGGGACTCGCCCGAAATCCAGGATGCCTGGTCCCGCCAGCACGAGGCAGACAGCCTGAACCAACAGCGCCTGGATTCAATTGTCGACCTGCACGGTTGGCCGCAGGCTTCCGAGGTCGGAAGTGAAGCAGCTATGGCGGCCTTTTTGATCGTCCAACACTCCAACCTGGGGTGTATGCAGAAATACCTGCCCGCGATTCGTCGTCAATTCAATCTGGGTGAGATTCCCGGTCAACACCTGGCGCTTCTGGAAGATCGTGTCCTGATGCTACAGGACCTGCCGCAAATTTACGGTTCGCAGATAGTCTTTGACGAGGCCACGGGGGAGATGCGGCCCCATGAGATAGCCGCCCCGCAGGCGGTCGATTCCCTTCGCGCCGTCATGGGGATGCAACCGCTGGCGGAGTATTTGAAGCTGTTTGGCATCGAGAATTGGACACCGGCAGCGGATTCGGGGAAGTAGTCCTGCGTAGGTCGACACCTCCTTGAGGTTTCGACACCATTGTTCCGTCATTCCCGCGAGAGCCTCGTAGGCTGATCCCCCCTTGGGATTTCGACACGATTGTCAAGTCATTCCCGCGAAAGCGGGAATCTATTCTTCTGCCCGATGTCCCCTTGGGGCGGGAGCCGGGTAGGTCGACACCCCCTTGGGGTTTCGACATCGTAGTCACAACGTCATATCTGGGTGGCAGCCTCAAGCTTGCTTGGGGCTGTCTTGCTGCAGGTCCGGCCCAAACAAGTTTGAGCCGGCCACCCGGCCGGTTTCGACACCATTGCCAAGTCATTCCCGCGAAAGCGGGAATCTATTCTTGCCTCGAATTAGGAAGAATGGATCCCTGCTTCCGCAGGGATGACGTGTTGTGGCGTGCCTTTTGGGTCATCGCGGGGTGCCCCGCCCCTTGGGGCGGGAGTCGTCATTTGTATCCCACCCAGCACATGGTAGGGCGGATCCGTCCTTGGACCCGCCAATTGAACTACAAAGACAATGGCGGGTCTCGCAGAGCCGAGATCTGCCCTACAACTCTGGGTGGGCTACAGGACTATCTGGCTAGCCCCTGGCTCTTTGCTCATATACATAAGAGGAAGGAACCACGTATTTCGTCAGCGTACGGTTAGTCTCATCGTACATATGCCTCAAGCCCGTCGCGTCGACATCATGTGGCTTGAGCTCCCTGACTTTCTGACTAGCGATTATGAAGTCTGCGTGACTGAGATCTACAATGTGCTTAGCCAGTTGATGATTAGGGTTATTGGGATCAAACTGAGAGGCATCCGGGATATAACCCTGAGACCAGTAATTGGCTTGTCCCGCATAGAATTGAACTGCAATCCATAGAGTCTTCTCCAATGCGCTGCTTTCAAGTTCCGGTGTCGTTCCCTGGTCCCCAGCACTGGGCTTGCTCGCCGCTTCAGCTAATCCTCGAACTGATTCTATGAATTTCGTCAGGCTCTCGTCTTCGCCGAGCTTGCGAGACTGTGTGACATACTTAGTAAGGCGATCCAACTGCCGCATGGTGACATTGTTCAGAACGTCGGTTTGCGTCTCTATCTTTGTCAGTGAATTCGAGACGGCCAACTCCGTCCCCTTACCTTGCTTGTAGAAGTACAGCGCCAACCAGATGGCGACTACTGCCAACACTAACGCGGCCACGTCACCAACAAATGAGATCGCATCCAGTATTCCGGTCTCAGGCATAGAGTGCCTCCTGTATCTGATTCGACGTCATTTCTCTATCCCCCTATCATACCAAAAACCCGGGCTTATTTCAAGCCCGGGTTGGAGTGGAAAGATCACATTGTGTTTCCCCTCTTGAGAGGGGTGGCCGAAGGCCGGGGTGTGTTTCTCAGACCCCCAGCTTTTTGAGTGTGGCGGGAATGTCTTTGAATGTCCGGCAGGGATGCGCGCCGGCCGCGGCGAGAGCGTCGAGTTTGTCCTGAGCCGTGCCCATGCGACCCTCAACAATCGCGCCGGCATGACCCATCCGTTTGCCGGGCGGGGCATAGATGCCGCCGATCATGGCCAGCACCGGTGTGCGCATCTTCGAGATCTGCGCGCAGGCGCGTTCTTCGTAGACACCACCGATCTCGCCACACATGACGACCGCTTTGGTTTTGTCGTCTTCCTCGAATTTAGCCAGGATCTCATCAAACGTCGAACCCAGGACCGGATCACCACCCAAACCAACACAGGTCGTCTCGCCGTAACCCGATTGCGTCAGAGTGTCGGCGACATAGTACGTAATCGAACCGGAGCGCGAGACGGTGCCGACGCGACCAGGTTTGAAGGCGATGTCGGGCATAATACCGAGATTGGCTTCGCCGGGGGTCATGACGCCGGCAGTATTGCCACCGATGACGGTGGTTCCGTGCGCGAGAGCTTCGCGACGGACATGGAGCATATCGTGAATGGGGATATGCTCGGGGATGACCACCAGGAACTTGATCCCGGCGCGGATAGCTTCGATGGCGGCCTCTTTGACAAAGCGCGCCGGCAGGAATATCGCCGAGACGTCGGCGCCGGTCTGCTCGACACACTCTCTGACAGTGTCAAAGACCGGTTTGCCGCAAATGTCCTGACCACCTTTGCCGGGGGTAACACCGCCGACAATGTTGGTGCCGAATTCGAGCATCCGCTCGGTGTGGAATTTCCCCGCTCCACCGGTGATCCCCTGAACGATCACCCGACTGTTTTTGTCGACCAGGATAGCCATTAGTTACCTCCAGCCTGGTTTGCCAGTTCCTGGTTGGCAAGTTCTACCGCCCGTTGGGAGATATCCTCAATCGGCGTTTCGATCCCGTGGGCCTCGATTCTTTCAAAAAGCGCCGGGCTTTCTTTCTTGGCTTCCTCAAACAGCCTGACGCCCTCCTGCCACATGTTGCCGGTCATGCGCATGACCATCGGTTTGGACAAACCGTGATCCTTCAGGAACATGATGACACCCTTGGCGAAATCATCACAACGACTGATGCCGCCGAAACGGGCGCCGAAGATCGCTTTCACGTTCGGATTCTCATCGAGCAAAACCAGCATCTTGGCGATTCGTTCGGGGGAGGGGCCGCCGCCGGAATCCATAAAGTTGGCCGGCTTGCCGCCGTAGTGATGGATGAAGTCGTTGCCCATAATGCCGAATCCGGCGCCGCCGGGGAACATGCCGATGTTGCCGTCCAGATCGAGATAGGGGATACCCCAGTCAGTGGCCTGCATTTCGCGCGGGGTCATCTCGCCTTCTTCGTGACGTTTTTCGATCCCCATGTCGGCCAGATCGGGGTGACGGAAGAGAGCGTCGTCATCGAGCGACACGCGGGCATCGGCGGCGATGAGCTTGCCGTCTTTGGTAATCACCAGCGGGTTGATCTCGACCAGCTTGGCGTCGTACTTGCGAAACAGATTGTACAGGTTGACCAGGATCGCCGAAGCGGTCTTCAGGTGTTCCGCCGGGATACCGATGCTCTTGGCCATGCGCAGGGCATCGAAACCGTACAGGTCG
>JBDRES010000019.1:0-38075 GCA_043819515.1 bacterium
GTAATAGGGTATCCTCATATAACCGCCATCTTCGCCCCAACCGGTACCCCAGGAATTGCGCATGATCCAGACGCCCGGACCGTCGGTGTCGTCCCAACCTACCAGGGTAACGGCGTGGTTGATGGTTCCCGTCGCGCAGCCGTTAAAAACTCCGCCACCGTAAGACTGCATGGCCCCGTTGGCATACACCGCCACCGACACCGGACCATAATCCAAAATCGCCTGCTTAATGTAGCTTTCGGGTGGAACGCCTCCGCTTGATCCGATGTAGGCCCAATCATGAATAACGTATTCGCGGCTGGGATAGGGACAGCCACACGGGGCATCCCAGGCTACGTATGGAAAATCGGCCTCCATGACAGCACCGGTATCGCCGCAGGGACCACTGTGCCACTGGTGGTAATCGTGCGCAAACCAACCACCACCACAATCCCATCCGCTGCTGTTGCAGGACACCAGGAACTGCTCCGACAAGTTTACTTCGATGCCGTCCTGGAGCATGATATTACACTCCAGCGGGCCAACGGTAGCAAAGGCCCAGCAGCTGCCACAGCCGCCCTGGTTTTTTACGACAGGCAAACCCTGATCGCGCCAATCAAAGGAGGGCGGCAGATCCTTGGTCGATGCAAAGTCCACAAACCGCGCGTTCTTTTTCCAGTCGGGCGGCTCGACCAAGCCACACAGTTGATCCAGCGAGTATTCGGTGGCCGGATTCTGGGTGACCTCAAAGGTCCAACCTTCGTCGATAGCTTGTTGTTTGAGATTGTTGATGTCGTCAACAGAAAGTTGGGCGAATGAACATACTGGCAGCAATAAAACCACCAAAAATGCAGCGATGCGTCTTGCCACGACTTGCCTCCAGGCTTTTTCTCTTGGGCTCCTGTTCCACGGTGGGGCTCAGGGCGGTTCCCGTAGCTTTAGAAGCCCCACCTAACTTCTTGTAAGATATAGAATTGTTGGGTTTTGTCAAATCGATTATGCAAATCGTGGTCCGGCCACGTCCAAATTGGCTTACACAAACAAGTTAGCCGTCGGCGCAGCCGCTGCGTCCGGCATCATGTTGTGACGCTCAGAGTATCCACAAAGACGCACTTCAAAAAGAACCCGGCGGTCTGAGCACTAAAACCACCGGGTTTCCTTTGCTGGTACTAGTACGGATCCTGCCGGGCCTACTTCAGCAACAGCATCTTCTTGCTGTCTACCCCCTGCCCCGACGTGATCCTATAGAAGTAAACACCACTGGCCTGGTCCGATGCGTCCCAGGTCGCCTGATGGTGACCCGCCTCAAGGACGTCATCGACCAGAGCCGTAACCCTCTGCCCGACTATATTAAATATCTCAAGCCTGACCGCTCCTGCCTCGGGCAAAGAGAAGCCTATCCGCGTGACAGGATTAAACGGATTGGGATAATTCTGATCGAGTTCGAACCGGCAAGGCAGGATCTCTGATTTGCCGACGATGATCGCCGGTTGAATCGACGTGAAGCTGCGGTCGGTCACCAACGCTTCGATTATGCCGCCCTTGCCCGGCAGACGCAGAATGTCGGTGCGTCCACTCGGAAAAGTCAGCATTCCTTCAAGGTCAAGGCAACCGATGCGCAGCTGCGAGTCGTGGCGGAAGCTGTACAGCTCGAAGCCGTCGTCCGCCAGCAGTTGTGGCGACGATGCCTCCGTCTCCATTTCAAGCTGCAGACCTAAAAGGCTGGTCTCGGAGTTGACTGTCACGGTCGTAAAATCGCCATCGTAGCTGAGCTCGATCGACACTTCTGGAGTGGCTCCGGAGAGCTTGGGGGCCGACTGACCGCACAGGATCGGAGCCGGACCGCCGTTGAACATATAGTTGACCAGATAGACCAGGTCGGCAATATCGGGACCGGCGCTGTCGCCGTTGACATCCGCTTCCTCCATACACGGTGGCTCGGAACCGCCATTGAACATGTAGTTCACCAAGAAGACCAGGTCGGCAATATCGGGTCCAGAGCCATTGTGATCAATGTCACCGCGGAGTTGGCAGCAGGAGTTGGCGGTAGGCTTAAGCACCAACCTATTGAAGGAGGATCTAATGCGAACAGTCACAAGGTTATACGCGTCGGTCAGATTATCCAACCAATCAGCACCCTCTGACAGAGTGTCAACTTCCCGCTCTCCCGAGTATGCGACAATCTGTCCCGCCGTTAGAGAATCGGGAAGGACAAAGCACCCCCACCAGTCACGCAGGTTCTCAGTGCTCACGTTCACGGCAATTGAGTCTCCGCTTGAATGATCCAAATCGGAATATGAGGAGTTGGCAAGTGAGTTTTCAGCAACTATGATGAACGTGTCCGGCTGAAGCTCCGCTAGTTTGGGAGGATACACATCTGCAATCTGCGGTTGCTCGTGTGAAATGAACAACGGGATCTCGAGCGACGCAAATCCTTCAGGCAGCTCATCTATCGCCATGGCAAAGCTGCCAAAAGGTGGTGGCACAGAATATTGCGGGTACATGAATTCGGCGTCCACCGGCGTACCGTCTGACCTGCGAAGAGAAGTGCTGAATGCCTCCATGCTAGCGCCGTTGTATAACACGTTCCTGACGCCCAAAGCGGTATTATCGGGGTCGAAGTCACTCCATATTATCGCCCCAGAGATGGCATCGCATGCGGCATTAAGGTCGATGTTGATTGTCTGGTACTCGACCTTTACAACATAAAAGTCTATCTCATCGTCTGACCAATGCCAGACGGGCTTGCGACTGCCCGTTGCAATATCAACGGCATATTTATCCACTGGCGCCAGAGCGTCTGCATCGCTCCATATCTTCAAGCCTACCTGTCGATCAGATTCCCCGACGACAGACCAGCTAACTCTATTCTCGCCCGGGTTCCAGTCCCATTCCAAGCTATCACATGCCCCTAATTCCCTGAAGCAGAAGTAGGGCCTAGTGCATTCCTCAACCCCAGCGGGATCAATAGCATAGAATTCGAATTCCCTGACTTCGCCCGCGGAAAAACTGAATTCGGCATGGCCCAATTCCTTATGGTTTGACGAACCGTAGTCAAAAATATATGAATACGTGTACGTAGCTTCCAATGGCACTGTGGTGTTAATGTACGTAACGTCGTCAAACTTCTGCACCCATTCTCCGTCCGAGATAGTGACGTCAAAGGGATACGGCGCTCCTTCCGGGGTCATGAAGTGGCCAATGAATGTCGGGAGATCTTTGCACTTGCCGAGGCTGTCAGCCGCCCAGATGGAGTAGATCTCAGACGGATCGAGAACGCGATTGAAAAGCTCAATCTCGTCAAGCGTACCTGCAAAAGTCTGACTGGGAGTAATCAGGTTTCTTGCCAGTACTAGTGGCGCCGTATTGGTCAAACTCCCTTGATAGGCTGTTGGGTTGGCTGGGGTCCCGACGATACTACCATCCACATAATAGCGCCAACCGTTAACTTCATCTCTGTCAATAGTGATTGCGATATGATGCCAGTTTCCATCAGCGACGAACCCTGTCGAGGTCCAGCTAAGATAACCAGTCCCGTCACCAATCTGCGAACCCAGGTAACCGTTGTACAGATAGAGTGCATAGCCGGTTATATTGGAGCCAGAGCCGGTTCGTTTGTCCAGGATTGGACTCGCCGACGCAGAAGCATCTGTGGACTTGATCCACATGTCAATGGAGAAGTCGCCGGTGCCGAAGTTCAATTCTGGATCGTCGGGCACATCAACAGAGTTTGACTCGTTGAAGCTTAGTGCACCGTCAACCTTCCCGGTCACTGGAACCGGGCTGTTTATCCAGGTGCCCGAATTGTTAACGCTACCTGCGATGTCATTTGCTGTCGGGCCCGACATTTCATCCAGGTGCCACCAGGCGACCATGCCGCTGGGCGGCGGGACACATTCGGTTTGGGCACAGCTCATCTCGGCCTCGATCATGAAAACATAGTCGAGCCCATACATTGCATTCAGAGTGTACCACAATCCATCGCCCGGATAATGAGTCTCCGATCGATCCTCTCCGGCATGCGGGCCGGTACCGGCATCGCTCAGGGGGCACAGGGTATCTCCCACCCCACCTATGGTAGTTATTCCGATATGAAACCCTTCGCCGGCACCCAGAATCAAGGGAGCGAAATCGGCCTCCGCCCAGCCGAAATCTTCCGGAGGCAGGGAGGCATAAGGCACCGTCCTGGTCGCCAGGAGCGTACCCGGCAGGCCAGAACCATCGTCGTCGTAGACGCCGATTTGAAGATCCGGCGTCCCGGCCATGAAGGGACGATACAGCTTGACTCGCACGGTACTGAGAGTGCAGGCCGCGGACTCCTCGTGATCAAAGCGCACAGCAAACCAATCGCTGCTGTCCTGCGGCAGCGGCCATCCATAGCCGTAGGTGCAGGAATCATCATAATAGTAGCGGAGGATAACACCGCGGCCACGATCGGTCGGCGAGCTTAGGATCTGGTTGCTACCGAAATCAACCAATCGTGGATTCTGCAAATTCGTCGCATCTTCACCGGCAATCGAACCTGTGGCCAGCGCGCTTGAGGCTACCAGCAGCAGAATTGCGGGCACTAGCAGCAGGAATGTGATGTAGCCCCATGACGCTCTGCTCGTGGCGATTCGTCTTTCGCGAGTCCTGGCGGAGCCTAGCGACTGAGCACTTGTCGCCGATCCTGTTCGCATGTTTGACTTGGACATCTCTTTCTTCCTTTCCTAGAGCGGTGTTGTTACGGACCTTAACCGTTGTTTTTCCACTTTCATACTTGGTCGCCGGTCCGGACAGATGGTTCGCGGAAACCGGATCTTTTGATAGCGGGATTCGGTGGTTATAATGTATATTGGTGCTAGTATGGGACATCCGGCAGCCAACGAAATCCTACAGCGTCTTCAAGGTCGAGATACGCAGTTCATCGCCGAGCTCCAGACGATCGTCCAGAGGATCGCGCAGAAATGGAACTGGACCGAGTATCAATCTGTGGACGACATTGCCCAGGATTGCATGGTCAAGATCCTGACCAATCTCAGCGGTGGGCGATTCGAGGGACGCTCCTCTTTCAAGACCTATGTCTATACTATTGTGCGGCGGACCTGCATCGACTACTACCGGGCCGCTCGGGCAGTCGAGGCGGCTGATATCGAACACGTTACCCTGGTGGACGAGAGCGATACGCCTGAGGAGAAGGTGCTCAATGACGACCGGCGACGAACTGCCGCAAGAGTGCTTCTGGCTCTGCCCAAGGACTGTCGGCAACTGTGGCGGACTATCTTTATGGGGCGGCGGAACTATCGTCAAGCCGCTGACCTGCTTGGACTTAAGGAAGGTACGGTCAAGCGTCGCATGTGGGAATGCCGCCAAATGGCTCGCCAATCGGTGGCCGCCATGGAAAAGTGAGAACCTTTTGGCTATTGGCCGGACTAACTCTTTGTAAGGACCCAAAACCCTAGCTGGGACACTGAGAAGCATGGTGCAGGAAAACCTACATTGCAAAGAGATCCAGGAGCAGTTCCCCATGGCGTTTAACGGCAAGCTGACCGATCGGCAGATCGGAAGCATTAAAGAGCATATGCGAAGCTGTGATGATTGCCACCGGTCCTACCAAGCTGAGCGAGCTCTGTATGTCATGGCTGATGGCGATTCCGGAGAACAACTGCTGGCAACGGGGGTCGACAGCAGTTTGCTCGACCAATTCGCATTCGACTACGAATCGCTCACTCCCGACCAGGAAGAAGCGGTTGTCCAGTACGCCAAATCGACCCAGGGCGGTCGCGACATTATCGGCAAATTACGGGGGCTGCCGCCGCGTCTGGAAGGCCTGGTAGCGGCCAAGGAGCTGCCCTTGATTTCGGCTGTCGACAAGGAGGCCGCTCGTTCTTTCGCCGCTCCCCCTCGCCCGGCCATCACTCGACTTTGGGTAGGACTGTGGCGCCCGGCTGCTGCCCTGGCGGCAGTAGCCGTGGTCATCATGGTCTTCTTTTCGCAGTGGACCAATCCCGACCATCTGTCGATAGAGGCACGCACGAAGGCCGTTTTTCCGGCCGCTCAGCGATCGGCTCAGCCTCTTGTCTTTGACACTGATCGATCACCCTGCATTTTGGATGCGCAAGTTTTTGCCGATCCGGAACCGGGCCACGAATATAGCGTGGAGATCCACAATGTGGTCGATGATGCGGTCGTCTATCAGACCCAACGGCTCCAGCAATTCGATACCAAAGGCTTTGCCAGGCTCAGTGTACCTTTGGATACCGGGCTCTATCGCCTTCAACTGCTGGACATGGAAGGCAGCGACACGCTCATGATCGTGTGGGAATTCAACCTGCAGTTATCTCGGTAAGAGGTACTTTCCTCAGCGCATTTGCCAGGCACCTTGTGCCGTAAAGGCGCCCCACGGGTACGGATGATCACTCAAGCCCTTTTCTCGCAAGCTACCAATCTCGGCCAGGCAGATAGCACGCAACCGACAAGCCAGATTGGGATCATCGGATGAGTACAGCCGCTTCATAATCGAAGCCGTTTGCTTGTCGGCGACTGGCCACAGCGAGGATATCACGGTGGCCGCTCCGGCCATCTGAAAGGCCCTGCGCAAGCCATACACACCCTCCCCCGTCTGCACTTTGCCCAGCCCTGATTCGCAAGCTGAGAGTACGACCCATTCGGTGCCGGTCAAATCCAGAGCGGTTACCTCCCAGGCTGTCAAGTGACCGTCTTCCCCCTCCGAATCCAGATCCTGCTCCAGCAAATTGGCGCCGGCCAGGTACAAGCCCGAACGCAGGAGCGGATTGTCTATTCCGTCCGATTCCTGATCCGGGCTTGGCTCGGCGGCGGGCTCAAAAAAGCCGTGAGTGGCGACATGAATCACCCGCCGACCGGCACACAACTTTTTGAAGTTCATCTCGTTGGCCGCCGCTCCCAAGAGCACGGTGGTATCGGTATCATGTCGCCAGGCCCGAGTCACCTGCCGCACCTCGCGTCCGGTATACGGCAGTCGAGCCAGAAGTGGCCAGTCGGCGGCGCGCCTGGTTGTGTTTTTCGAATCCTGTTTGACCTGGTCCGGCTCCACCCCGGATGCGAGAAACTGATCTGGGAGACCGGCATCGTAATCAACGTCGCCGAAAGCCAGAAGTCCGTGACCCAATCTGTCCGTCGGCTGTAGCCTCAACAGATCGCGACCGGCCGACAGATAATGGATCGGAACCTGTTCGATCACGTATCGGTTCTGCTCATCCATCAAGGTAGCGAAAGACAGCAAACTGAGAGCACCGTCAGGCGCTATCAGCAGGAGGCCAGTTTGGCTCAGGTCCACGCCGGTCGGCGCCAGCAGTTTGTCAAAAAGAGTTTTGGCTGCCTGCCGGCCGGCCCTTTCCGCTTCGTCGCTTATGCCCGGCCAGGTCCGGCCGACCTGACCAATCAGATCACGATAGGCGGCCACCAGAGAATCAATCTTTGCCGCCGGACCCAAATCGATCAGTCGCACCGGAGCCTGAGGTAATATGACCAGAGCTAGATAGCCATCGTTGGTGATATCCTGCACCAAGTCGACGTATCGGTATCGATAGTATTCGACCAGCGACGACGACGCGGGCAGCATCTCGACGACTTTCCGCAACGAAACTTCAGTCTCAGCCTGAAGTTCTCCGAAGCGACGGCTGCTCATAACCAGGTTGGCTTCTAAGTCGCGCACATGGCGGCCGACCGAGTCTACTGTGTGTTGATAGGCCTCGGGATCTCCTTGACCGGGACCCTGTCGAAACAGCCTGGACAGACTCTCCGAAGCGCCCCGATAGGCACTCAGTTTGGTCGAGATATTCTCGTCGGTTTCCAGGGCCAGGGCCCGACGCCGCTCGAAGATGCCATCCGAGACTTGTCCTTTGGCTGCCAGGATAATATCGGCGGCTTGTGAAAGAATTTGTTCGTTCCACTCCCCTCCGGCCAACAGCGGACCGAGGTAGGTATTGGCCGTGTTTCTCATGATATCGGAAAAAGTCAGCGCCCGATCCTCGGTAAGCACCCAGGAGTTGCGACGGTAGTCGGCGTGACGAATGGAAAACGCCTCCGCAGCCAGCTCCAGTGCCTGGGTGAGATTACCCTGAGCCTGTTGACACTGGCTGTACATCACCAGGGTATTGGCTACGCTGCGATCAGCCAGGCCGACCATCCGGCGCTTGATTCTCAGCGCTTCGGCATACTGCTCGGCAGCGTCGGCAAAACGCTTCTGTCTCAGATACAGATTGCCCAAACTGGTCATGGTGAAGGCAATCGAGCTGTAGTCATCGCCGGCGAGTTCTCGCGTACGTTCGACAGCTATCCCGAAGTACTTCTCGGCCTCATCCCAGCGCTCCAGATCGGAGTAGGTCTCGGCCAGAGTATGATAGGTAGCCAGGAGGATATCGACATAAGGCTCCTCCATGGCCTCGATCTGCTGAATCTGCGCCAGCAGCAGGGGCTCCGCTTCGTCGTGACGACCTTGCCAACGATACATATTGGAAAGATTATTGCGCAGGGCTGCGCTGAGGCGCGGATAACGGGCAGGATCATCGGCAATCAACTCCAGGGCCGCCGTATAAGCCTGCTCGGCATCGGCGACGCGCTCTTGATTCATACAGATAACACCCAGCCGCAATTGCGTCTTGAGGACATAGGCGGTGTCGTCTTTTGCGGAATTCTCCCAACCGGCCAGAGCTCGCATCAGATAACCTTCAGCTCGGGCGTAGTCAGCCATATATATAGTAACGTGACCTAACCAGTTCAGGCCGTTCAGGACCAGATCATGACTATCGTCAAGGTCGGCCGTCAGCATTTCCAGACTGATCTTCCACAACGAATCAGCGACAGCATATTGGTTCCTGCGAAGGTAAACCTGACCCATGTCGCTCAGAATCGACGCCCGCACGGTGTCGTCGCCTAAGCTGCCGTGTGATGATCCGAGGCAGGCCAGAGCGCTCTCATAAAGCCCGACTGCGGAATCGTACTGCTGAGACTCCGCCAGGGAGTCGCCGGCCGTCCGCCACTCGCGCCAGGGGCAGTCAGCCGCGGACTGAGCACCGACCGAGGTCGCCAGCACAACTAACAGCAAGGCACCTGCATATCTGATTGTCATAGCCTGCTTCGCCATTGAAGAATCCTGTTGGAAATGGGTCGCACATCCGTAGCCAGTCGGCACCGACCGCCGTCCCGATATGTCGAACATAACCAGACTTGATCGTGGACGCAAGCGGCACTTGTTGTCAGGACGACGGCGGGCGGCGGACCGTCGGATCCGTCCGCCGGAAGCTGTCTCGGGACACAAAAACGGCAAACCGAGCGGTTAACTCGGTTCGCCATAGTGCCGTGCGGAGGAACTTTGTATCATACCTGGAACAGATACTGCAACTTGACAAAGAACTGCCTCTCGCTGAGTCGCCAGTCAAGATCCCAGGGATCTTCGCTGGGCAACTTGGTATAGTCATGCGTCGAACCGACATAGAGTACCGAAAACGGACTCAGGCGATAAGTAATCAATGGATCGATATTCCACACCTTTTCTTTGTAGTCGAAGTAGGTTGGCCCGGCAGGTGTCCGACCGGCCAGGATCGACGCCTTCGAGTCATCGTACTGGACCACCAGGCGTACGGACAATTCTCGATTCACCTGCAGCCGCAATCGCGTGCGGGCAATAAACTGCTGGTACAACTGCTTGCCGCTGACGGTATGCGCGCTGCGGGCGTAGCTGATTTGAGGCTCGATGACGATGCGATCGATCGGCTTGAGATCCAACGAGGCATCGACCGAGAACTCGTCCCCGATGGCGTCGGCAAAGCGCGCCACCGAGCGACCGATTTCTGCGGATACTTCGCAGCCCGCGTACCTGTTGGGCTGAGAATACATTCTCAACCCGGCCGAATAGAGACCGTGGTAATCGATTAGCGTGTCGACCAGACGGCTCGTCCAGGTTTCCCTGCCGCGGCCGGCGTAGATAGAGACATGAGTCTGTGCCCACCGCAACTCCGCGTCGAGGCTGAAGTTCTGGTGCTCCCATCGATGAACACCATCAAAGCGCCAGCGACTATCGGCATAGACCTGCGGCTGTATCCGCTGGAACATCCCGGATTCCGGATAGAATGTGTATTGGGTCCAGACCGAGGCGTTGCGATAATCGACCCAGGGGTCATAGCCTGTCTGAGTGCGATAGGACGGCGCCACTTGGTTGTAATCGATCAGGAAGCTCCAGTGACGCGCGAACCGTTTCAGACGTGAGATAAAGGCGTTGCCCCGGAACGACTCGCCATCGAATGCGGCTGAGTGTGAACCTTCTCCGACCGAGACCCTCGACAATCCGGCGGTCGCTCCGGCCTGATCAGGTTCGCCGGTAAAACTAGCCAGGAATTGGCCGTCGACCGCCAGATTTCGCGTTAGCCGAATGTTACCATCCACCGCAGCGATGGTTCCATAGCCATTGTTTTCGAAGCGACGGTCGGTGACGATAAAACCCAGTTGTGAGGCATCGCCGATCGCTTTTGAACCCCGGAGGACGTTGACCTGGCTGCAACCGACGTTGCGCAGAATGGAACTTTCCTCCAGCGGAATCATGTACGGGGTATTCTCGTCACGGGCCGACATGAAACCGAGAGTGTAACCCTGCTTACGACTGATCAGCTTGACCGCGTATTCGGGGTCGTTGACGGTTCGAGTATAGAAGGAATTGAAGAGCGTCCGAAAAACATCGGCCCCTTCCTGAAAGAACGGGCGCCGCTCCGGATAGATGAGGGCAATGGTAGTGTTTACGTCTACCTGGGCGGCATCAGCCTCGATCTGGCTGAAGTCAGGATTGTAGGCGGCTTCAATGGTGGCGTCGGTGGCGAGGGCGTACTTCGCTCCCAAAGACACCGCCCCGTAGACGTCGCCGTTGTCGATTCTCGCCAATGGATCAGAGGCATCTGAAAGCGCCCCTGCCTGGTTGGCCACAAACGTAGGCAGGATCTCGAGGCCGCGCCCGGGGCGAACGTCGGCTATGCCCTCAAGGGTCCCCCACTGACACGGCCAGCACTGTTCATTGCGATCATAGGCCGCCCAGGAATACTGATGCATGCTCTCGCGCGGACGGTTGCGCCAGAAGTCCACGCGCCAGGACTGCCGGTCCCGGTTGGGGAAGCGCAGACTCTCAAAAGGCACGGCCAGTTCTACCTGGTAGCCCGAGTCAGTGACCTTGGCCGCCGATTCCCAGATGAGGTCAAAGCCCGGGTCTTCGCCGCCGACGCTGGACCAAAGGCGGTCTTTCTGCACACCGAGTGGATTGACGAGGAACTCGTAGGCCCAGGCGGCTTCGCCGTAGGTGTCGATGAGCACAATGACGGCATCATCGCTGGTGAATTGATCCCGCTGACACATGGTTGACCGGAGACTCCGGGGATCATCCAGACAGACAAAGGCCACATACAGCTTGTCGTCATCGTAGGTGACATACGTCTTCGTCGCCACTTCCGGCTGGGTGTTGTCACCCGGAGATCGCTCGACAAAATGACTGATCATCTCGGCGCCGTTCCAGGCAGGGTCTTCCAGATCGCCGTCGATGCGAACCGCCTTGCTCGCCTGGGTTACCGTCATTTTTGGATTGAAGACCGGCTGCGCCACTATGTTGGCGAGCCCGGCCGACGCGACCACAAGTACCCCACCCAATGTAACCAGAAGCAGCCCTGCCAGCCTCTTCTCCTTACCGCACGGTACCGTCATGGTCCTACTCCTCTCGTAGTTAATCGGACACCCGCCTTGCGGAGGGCCAATTGCAGTAGACTCTGCCAGTAACTACGCGAAGGTCGCCAACTTGTTTCAAGGGTAGATGTATGGCAAGGCTGTTCCGTCGACCACCGACCGTCCTAAGACACGCAGGTAATTCGTATTATTCGGTGCCATGTCGCGTGAAAGTCCGACCTAGCCCCGATTAAAACCCCCACCCGAGGTCTGATCGATGGGCCTGGGTGTTCAGTTGTATGTTAAGAACTTCGCTTACGTGAGCCTACGGACAGGGTGCGAGCGCAGGTCCGCCGTTGAACATGTAGTTCACCAGGTACACCAGGTCCGCAATGTCCGGGTCTGCGCCGCTTCCATTAACGTCGGTCTCACTTATGCAGAATGGGGAGGCACCTCCGTTGAACATATAGTTCACCAGATAGACCAGATCAGCGATGTCGGGTCCGGCGGCGTCATGATTGATGTCACCGCGAATCACGCAGCAGCCGGAACCACGATCAAACCAGGCTTCCAGGTCACTGCTGACATAAGCAATGCCATGGATCCCACCGCCAAGGTACTCGATGTCCTGCTGGTAAGATGTCCAGTTGTCAGCGTAAGTCACTTCGGGGGCATTGTAGAATGATAGGGAATCATAGGGACGCCATTTTGACTTCCCTCTCCTGACTGGATACATAGACAGGGTGCTGTAGGCGATCCCGATCCCGCCCCCTCTCCGCATGGTAATCGAGGGGCTGAAGCGATTAGTAGCCCAATCGTCGATTAATTGAAACCAATAGTCCGTACCCAAATCGTCGCTGTACCAGCCGTAAATCCCATTCTTGGATTCAGCGGTCGAATAGTACTCAAAGAGACAGACTATGTTTGATTCATATATATCAAGGCAGGTTTCGTCAGGTATGCTTCCTCCCACCTGAGTTGTGAAGATGGGCACGAAGTGACTACTGGTGCCCTCGTATCTCGAGATGACAACATTATTGCCGGTATGTATATAAGAGATATACACGGGAAACCAAATCGATGGAGTAACAAAGATATCCAATCCCCGGTCACAATTGCCAATGGTCGTCGTCAGCTGTTGCCACGTAGAGATAGCGCCTATGTCAATCCGATACACGACCAGATCATTGTCGGTCTCTATCAGAGCCAGGTAAAGGTAATCATTCGATGAAACATAGTCATCGGCCGATGACAGTTTCAACTCCTTGATTGTCTGATCTTCATGAATCGTCAAGTAATCCGAGCCTGAGATTTGCTCTTTCACACCCGTCTCGCAATTATACCTGATTAGTCTGGTGTCGTTGAAAAAGCTATAGTTATATGCCAGGTAGCAATGATCCTCCCACACTGAAGCCGAAGCATCAACCACTTCGGTGCCCATCCCAATTACGTACTTTGAAACCCAGGTATTGCCGCCATCCGTTGACAATCTTGTTTCGATTGAGGTTGTGGATCCATCACCTTCGAAAATAACCAGAGCAATCAGATTCCCGGTACCATGATGGATTTCCATTTCCAAGATACTCACCGAATCGCGGGTACTGATTTGAACATCGGTACCATATCTATCCGGAGACGACGTAGCTGGTGGTACTTTCCAGGTCACGTGAATTTCCGCTGAATTCAATTGCGTCAGAGGAGCCAGCTCATCAAACAACTCCAAGGCTGTAGAGAATTGACCCGTATTCCAAGACACGTCAATCTGGTGTGCCTTCTCCAAAGCCAGGGCGCCGGCTTGTTGCTCAAGCACGAGATGGATCACGGCGTTGGCTTTTTCATCTTCGGTCATCTGCATTAGAATATTCTTTGGAGAAAACTGATACGATGGTTGACGAGATACACCATCAGACGTACCTATGTCACTGCCTCCAACCGCAAAAGAAGCAGTTATCACCAATAGCGTGGCGATCAACGGGTATTTCCACAACATTGTAAACCTCTTGATTTTGAAATCCTGTGTCGATTTACAGATGTTTCGACCTGGTGCAGTCTGAAGTGTGAACCACCTGAAATACCATAGCCGTGGTGTATTGGATCTAATATCCGACCATGACCAATTACAATATATCCAAAATGGATGGCTATTCATAGAGGTTTTTGCAGGTGGATCACTACCATCATCAGCAGTACCATGAGCCACTCATAACGTGCCTTCTGGTTGATATCCCCACCCGGAATGGCAACCGGAAATTACAGAGGAAAGAGATCGCGCCACTGCACGAACGCTGAAGCTGCGAAAACGACGCCACAAACAGGCGAGCACTGGAGCGAAGGCCACGGCTCGGATTTCAAATGCGCTCGTCCGGATCAGTCTGGTTGTAAGCACTTATGAATAATGTTGCGGCGGAGCGATTGAATCTGTAAGTGATTGATCGAGAAGGGATTTTAATACTGGGGGACGGACTTGAACCGTCGACCTCCTGATCCACAATCAGGCGTTCTGACCAACTGAACTACCCCAGCATTGGTGGGCACAAGTAATGCCATTTTCGGCATCAGTCAAGATATTCTTTGCCCGCGACATGGACCCCGAAATTGCCTCTGTCAGGTTGGGGCCGCTGGTTTCGCAAGGTCTCGGAAAATCTGTACTATTGCCATGTTGGCGGCGGCGTTTATATTTATGCAAATCAATCCCCTGCGGGTAGCCATGAAAGATCGACCAAAGAAACCGGATCGCTACGCTCCCGAGCGAGAGCAAATGGTCACCGAGCAACTAGTGCGCCGTGACATCATCGATTTACGCGTTTTGAACGCGATGCGCCGCGTACCGCGCCATCTATTTGTTCCCGAAAAGCATCTTGGCGATGCCTATCGCGATAGTCCCCTGTCGATCGGGATGGGCCAGACCATATCGCAACCCTACGTGGTCGCCTCGATGACCCAACAACTGCAGCTGAAGCCGGATCATAAAGTGCTGGAAGTCGGCACCGGCTGCGGCTATCAGGCGGCGGTCCTGGCTGAACTGGTCCGACAAGTATTTACAGTTGAGTTGATTCCCGAGTTGCACGAACGGGCGCGCCGGAATCTAAAAAAAGCCGGCTATCAGCGTGTTCAGTCTCGCGTGGCCGACGGCGCTTCGGGCTGGCCTGAAAAGGGACCGTTCGACGCCATAATAGTCACCGCCGCCGCCCCCCGTCTGCCCAGCGAGCTGATCGGCCAATTGAAGACCGGTGGTCGCCTGGTGATTCCTCTGGCCGCCGAGCAATGGGGCCGGCAGTATCTGCACAAGATCACCAGGACGGCGCAGGGCCTGAGTAACCGCCGTTTATATGAAGTCCGCTTTGTCCCTATGGTTGGGGAAATCGAGCGGTAGCCCCGCAAGCGATCGTTGCCCCGATCCGTCTCAAACGCAACCGCCCTCACCCTTGACATGGTCATGTTTTCTCAGTAGAATCCGCCTTTGTAGCAGCGCGCCGAGGTTAGATACGGCGCTGTTCGGAAGCGGAAAATCTAATGCAGGGACAGACACTATGATATCAGCAGCAAAGCACGCTGCGGCCACCTTGCTTTTGACAGCAACGGTATTGATCGCGCAGGCACGGGGGTCCGATAGCGACAGCACCGAGGTCTATCATGAGGTTGACAGCATCGTCGTCAGCAGTGCCCGCACGGCGGTCCGCTTCCACGACTTGACTCGCCAGGTTTCGATTGTGTCCAATGTCCTCCTGTCGCCGCCGGCGCTCGGCCCATGTCAGTTGCTGGAGCAAGTTCCAGGGATTGATCTGCGCCAGCGCGGTTATGGCGGTGCCCAGGCCGACGTCAGTCTTCGCGGAGCCACGTTTGAGCAGACACTGGTAATGATAGACGGCATCAAAGTTCATGATCCCCAGACCGCTCACCATGCGCTTGACCTGCCTCTGGCCCTGGGTGAGGTTTCTCGGGTGGAGGTACTGAAGGGTCCCGGCGCCCGCTTGTTCGGCCCCAACGCGATGGGTGGCGCGATCAACTTCATCACCTCCCCCTGTGGGCGCAGTCGATATGTACTTGAGGCGACGGTGGGTGAGTATGGTCTTATGCAACAATCAATTCTGATGGCGGCCAACCATGGTGCCTTCTATCATCGGTTTTCGCTGGCACGGATTCAGTCTGACGGGTATGTCAACGGCATGGAGCTTGACAATCGCACCGTCGCCTACCATGGATCCCTCCGTACGAAGCGCGGATTGATACGGCTTTCGGCCCGTCTGATCGACAAGGAATTCGGAGCCTATCGCTTTTATTCGGACCAGTTCGAAGATCAATGGGAAGCCACTCTCAGCGGCTTGGTGGCTGCCACGGCCGAGCTCCAGATTGCCGCGCTGACAATTATGCCAAAGATCCATTGGCGTCGCCATGAAGACAAGTTTGTGCTCGATCGCAATCGACCGGAGTGGTATCGCAATCAGCACACTTCCGATCAGTATGGTGGCGAACTGCAGGTGAGTTTTTCCAGTTCGCTGGGCATAACCTCGGTCGGCGGTGAAGCCTGCCGGGAGGAATTGGTCAGTTCCAACCTCGGCGATCACTATCGGTGGCGAGGTGGTTGTTTCATTGAGCAACAATGGCGGCCGCATGAGGGGGTGACATTGACGGCCGGCATCAACACCTATCGATACACCGATTACGACTGGCAATCATGGCCGGGATTGGATTTTGGTCTCCAACTGTCCAGGGCCACTCAGTTGTATGCTTCGGCTGGGCGGGCATTTCGCGTGCCGACATACACCGACCTATATTACCAAAGTCCGGCCAACGTCGGCAATCCTGATTTGCAGCCGGAAGATTCCTGGTCCGCAGAGTGCGGATTGCGCACTGCCGGCGAAGTTGGATCCGTCGGTGTGACGAGCTTCATCAGGCACGGCACGAACCTGATCGACTATGTGCGTCAAGCGGATGACAGACCCTGGCAAGCCCGGAATATAGCCGGAGCAACCACCGAAGGAGTAGAGATCGAAGGCACCCTTTTCCCGGCCGCACTGCCCATAATCGAACGTCTTAATCTCGCCTATACTCATCTGGAGAATTCGCGCAGCGAGGACCTCGAGGGCTACCAGTCGAAGTATGTCGAGGACCATTTGGCGCGCCAACTGTTGGTCGGAGTGGATCTGGTCTGGACCGGGCCGCTGACCCAGAACATCCAGCTACAGCACTTTCAGCGCGTGGATGGCAAGGAACACACGTTGGTCAATACCCGCGTGGTGTGGAGCATCAGGGACCTAGCGCTAAGCCTTGATGTCACTAATGTCTTTGACATCGAGTACACTGAAATCGGCACGATTCCCATGCCGGGCCGATGGCTCCGCCTCGGGATTCGCTTTGAACCTGACCTGGGTACTTGATCAAAGCTCGATTTCGTGGCTATCGCCAAGCCGGGGAACGGTGATCTCCCAATCATAGCGAGCTTTGATGTGACCAGATAGAGCTTGGGAGGCCTCCGGCTCGCCGTGGACGATGAAGGTCTGTTCCGGCGCGTGATCGAACCCCATCAACCAAGCTTGAATCTCATTGTAGTCGGCATGGCCAGAGAATCCGGATAAGTTTTCAATATGCGCCTTCACCGGCACGAATTGGCCATGGATCTTAACGGTCTCTTCGCCGTCAAGGATGCGCCGTCCCCGTGTTCCATGAGCCTGATAGCCAACAAACAGAACCGTATTCCTCTTGTCGGGCAGCCGCTGGATCATATGATGCAAGACTCGTCCTGCCGTCACCATACCACTGGAGGATATGATTATTCCAGGACCCTTGAACCCCATGATAGCTTTGGACTCGTCACGGCTTTCGCATATCACCAGCCCGCGTGGGGTGAAGATATCGTCGCCCTGAATAAAATCGAGGCGTACCGACAATCGTTGGTCGGCTATGCGTTTGGAGTAAACCTCGGTTGCCCGTATGCCCATCGGGGAATCTACATAGATGGGGACTACCGGGACGGCGTTGGCCTCCTGCAGATGTCTCAGGACATACAGCAGGGTCTGCGTGCGGCCGACGGCAAATGACGGTACAATCAGCACTCCCCCGCGCTCGATACTCTCGTTGATGACGCGAACCAGTTCATCGTGGAAATCCTCATCGCCATGCAGACGGTCGCCGTAGGTGGATTCCAAAACCAGGTAATCGATATCATAGATCTGCACCGGGTCGCGCAAGAGGGCCCGTCCCGGTCGACCCAGGTCGCCGCTAAAGACAATCTTGCGTCGCCGCTTGCCGTTACTGACCCGCAGGTCAATCATCGACGAGCCCAGAATATGACCGGCGTCTTTGAATTTGACGCGCATAGTCGGCGTCAGGTCGAGTTGCTCGCCATAATGGAGCGGCTTGAATTGATGCAGGCTTCGCTCGGCATCACGGGTTGTGAATAGCGGCAAGGCCGGTTTGTGTTTGGTGAAGCCCTTCTTATTGGCCCAGCGGGCATCTTCTTCCTGAATATGGGCCGAATCCAAAAGCATGATCCGGCTCAACTCGGCCGTTGCTCGAGTGCAATAGACCGGCCCGGTGAAACCCTGCTTGGTCAAACGCGGCAACAATCCGACGTGGTCGGTGTGGGCATGAGTCAGAAGGACGGCATCAATTTCTTTGGGACGAATCGAAAACGGCTCCCAGTTTTTCAGGCGATTCTCCTTGCTGCCTTGAAACATGCCGCAATCGACCAATACATTCATCCCCTCGGCTTCGAGAAGATACTGCGATCCTGTGACGGTGCCGATGGCACCGTGGAAAGTAATTGTGGCCAAACGAGAGTTCTCCTGAGTGTCTATCGTGACGGAGTCAATTCGACCTTGAGTGGCGACTGGGTCACCTCCCATTGGCCTTTGGCGATGTTCTTTGTGCCCTCGAATACGAGATAGGAGTACTTGCCATAGTGTGGAATAAGCTGACCGAGGCGGGGGAGGGATGCAAGGTCCTTAGTGAGGACCACTAGGCCCCTTCCTCCGGTTTCGAAATCAACGGCCAGAACCAAAGAGTGTTTGGACAGATCATAGGCTTCATTGCCCAATGCAACTTGGTCTTCGCTGTGCTCAATGCGGTCAGTCAAGTATTCCGGCAAATCGCCTGGATTAAATGCGATCACAGATATAGTCTGGTTGGCCGCAGAGAAATCAGCGTCCACCACGACCTCCACCTCATCGCCTTCAACATTAGCAATGAACTCGCGTATCTTGTCCGCTATCTCCGCCTCAACAATCCCCGTGTTGTATTGGCGAGACTCGCTTCCTATTACCGCCGAAATGATCGGTTCCACTTCGACATCATACAGCTTGCGGAAGATGTTGTATTCAGGATCAACGTGCACGGTCTCATAGGACCTAGGTAGGGCAATGGTCACGCTCCCGCTACCATCAGCGATAGTCACGACCGTATCGAGTGTCTCTGTCGCGTTTTCGAATCGTACCGGCACTCGGAGCCGGTAATTGTCGCCGCTGGTTTCGTTGACGACAATTTCCGCGGTGTTGACTCCCGCGCCGTCCGACCTGATTTCGGCCTTGGCAAGTTCGAGAACCGGCGCGCCTGGGCCGTCGATCCATTGCGGAATAATAAACGAAAGATCCCGGCCACTGGTGCGCTCGAACGATTCAATCCATTCCTCCCAGCCGATCTTGACACCTCGGTAGCGCGCATAGATATCTTTCCATGATGCAAAGAAGGCGCTGTCGCCGATCTCCTCGTGGATCAGATGATAGACCATCATCGCTTTGTTGTAGCCGATAGTGCGCGTCTCCGGAGAAGTCCGCGAAGTGAAGGCGCGAATCGGAAAATCGCTGCCCTCGCCAACATAGCTCAGATACTCCTTTAGAATGTCCTTGCGATAGTCGCGAGCGGCCGCCGGCGATTGCATCAACTTGTAACGATAGTCGGCCCCATATACCGTAGCCGCCTCACACCAGTTGCCGCGCACGTAATCGACGTAGACACTATTGCCCCACCAGTTGTGCAGCACTTCGTGACCAAGCGAGGTGTGTACGATCCACGGCATCCGCAACACTTGTTGACCCAGCAATGTCCAGCCCGGCATGCCATAGCCGGTCGGGAAGAAATTCTCGGCGACTGTGAAACGCTCAAAGGGATAGGGACCGATGAGATCCGTGTACATGGTGATATAGTCAGCCGTGGCCGTGAGGTACTGCTCGAAAAGGCCGGTGTCTGCCTCAAAGAAGTAGCACGCTACTTCGATATCGCCACGCATAGTCGACCGGACAACATACGGCGCCGCCATAAACATCAGGCCGTCGTTGCGATAAGGATTCTCCCATGTCTGGTGCTTGCGACCGTCAATGGTCTCACTAGCCGACCGGTTGCCGTCGGCCACGCATTCCCACTCGGCCGGGATGTCGGCCGTGATGCGGAATTTGACGCTCTCTTCGCTACCCCGTGGATAGAAAAAGGCGGATGGGCTGAGATATGCGCCCATCTCCCCGATGGTCCCGCGCACTTCACGACCGACATTTTCGCGCGCAAACCTCGCTCCTTCTACCGATTCTGCAAAGACGGCTTGGTAAGAGATTACCAGCGGTGTCCGGCGTGCGAAGATGCTGCTAAAGAACAGCACCGTGGGCTGCGCCTCGAAGAGCGTATCGATCATCGCCTGTATGTCCTCGGGAGCTTCCTCACTTGAGTGGGCTACGCCATACTCAGTCCATTGACCGTCAAGCGTAAGCGTACCGATTTCTGTGACATTCGGTGCGATAGCAAAGATATTCAGACCCTCGGCAATTTCAACGATACATGTGTCGGTGATACCGGCCGTCTGCTGCATGACATCAAGGGTCAAGCCCAGCCTGTGACTTTCGAACTTGACGGGAGTAGCCGCGAAAGCTGCGGCGCACATGCCGGCGATCATTAACAAACTGGCGATTGTAATTTTTTTTTGCACTTCCACCTCAACGGTTGCGATTAACGACAGATGGCGCAAGATAAGCGCAGCGATGGGTGGTCGTCAAAGGATTCTTAGTCCCAGATGCGCCGCGCCACAATATGGGCGCCCTGAGGTGATGAGAACTCCAGTCGATCGGGTGGCCGTGGCGCAGCGAAAAGCGCGCCGGAGTATTCCGCCGGGCACTTAGTGCAGTGCGCGTACCACAGGCGGGTACTGTCGCCATCAAAACGCGCCGCATCCGCCCTCACGAGATCCCACAACTCCACCTCTCCTGCATAGACTGCGTAGACCTCAGCAACTGCCTCATGAATCCGCACAATGCCGTTGGCGAAGGTGTAGTCAACGGTATCCGTTTCCAGATGGCTCGTACCGCAAGGGCTGTCCGAAGCCATGATATTTAACAGATATGCCAGGTCGGCAGGCGTGAAGGCTCTTCCATCCCTATTGACATCAGACGCCGCCGCACGCTCTGGCGAATAGTCATTCATAAACGAGGCCCCTCGAGATAACGTACTGATGTAGAAGACGGCATCAGCAACATCCGGACCCTGCCCGTTCTGATCCACGTCGCCAATTCGAATGCCGTCGTTGAAGTCCTTCTCATCTGCGGTCAGCACGCCGCCATCGTAGAAATCCACGCAGAGCCGGTCGTTTGGGTCCAGCCATTCGCATCTCCGCACCTGGCCGTCTCCGTCCAGATATGTTCGGTGGATCTCACTCACTAGATATAAGGGTGATGGAGGAGGACCGTCCGCCCTGAAGACATGTCGCGGATGACCATGGATGGGTCGCCCCGAGTCTCCCGGAGGTATGTATATCAATTCGTTGCCATAGCAGAACGCCGTGAACCGTATTGGGTGCCAGCGCCACTCGTTCAGTATCTCAGAGCGAGGCGATATGGCCAGCGTGAACAGCACTACCGGACCTTCATGGTTTATTCCGTATGGCAGCAGGTCGCTGCGATCACCGAGCGACATTCTTGATGCAGACGGTTGCACGGTTACCACCGCCATGCCCTCATGGCTGACATTATCGATCTCATAGACCAGCGCCTCTTGATCATCGCCAAAGATCTCTCCGGGAATCAGGCGCAGACTGTCCGCCAGGCTCCAGTCGACTTCGATCGCGAGAAAGAAGGTCAAGAATCCATGCGGCAAATGATCAATCGTCACATCCACAAACTCCCTCCATCCCAGACTGCTGGCCTCGTCGTGGACAATGCGTATCTCAAAGGCGCTGTCCGGATCGGTCATGGAGCTGGGCACCATTCCTGTAGGCGAGTCGCCGCATTGGATGAAGGCCAATAAGCAGCCACACAGCACGCTGATGAGAGGTACAATCGCTGCTCTTTTATTCTTCCCTTGGCTTACGGTCAACATACTTTTCCTCCCGGATACGACTATAGCGCTCCAAATTCGTACTTTGTAGTCGTCGCAAGATAGCATGGATTAGTCTGTGGGGCAAGACCAAACGCTATCGAAAGGCCGGCCGGGAGCCATTCGACCTGTCAGGCTATCACAGGTCTCGAGCCAATCGCATGATGATCGCCCACTCCTCTGGTCGCACCGGCTGGACCGAGAGCCGCGAGCCACGCCGGCAGAGCATCATGTTCTCAAGACCCGGCGTTTGCTTGAGAGTCGTAAGCGGAATAACCTCTGAAAACTTGCGCGTCAGCTTAACATCAACCATGTACCAGATGGGATTGTCTTTGATGTGCTTGGGATCAGGATGCTGTGAGTTTGGATCCTCGGCGGTATGATCAGGGTAACCCGACTTCACGATCTTAACTACGCCGGCAATACCGGTCGGCTTACCGCTCGAATGATGAAAGAAGGCCTCGTCCCCTTTTTTGATTTCATCGCGCAGCATGTTCCGCGCTTGGTAGTTGCGCACCCCGTCCCAGGCCGCAGTCTGCCCCGGCTCGTTGGCGAGGGCGTCAATCGGGTAGCAGGATTCTTCGGTTTTGAACAGCCAGTAGCGTTTTGGCATGGGTTACATCACCCACCTGCAAAGGGTTCCGGCTACGATGGCCATCGGGGTGCCGATTGCGTAGCCAACCAGCGCCATCAGGATCGAAACCGGCACCAACTTCGGATCATGATGGGCGGCCACAATCGGCGCCGATGCCGCGCCTCCTATATTGGCCGCCGAAGCAATCGCGGCCGTATGAACATCTACTTTGAATATCTTGGCCGCGCCCAACAGAAAGAGACCGTGGATAAAGATCCAGATGTAGGCGCCCAACAGAAACCAGAACACGGAGCTGTCCAGCGTCGACAGATCTGCCTTGGCCCCCATGCGCGCCACAAACATATAGACCAGCGCCATCGCAAAGGCGTGCGAACCGGGAATCCTGCTGGCCGGAGTGAACGACAGCCCAACGCCCAGCACCGACACGATCAGGATTTTGTAAGTGTTGGCGGTGAAATAAGGATCAACCGCCGGGTAGGGTGGGACATAGTCGGCCAGCCAGGCGGCCAGCGCCGTAACGCCAAAACCCAAGAGGAACAGGTACAGGTAGTGGCGCATCTCCGGGCGCCCCTTGTCAATCGTCAAGTCCGCCGCCGCCGACTTCATTTTTGCAAAGCGCTCGTCCGATAGCTTGGTAAACCGCCCGAACCATTTGGCCAGGTTCTTGGAGGCCAATAGGAGCGGCAACCATATCAAATAGACGCCGTTGTCGGCAATGACCGCGTAACCAAAGTCGAGCGAGGATTCGTCAAGATCGAAAGCGCCGGCCGCCGCCGCCATGTTGCCGGTGCCGCCGATCCACGAACCGGATAGAGCGGCAAACCCCTTCCATGCCTCGGGCCCGAGACCGTGCTTGACCAGCACGAAACCGACCACAGCGCCCACAACCACTCCCACCGTCCCCAGCAGCATGACAAAAACTCCTCGCCCCATTACCCGGACGGTGGCCATGATATCAACATCGAGTAGCATAACAACCAGGAACATGGGCAGGACAGCGCTCCCCATGAAATCGTACACGGGCGAACTGGTGGGAATAAAGGACAGGTTCGACAGAGCCACCGGCACCAGGTAGATGAAGATCAGTGGCGGGATGTAGTTGAAAAACTTCCACTCGGTCTGTTTTTCGAGAAAGAAAAATAGCGAGGTGACCCCCGCTAGAACCGCGATCACTCCAGCCGGTGATGATATCAGATATTGATCCATGAGCTCCTCGTGGCTATGTAACCAAAGCACTACTACTTGATTCTGAGAATGTACGCAACCGAGTGCCGCAAAGCAAACGTCAAGGTGGATTACCCGGCCGCTTCAAACAGAGGCACGGACAGCGACCGAAGCGGGACCGTCGTGCGGCATGCGGTAGAGAAAATGAAGCCGGTGGACCGGCGTTTTTGATCCACAACTTGGCTTCCGTCTGCTGGGCTATTATATTCTCAGATCATGACTGATGACATTCGTCTCAAAGAGCAGTACTCGCAGGCCAAGTGCTGCCGGCCGCATCCTCCGGATGATATCACCGGCTATTTCAGCCATGACCGCGTTAGCCTCAAGGTCCACCGGGCCGAATGCGAGAGCCTGCTGAAGGCTCCGACCGACCGTTTGGTGATTCTGAATTGGCCGGACATCCTGGCTGATGAGAAATTCACTCCCGATGACGACTATTCCGAATTGGATGAACTTGATTGGCGCATTTTGAAGCACCACCGCAACTTTGGTGTGGACTATTCTTTGAAAATGGCCCGCATGTTGGCGGCCGACAAGGAGGCCGTCTTCGACCACCACGCCAAACTCCGCAACATGGGTCTGCTGGAACGAGTAGAGCCGCGCATTATTCAGTACCGCAAAGGGGTCGTCGACAACAAATGGATCAAGCACCGCAACCACACCTACTATGACCTTACCGGCCGTGGGAGCCTGTATCTGGACTACCATCTGTCGAATTCATAGCGCGCCGGTCAATTATCTCTTGATGGCGTGAACAAATGGAGACTTATTGGCGTATTAGTCTACGATAAATCGATTTATGAATAGGTAGCGATAAAAGGAGAGTTCATGCATTACGGAAGATTGCTCACCGGGTTGTTGGTGACCACAGCTTTGCTGATGGGTTCGGTCACTCCGGCTACAGCCGGGCGACGAGTCAAGACATTCGGCCCTGGTGTATCGAGCGAAGAAAGCAAAGAGCCCAAGAAAAAGAAAGATGGCGACGAGAAACCGTTCGCCGAGATGATCAAGGACAAGGTGGCAATCGAAGGTCTGTTCACGTTTTATCACGACACCACCGACAACAGTTGGCTGATGGCTCTCTCGCCTGAGCAGCTCGGTCCGGTCTATCTTTGTGGCATCACGCGCTCGGCAACGGCCGGAGCTTTTTATGACCAGGGCGCCATGGGACGAACTTTCCCTTTCTTTGTCAAGCGGGTCGGTAAGAACATCATGTTCATGGAAAAGAACCTGCGTTTCCGTGCCGACAGCACCGCCGCTTTGGCGCGAGCCCTCCCCTCGGCGGTCAGCGACCATCTTTGGGCCACAACCGAGATTGTCTCCCTGCCGCAGGATTCCACCAATACGGTGTTGATCAAACCTGACGATCTGTTTGTCCTCGATATCAATCATGTCGGCTATTTTTTGGGCAATCTGGCCAAGACCGGCATGAGCATGGACAAAAACAACAGCTATCTTGAACAGATTAAGTCCTTCCCGGAAAACACCGAAATCGACACTCGCCTGCATTTCAAGACGAACCAGCCCCTTCCCTCCTCGACTATGCAGAATCCCTATTCGATGTTCCACCGGTACCACTTTTCGCTGTCGTCGATTCCCGAGACTGATTACATGCCGCGCATTGCCGATGATCGGGTCGGCCACTTCCAGACCATGTACCAGGATTACACCAACCTTGATGTGGAGACGCCATACATTCGCTTCATCGATCGCTGGAATTTGAAAAAGAAATTCCCCGACTCAGCACTTTCGGAACCGGTTGAACCGATTGTCTTCTGGATCGAGAACACGGTGCCCGAGGAATATCGACCGGCGATGGTCAAGGCCGTCGAGTTCTGGAATCCGTCGTTTGAAAAGATCGGTTTCAAAAATGTCATGGTCGCCAAGCAGATGCCGGATACTGCCGACTGGGATCCGGCCGATGTGCGATATAATGTCATCCGCTGGATGATTCAGCCGGGTGCCGCTTACGCCGTCGGCCCGAGCCGGGCCAATCCCTATACCGGCCAGATCTACGACGCCGACATTCGCTTTTCATCGGACTGGGTGCGCTACATGTACACCCTGGTCGAGTATTTCATTGACCCGGTATCGTTTAACGGCGACTTCCCCGAATCGGAATGGACCGATCCATTCCGGATCGAACCCCCGTCTGAAGTCGGTTTCAATCCTGGTGATGATAAGTACGGGCGGGTTTGTAACTATGCCCAGGAATCCGCCCAGGATGCCGCCTTCGGCATGGCTTACCTGTCGGCCGTTACCGACGACCTTGAGGGCAAGGATTCGGTTCTGCAGCATTACGTGAATACCTATCTGACCGAGATCCTGGCGCATGAGGTCGGCCACACCCTTGGCTTCAGGCACAATTTCAAAGCCTCTACCATTTACACGTTGGACCAAATCAATGATCCCAACTGGACGCGAGTGCATTCGACTTCCGGGACCATCATGGACTATCTGCCGCCGAACATCGCCGGACCGGACAAACCCCAGGGGGATTTCTTCGCCCATGTGCCGGGTCCGTTCGATGATTGGATGACCGAGTATGCCTATTCCGAGTTTGGAGCCGCGACACCGGAAGAGGAGTTACCGCAACTGGAGAAGATCGCCGAAAAGGCACCGCGGGCCGACCTGATCTACGGCACTGATGAGGATGCCGTCGGTTGGAGCACTCAGGCGGTTGATCCTTACTGCAACCTCCATGATCACGGCAGCGATCCGTTAGCTTACGCCCAACACCGGGTCAACCTGACCCGTCACCTGTGGCATTCCGCGATCGATCGCTTTGACAAACCGGGCAATCGGTATCAAAAAATGCTGCAGTCATTCCAGACGGGCTGGCGCGCCTATCGTGAACTGGCTCTGATCGCCTCCAAGTTTATCGGCGGTCTGCAGCGCTACAATCATCATATCGGCGATCCGGGTGGTAAGATTCCGTTTGAGACGATACCGGCCGCCACCCAGCGTCGGGCGATTGCCATGCTCAAAGACAATCTTTTTGCCGCCGATGCTTTTGATCTTCCGGCTGATCTGCTCAACAAGCTGCAGCCGGAGCGATTTGGCGACTTCAACTGGTCGGTCTACAGCCGGCCGGTCGACTACCCGCTGCATCAAGCCGTGATCAATATTCAGATGCTGGCCCTCAGTCGGCTCTATAGCCCGACTATCCTCATGCGTTTGGTCAATAATGTGGAGCGCTATGCGGACAACGAGGAACCGTACACCACTTATGACCTTTTCACCGAAGTCCGCCGCGCCATCTGGAGCGAAATCGTCGCTCCGGAGAACGTCAACAGTTTCCGGCGTCAACTGCAATTGGCCCATCTGAATTTGATTACGAGGATTTATCTAAGCGAGGCCGGCTCTTATCCGGTCGATGCCCGCACTCTGGCCGCCAACGATCTGAGCATTCTGCTTAAGGCCGCCAAGAACGCCGTCGCATCGGGCAACCTCGATCAGATGACTAAAGCCCATTTTGCCGAGGTGACCAGACAGATCGAGGCGGCGCAATCAGCCAGTCGATCCTATTGATTACGCTGCTGTCATATCCGGACAGGGGCGCGACACAAGTCGCGCCCTTTGTCTTGAGAAGCAAGTCAGGGGGACCAGTTGAACGAGCTGTTGAGATTCCTGAATAGTCATGTTTCGGCACGACAGTTTACCGACCGGCCGATCACCCGGGAAGAGGAAATAGCTATAGTCGAAACGGCGCAACGGTCGCCAACCTCATCAAATGTCCAGGCCTATTCCGTAATTTCTGTTCGTAACCAACAATCCAAGAACACTCTGGCCCGCCTGTGTGGCAATCAGGACCACGTCTCGCAATCGGCTCTGTTTTTGGTATTCTGTGCCGATCTGTATCGCCTTAGTGGTCTGAGTTCACAGCGCGGCTACGAGTTCAACAGCCAGTATGCCGAACAGTTTATCATCGCCACGGTTGATGTCACCCTGGTCGCCGGGCGCGCCCTCATGGCGGCTCAGGCGATGGGATTAGGCGGTGTAATGGTGGGTGGCATCAGGAACAACCCCGATGAAGTAACCAACCTGCTCGGTCTGCCCACGCTGGTGTATCCGGTCATGGGTATGTCCCTGGGGGAGCCGACCCGTCTGCCCAAAATCAAGCCGCGCCTGCCGCGAACGGGCCTGCATTTTAGTGAGAAGTACAATGCCGATGCCCTGGCCGGAGCTGTCGAGGCCTACGATCAAACGATTCTGGAAACAGGCTCTTTGAAGGGTCGCGAGGTGGAGCCGGACCGGTACCCGGAGTTTTCGGGAGTGTATTCCTGGTCGGAACACACCGCCCGGCGCAATGCCAGCCGGCAGCCGGCTACACAACGCCCGCACATGCTGAAGTTCCTCCAGCGCCAGGGCTTCCTGCGGGCCTGACTCAGGGAGTCTTGTCTTCGCTCGAACGGTAGAAGTACTTGATATAATCCCAAGCCTGTTCTGCCTTGTCGGCATATACAAACAACTTGATATCCTCCGGCGAGATCGTCCCCTGGTCAACCAAGGTCTCAAAATCGATCAGACTACGCCAGTACTTCTCACCAAACAGGATGATCGGCTTGGGACGAATCTTCCTGGTCTGAATCAAGGTCAACGCCTCAAACAACTCATCAAGGGTACCGTACCCGCCCGGGAAGGCAACCAGAGCCCTGGCCCGCAGCATAAAGTGCATCTTCCGTATGGCGAAGTAATGGAATTGAAAGCAAAGATCGGGCGTGATATAAGGGTTGGGGTATTGCTCCATCGGCAAAGTGATGTTCATGCCGATTGACTTGGCCCCTACTTCCCAGGCACCGCGGTTGGCCGCCTCCATTATACCCGGCCCACCACCGGTCACGATGACATATTCGTGTTCGTTATTACGCTGGCTCTCTATCGAGACAATCTGGCCAAAGCGCCTCGCCTCTTCGTAGTAATGCGACTTAGCCAGCACCGCCTTGGCAATACGCAAATCTCTGCGCAGATCTTTGTCATTCGGTTGGCGTTTGAGCTGGCGCTGGACCTTCTTGACTTGCTTCTCGGCATCGGCTTTTTCGACCACGCGGGTGCCGCCAAAAACCACTATGGTCGAGCGAATGCGCTGTTGCCGCAGCAGGATTTCCGGCTTGAGGAGCTCGGCTTGAAGCCGAATCGGTCGCGCCGGGCTCTTGCTCAGAAAATCGTTGTCATAATACGAGACCATGTATGCGGGCGAGTTCTCGAGCCTCTTCACCATCTTGTCTTTTTCAGCTTTGGTGAGTGTCTTGCTTTTCTTTTCCATTTGTTCCTTGCCTATCCATGGTAACGACCCCTTGTCTGAGGGTGCTATGATTGCCGAAAACAACCGAGCCTCCGCCCGATCCGGCGAAGGCTGCGATCAGTGCCTCGGCGGACACCACACTTAGTGCAGGATTTCTTCAGAGCGAAGAAGTTGCCTCATTATTCACGAGTTCCGAAAGCGCCACGTCATGGGGGTGCCCCAAGCAAATCCCCAGCGCCTGAGCCACCTTGACCCATGGATGATCGGCGGTTACGAGTCGTAGTTTGCCGGCGATCTCCTCCAGTGGGGTCGTTATTATCTCATTATTGTGCAGTCCTATCAGTTGGCCGAATCCCCCGGCGGCGACAATTTGAGTCGCCTCAACTCCGAACCTGGTGGCCAAGAGCCGGTCGTATGGGCTGGGCGAACCGCCCCGCAGGAGATGACCCAAAATAGTCACCCGGCATTCGATGCTGGTCAAACCTTCGATCTCAGCAGCCACCTGGTTGCCGATACCACCCAAGCGTAAGGCGTCGGGCGATGTCTCGACCCGGCGGCTGACAACCATATCGCCGCCGATAGGCTTGGCCCCCTCGCCGACGACTACAATCGAGAAATTCTTACCTTTGGCGTTGCGACTGCGGACGGCATCGCAAACAGCTTCGATGTCATATGGAAATTCCGGCAGGAGAATGATATCGCCACCACCGGCCAAACCTGAGGCCAGGGCCAGCCAGCCGGCATAACGCCCCATCACCTCGATAATCATCACCCGGTGGTGCGATTGCGCCGTGGTATGGATCTTGTCGACGGCGTCGGTTGCGGTTACCACCGCCGAATCAAACCCAAAGGTCACATCAGTGCCGACCAGGTCGTTGTCAATAGTCTTCGGCACCCCGACTATGGGCATGCCCTTTTTGGCCATGCCGGCCGAGGCCGCCATAGTACCGTCGCCACCGATGGCAATCAAGGCATCAAGCCCAAGGCTGCTGAAATTGCGAACCGCCTCGGTCGAACGATCAAGATAGATGTACTTCTCGTCATCCTGAAGGACGGGGAAATGAAAGGGGTCGGCCCGGTTGGAAGTGCCGAGGATAGTGCCGCCCTGAGCCAAAATCCCCGAGGCGTCGCCGCTCTCAAGGCGCCGGTAGCGATTTTGTATCAGTCCTTCGTAGCCGTCGTAGAAACCGATGACTTCCATATCATACTGATTATGAGCCGTCTTGACGATGGCTCGAATGACAGCGTTCAGGCCGGGACAGTCACCGCCGCCCGTCAGCACGCCGATTCGTTTCACTTGTTTAGTCATAGATTGTAGTCTCGCATTTCCCGATGAAAAAAGAAACAAAAATCGTAAGTTGCTGGTCCGCTTGGCAATGGTCCGTACTTTGTCGAATCGGCTGTCTGAGCGGGAAACTTGACGCTGCCCACAGCGTTTCCGATCAATAGCGCGGGCAAAACGGCGGGCCGTTCAATTTATTGTTGATTTGCCCGATAAGGAGTAGTAAGAAGGAGGGCTTAGGTCACATTCACCTGCTGATTCGGGGTCACTGAATGCGCGTCAAACAATTTCTCGTCTTACCTCGGCTGCCGGAGCGCATCGCTCCGCTGCAGCAAATGGCCCAGAACCTTTGGTATTCCTGGAACTGGGACTTGGTCAAGCTATTCATCAGGCTGGATCCTGAGATGTGGGAATCCTGCTATCAGAATCCGGTCAAGATGCTCTCTCGCCTGCCCCAGGAAATCCTTGAGCGCGCGGCCGATGATGATGGCTTTGTGGCCAACCTGCAACGCGTCCAGCAGAAATTCCATGATTACCTAAGTCGCAAGAAGTGGTATGCCTACGAGTACCCCAAAGCCGGCCACAGTGATATCGCCTATTTTTCGCTTGAATACGGCCTGGACACCGGCTTGCCGGTCTATTCGGGTGGGTTGGGCGTGCTCTCCGGCGATACTCTGAAATCAGCATCCGACCTGGGCATGCCGCTGGTGGCGGTGGGGCTTCTGTATCGCTACGGCTACTTTCGGCAGTTCTTGAGCACCGATGGCTGGCAGCAGGAACGATACGAGGAGAACGACTGGTACCACATGCCGGTGCAGTTGGTCAAAGACGAAAACGATCAGCCGTTGCGAGTTTCAGTCGAACTGGACGGCACGCCGGTATGGATTCAAACTTGGAAAGTCAGTGTCGGCCAGACCCCTTTATATTTGTTGGACACCAACATTCCCGAGAATTCGACCAAATTCCGTGAGATAACCTCGGTTCTTTATGGCGGCGACAAAGACATGCGTATTCGCCAGGAAATGGTGCTGGGAATCGGCGGCGTGAGGGCTTTGCGCGCCATGGGGCTCAAACCGGATGTGTACCATCTTAACGAAGGTCACTCCTGGTTCCTTACGCTGGAGCGCATCCGCCGGTTGATTCACGAGAACGGCCTGTCCTTTGCAGAGGCCTCACATTTCGTCTGGTCGAGCACAGTCTTTACGACCCACACACCGGTACCGGCCGGCAATGAGAAATTCGATCCGGTTTTGGTGCAGCGCTACTTGGGATCGTTTGTCAGTCAGCTGGGCATCGACTGGAACGAGTTCCTGGCCCTGGGTCGAGTGATTCCCACCGACCAGGCCGAACCGTTTTGTATGACGGTGGCGGCCCTGAAACTGGCCGCCTTTGCCAATGGCGTTTCGGAGCTGCACGGACGGGTATCGCGCGACATGTGGCACAATATTTGGCCGGAACTGCCGCAGGAGGAGATCCCGATTCAGGCCATCACCAACGGCGTTCATCCCAGTTCCTGGATCTCGCATGACATGTCGGAGCTGTTTGAATCCTATTTCGGGGCCGCCTATATAGAGCGCTCCGGCTCCCCGGATGTCTGGAAAGATGTCCAGAAGATCCCGGACGCCGAGCTGTGGCGTACCCACAACAAGCGGCGTGAACGACTGGTATTCTTCGCCCGCAAGCGCCTCAAACAGCAACTGATGCGACGTGGCGGCTCGCGTCTCCTGATCCAGAAAGCCGATCAGATTCTTGATCCGCGCATTCTCACCGTCGGCTTTGCCCGCCGTTTCTCGACCTACAAACGGGGCGCTTTGATCTTTCGGGATATTGAACGGCTCGAACGCTTGGTCAACCATCCGGAACGGCCCCTGCAAATCATCATGGCCGGCAAGGCTCACCCACTGGACACGCCCGGCAAGGAGATAATCAAGCAGATCACCGCCTTCGCCGGCGACCAAAGATTCCGCAGCCGGATTATCTTCCTGGAAGATTATGATATCAACGTCGCCCGCTATTTGGTGCAGGGAGCCGATGTTTGGCTCAACAATCCACGGCGCCCCCAGGAGGCTTCCGGGACCTCGGGAATGAAAGCCGCTCTCAACGGTGTCTTGAATCTCTCTGTATTGGATGGCTGGTGGTGTGAGGGGTTTAATGATCAGACCGGATTCAAAATCGGCAACGGCGAGGAATACGAAAACGTCGAAGTGCAGGATCACCTGGAAGCGGATATGCTTTATGACACTCTGGAACGCGAGGTCATACCGCTGTTCTACGAACGCAATGGTTCTGAGATTCCGGATGGATGGATCGCCAAGATGAAGGCCTCGATCCACATGGCCGGTCAGCATTTCTCATCGCAGAGAATGCTCATGGACTACACCCGCAAGCTATATCGTCCGGCTATGGATATCGTTGCCAAGCTCGTGGCCGACGATTTCGCTCTAACCAAGGATGTCGCCGGCTGGCTAGGTCGTATTCGAAACAGCTGGGATCAGGTGACCATTGAGGCCGTGGATGTCCCGGACATCGGCAGCACCCTGGAAGTGGGTCAATCGTTCCCAATCACCATCAAAGTGAGATTGGGTGAATTGACACCGGAGGATATTGAGGTGCAAGTGGTTTCCGGCAAGCTCAATTCACAGGAGCAGATACTCGATCTCCTGCCCGGTCTGGCCACCCTGAGCGCCGGCGACAGCGGCTCACCCGCCGCCGACGGCAGCTATTCCTTCTCGGGCGAAGTAAAATGCACCGAGTCCGGACGTTTCGGAATCACGGCTCGCATCATTCCCAAAAACGATCACATGCCGCATACTTTCAAGCCAAAACTGATCAGTTGGTGGTAGGCCGCTAATCGAATCCCCAAACCAAGAAACCGGCTCAATCTGGGCCGGTTTTTCTGTGCTTGCCCAGATCCCGGGCCGGTCTTGTACCGGAACCGCGATAGTGAAACTTCTCCGCCGCCCCTTCGTTCATATGTTTGTATCGACCCGCGAGGGGTACGTTTGATTTTGACCTGGCAATTGGTGGTGTGAGCTTGACTTTCAAGACAACCTCTTCATATTTGACCAATGAAATGATAAGTAAATAAGCAACTATTCCCTCAGGAGGAAGAATGATGGTGCGGAGAAACCGGACAGTGATGGTGTTGATAGCAGCGCTGTTGATGCTGAGCGCAGCCGGCGCGTATTGCTTTGACTTCAGTGAACTGCAAAAGGCTGTGTCGCGGACAGTTCTGGACAACGGCCTGACGGTGATTGTTATGGAGCGGCATGACGCCCCGGTGGCATCGATGATAACCTTTGCCAATGTGGGCGGGGCTGACGACCCCAAAGAGTATACCGGCCTGGCTCATATGTTTGAGCACATGGCCTTTAAGGGCACTAAGACCCTCGGCACAACCGACATCGATGCCGAGCTGAAGGCCATGGCGGTGGAGGATTCAGTCTGGCACGAGCTGCGGGCCGAGCGCAAGAAAGGCGCCCTGGCCGATTCCGTCCGCCTGGCGGAGCTGGAACAGAGCTTTGCCGACGCCATTGAGGCGGCCAACGAATATGTCGTGCCCAATGCCTTTGATCAGATTCTCGAAGCCGAGGGTGCCACCGGTATCAACGCCGGCACGGGCAAAGACCAAACCATCTACATGATGAGCCTGCCGTCCAACAAAGTAGAGCTATGGATGGCCATGGAATCGGAGCGTTTTCTGAATCCGGTGCTGCGCGAAATGTACCGTGAACGCAACGTGATCGCCGAAGAAAGGCGGCAGACACTGGAAAACAACCCGATCATGCGGACCATTGACGCTATGGCCTCGACGGCTTTTTCGGCCCACCCCTACGGCATTTCGATTGTCGGTCATATGTCGGATATCCAAAACTACAGTCGGGAGGCCGCGCTGGAATACTACAACACGCACTATGTCCCCTCGAATCTGATCGTGTGTGTTGTGGGCGATGTAAAGGCCAAGGAAGTTTTCGAGCTGGCCGAAAAATACTGGGGCCGTATTCCCTATCGCCCGAAACCGGAACCGGTCGCCACGGTTGAGCCGGAGCAACTGGGCGAAAAACGGGTCAGCCTGGAGGACCCCGCCCAACCTCTGATCGGCATTGCCTATCATGTGCCGTCAGGCACCCATCCCGACTGGCCGGCGCTGGAAGCGTTGGTCGACTATCTCGGTGAAGGCCGGACTTCCTTGCTGTACACTAATCTGGCCAAGGAGAAGAAAATCGCGGCCAATGTTGGTCTCTTTCTCGGTTGGCCCGGCAATAAATACCCCTGCCTGATGTTTGCTTACGCGATGCCGTCACCAGGCCACACCAACGATGAATGCGAAGTGGAGATCCTGGCCGAAATCGATCGCATGCGCAACGAGTTGATTCCAGCGGAGGAGGTCGAGAAGATCAAGGCGCGGGCCAAGGCTCACTTCATAAACAGCTTGAACAGCAATATGGGCTTGGCCATGGCCTTGGCCGGATTCGAGAACGACCGGGGTGACTGGAATGAGCTATTCAATGAGCTTGATCGCATCAATGCCGTCACGGCCGAGGACATTCAACGGGTAGCACAAACCTACCTGGTGGACAGAAACCGCACCGTAGCCAAACTCAACACAGTCGAAGGGTAGAGCGGGGGTATGAGAGAGATGTATAGCCACCTATTTCGCGTGATTATGGCGACCTTGTTGTTGGTCGCCGTCGTGGCCCTGGGCCTGCAGGCTCAAGAGGCCGACCAGATAGAGAAGATCAAGGAGAGCTTCCCCAAGCTCAACAAAATTCAAGTACCTGATGTCGAGCGCGTTACGCTTGACAATGGCCTCAAACTATACCTGTTGGTTGACAAATCCCTACCGGTCTTCAACGCCAGCGTCCGCGTAAACTGCGGCACTTGGATGGAACCTGCCGACAAGGTCGGCCTGGCTTCGGTCTGTGGATCGGTTATGCGAACCGGCGGCACCGAAAAATGGACCGGCGATGAGCTGGACGAGATGCTGGAAGGCATCGGCGGCGCCGTTGAGACCGACATCGACATGACCTCGGGGACGGCCTTTGTCAATGTCCTCAGCGAGTACAGCGACATGGGCCTGGAGGTTCTGGCTGAAGTGCTGCGGCGACCTCGCTTTGATGAGGACAAGATCGAGCTGGCCAAGGTCGAACAGCGGACCGCCATCTCCCGACGTAACGACGAAATCGGCGATGTCGCCCGGCGGGAATTCGTAAAACAGATCTATGGTGCTGACTCTCCGTATGCACGCCACACCGAATACAGCACCGTCGGGGCCATCACACGCGATGACCTGTTGGCCTTTCATCAGGCCTGGTATCATCCGGAGCAAACCCAGATGGCCATCTGGGGTGACTTCGACCGCGATCAAATAGTAGCCCAGGTAGAGAAATTCTTTGGTGACTGGCCGCGCGGTAATGTAACCATCCCGGAAATGCCAAAGGTCAACTACACCGATCGCTCACAAGTGTACTACATCCCCAAGCCGGATGCTAAGCAGGCTTACGTGCGCATCGGACATCTGGGCGGTCTGGTAACCGATAAGGACTACACTTCTCGCATCGTCATGAACTCCATATTGGGTGGTGGCTTTGGAAGTCGGGTAACCGACAATGTTCGCACCAAACTCGGACTGGCCTATACATCAGGCGGCCGGTATATCTCCAACTACACCTATCCCGGCTATTTCTTTATCCTGGCCTCCACCAAGCCCGGCAGTACCGTGCAGGCTGCTCGCGAGATGATCAAGCAGATCAAGTCGATGCATACCGATTTGCCAACTCCGGAAGAAATGGCTAAGGGCAAAGACGGTTATCTCAACTCCTTCGTGTTTAACTTCGACTCGAAGCGGGAAGTCATCAACCGCATGATGGAATATGACTTCTACGGTTTGCCTGAAGATTTCCTTGATAAGGAAAAGGAGGGTGTGGAGAGTGTCACTCCGGAAGCGGTGATGGCGGCGGCCAAGGCCAACATTCACCCGGATCAGATGATTGTGATCGTCGCGGGTAAAGGCGAAGATTTTGACGAGCCGCTGGAGAACCTCGGTCTGGGACCGGTCGATACGCTCGACATTACTATCCCCACGGATGAGGAAAAGACCGAGCTGGCCTTGACGCCGGAGAATCTCGACAAAGGTCATAAGCTTCTCGGGCAAGCGCTCGAGGCCGCCGGCGGCCTGGCTGCCTTTAAGGCCATCAACTCGATCGAGAGTGTCGGCAAGATCACGATCTTCATGCAGGGCCAATCTATCTCGGGACAGACCGAAGAAGTGAGGGTAATACCGGATAAGTCACGCTCGGTCACCAAGCTGATGGGCATGGAAATGCTGGAAATCCGTGATGGTCTGAAGGGCTGGAAAACCGACATGCAGACAATGGGCCTGGTATCCATGAGCGAGGAAGATCTGGCAGAGGGCGACAAATCCTGGACTCGTAGCCTGGTGAGTGTTTTCCGGAGCTTTGATGATCCTTACTATCAGGCGGCCTTTGACGGCAACGGCAACATCGACGGCGCGCTGGTCGATTGGGTAGCCCTGGTCGACGACGAAGGCGAAGTCATTTGTCGCCTGGCAATCGACGGTAGTGGTTCTGTTTTATGTAGCAAGTACTATGGCGAGTCGCCAATGGGACCTGGAACGATGGAGCAGAAGTATGAACAGTTCACCCTGGTGAACGGTGTCAAGCTGCCTTCAACGGAATCCATGTCCACCAACGGCGAGAAGTTCTTCCAGTCGGAGGTTGCAAAGTTCACCATTAATGGTGATGTTGCCGCTGACGCTTTTGCAGCGCCCAACTGACATCGCCGGCACACAGACAATTTTGCGGCCGCTCCGACAACCTCGGAGCGGCCGTTGGTTTTTTGCAGAAGATGGACGCCAAAGCAAGAAAACTGCAATTCTGGCGATCTATCTTGGCACTGGCGCGGTTATAGCATGCAACAGCCGTCGACCGAGCGGCAGGACAATCCCACTGTTCGGACCTGAGCAACACTTGCGTCGGGACTGAAAGCTGTTGTCAAATATAGGATTTGTCTTATCTTAGTGCTGACCTAGAGCCCTACACAGCAACCGTGCTATCATCAGTGAGGTGCAAGAAATGATTCCCTCTTTCCCGAGTGGTCGTATGGCCATTATCTTAGCTCTGATTCTTCTCGCCATGTCGGTATCCGTGAGCGCCGCCCAGCTCAAACGCGAAGTGACCCCCAAACCGATTTACAATACTTTTCCCGATGGGGCGAAAACCGATGTGGTCGTCTTCAAGCTGGTCGAGGGTATCGAGAGGCCGCCGGTCGTGGGACTCCGGTTTGATCGCGTTGGTGCGGACTGGGATCAGCTCAATGCCCATATCGACAACCCACTGATAGATCGCGTGGTGCCGCGGTTTCAGACCGATCCCAAAGTGCTGGATGATCTACGTCGTCAGGCGATGGCCCGGTCAGACGCGGAACTGGCCGACCTGACCCTTTATTATCAGCTTGACCTGAGCCATAAAGCGACGGCCGAGCAACGGATCGGCATTGCCAACAGCCTGAACGACTTGAACATAGTCGAAATAGCCTATTTCGCTCCCTGGCCGGAATTGGCCACTGTCAACGCCGAGCCCGACACACCCGGTTGGGAATCAGGGCAATTTTACTTGCAGCCGGCACCGACCGGTATTGATGCCTACGCCGGCTGGCAGCATGCCGGAGGGCACGGCGAGAATGTCAAAGTGGTTGATATCGAGGGCAACTGGATCGAGACCCACGAAGATCTCCACGGCGGCACCGACAGTTGGCATATCGCCGGCACCAGAATCAACGAT
>JBDRES010000020.1:0-90410 GCA_043819515.1 bacterium
TTGTCACCATCGCCGTCGGCCTGATCAACATTGGCGACGGTCGGACAATTGTCACAAGCATCACCAATTCCATCCGTGTCGGCGTCTTCCTGACCCGGATTATACGTCGTCGGACAGTTGTCATCAGGACAGGTGTTGGCCACATAACCCGGATTGCCAAAACCATCGCCATCGGTGTCGGTACACTCATCACACAGATCACCGAGACCGTCGTTGTCGGCATCTGCCTGACCAGGATTATAATCGGCCGGACAATTGTCACAAACATCACCAAATTCGTCACCGTCGACATCCGATTGATCGTTGTTGGCATCGTTGATGCAGTTATCGCAGACGTTGCCGACATCGTCACCATCATTGTCGGCCTGGTTAGTGTTGGCATCGGCCGGACAGTTGTCACACAAATCACCTACATCGTCTGAGTCGTCATCCTCCTGACCAGGGTTGGCATCGGCCGGACAATTGTCGCACGCATCACCAAAACTGTCACCATCACCGTCGGTCTGGCCGGGGTTGTAATCCAGAGGACAATTGTCGCAGAAATTGCCGACATCATCACCATCCGTATCAAGCTGATCCGGATTGAAATCAAACGGACAGTTGTCGCAAGCATCACCATAACCGTCGGTGTCGCTGTCGGCTTGATCCGGGTTGGAAGTGCTCGGACAGTTGTCGCAAGCGTCGGCCCAGCCGTCACCATCACCGTCGACCGGATCGTCCCAACAGTCGTTGACCTGATAGCACAACGGCCCGTTCCAGGCAGGATACACCTCAACATTCGGAGCGACAATCCACTTCCAGAAGTTCATCGGACGATAAAAGCAAGAATCAATACAAATCGTCTTCTGATGAGAGGCCGATGGAAACGGCCCGATCGTGATGTTGTGGGTGATGGCGTCAAAACCATCCGGGGCTCCCGAACCAAACATGATGGAACCCCCAAAACCTACCGTGTCGGCCCCTGAACCCGTAACAGAAAAATAGTTGATGTTGAACAAGAGGTCGAAGGTGGCGTGTCCAATGGCGCCGGTAGTATCTGCCGTCGTTGTGCTCCAGGTGCCACCATCAGGGGAATAAATCTCAAAACCGTTCGTGAAACCGGTCAGGTTGGCACCTGAGCTATTGGTCATCCGCAAGTGGAAGGTAACGTTGGTTCCCCCCGTCGGGATATGCCCCTGGGCTGTCAGACCATCAACATGATCGACCGTAAAAGCACCCTGAGCATGAATCGTGCCGGCGCTTAATAACAACGCGGCAACTAAGACCATCCAAAGTCTTGGGTTCCTCATTGGTGAATCTCCTTCATAGGGACGGTTCGGCGGTTTGAGCCAACTGGACATTGAAAAAAGCCTGATCTTGCAAAAACAAAAGACGTAGTCTTGATATTGACAATTTAGTCCATCAGGCTACCGCTGTCAAGCTCTAAAAGGTGTCGCCAAAACCACTTATGAGCTTATGTCGGCGGAATTGTCAGAGATCTGAGGCAATGATTCCTGGATTTGGGTCGGTAAAATTCTGTTTCAGACGGCGACCGGTAGCATCGTTATTTGGGAGCGGTTTTAGTTGTGCCCGACAGATCGGGTCGGTAACATACGTCCCATACCTGTTTCTCCTTAATAGGTTGCGAGGATAGATGGATAAACAACACGGGAACCTGATTCTGATTGGCATGATCGCAGGCGCCCTTCTGGGGGTCGTCGGCGGCTTTGTGGTCGGTGAATTCATGCTGCATATCCAATTCCTCGGGACCATCTTTCTCAATGCTCTAAGAATGGTGGTTGTACCGCTGATCGTGGTTTCCATGATCGTAGGCGTGGCATCGCTGGGCGACACGGGCCGACTGGGACGGACGGCGGGGAAGACGGTATTGTATTACATGGCTACCACCGGGATTTCAGTGATTATTGGTTTGATCATGGTCAACCTGATCAAACCGGGGGAGGGGCTTGAGAGTTTTGGGGCATACGTCCCAGAACTGGTCATGGAGTCGCAGCAGAAGACGCTCATTGATGTCCTTATCGGCTTGATTCCGGCAAACATCTTTGAGGCTGCGGCCCAAAACCGGGTCCTGCCACTGATCGTATTTTCGTTGTTGTTTGGCGCGGTACTGGTGTCGATCGGCGAGAAAGGCAAACCGGTGCTGGCGTTTTTTGAGGGCATGAATGCCGCCATCATGAAGCTGGTTACATTAATAATCTACTTTGCACCGGTTGGAGTAATGGCCCTGATCGGCGGGATCGTGGCCCAGAAACGGGAGTCAATCGATCAATTGCTCGCCGGGCTGGGATGGTATGCGCTGACCGTCATCCTGGGGCTGCTGCTCCATGCAACGGTGATATTGCCTCTATTGCTGAAGGTGTTCGGCAAGCGTAAACCGTTGCAGTACTTCTTAAATATGGGCCAGGCTTTAACCGCTGCTTTCACTACTGCCTCGTCCTCGGCAACTCTTCCGATCACTATCGCCGGCGTCACCCAAAAGAACAAGGTCGACCAAAGGGCGGCCTCGTTTGTGTTGCCCCTGGGGGCTACTATCAATATGGACGGTACGGCTTTGTACGAGGCGGTGGCAGCGCTGTTTATTGCCCAAATATACGGGATTGATCTGACTTTTGGACAGCAGGTGATCATCTTCCTGACCGCTACTCTGGCTTCGATAGGAGCGGCCGGGATTCCTCATGCCGGTACGGTAACCATGGTATTCGTTCTGACAGCCGTTGGCCTGCCGCTTGAGGGCATAGGTCTGATCTGGGCTGTGGATTGGTTTCTGGATCGTTGTCGTACAACCGTCAATGTCTGGGGGGATGCGGTCGGTGCGGCGGTGATTAACGAGACCGCCGAAATCAAAGCGAATCGGGCTCAATAATATAGATTTCCCAGAGAACGCCAAACTAAAAGCCGCCGACCAAAAGGTCGACGGCTTTCTGCTTTGCAGTAGTCTTCGGGCGCTTACATGCCCGGCATTTGAAGATCAGTCTTTGCGTATCCTTCGGGAATTCCAAAGCTACCGGCCGGAGCTGAGGCCTGTTCGACTGAGATCAACTCGGTTGTAGTCTTCATGTCGACGCCCATAAAGCTGGCGGTCGTAATGGACTTCACCTGAACTCCCTCCATCTTCTTCATCTCAGCAAGAGCTTCGTCGAAGCCAGGCAGGAAAGCCTTCATGGTCTGTGTGGCCCAGCTGTACAGCTCGTAATCCAGATCGATGTCCTTGGTGACCCAGGCCTCGGTAGTTGAGGTGGTCATAGCGATCTCGATGGCCAATTCGTATTTTTTGCAATCCCAGTCGCCGATTTTCTGAGCTTCCTCGGTCGGCGTGACCTTGGCTTTGACGCGCATCATATCCAGCATGGATTTGGCCTGCGCCATAGTCGTACTGTCCTTGTCACCCTGGGCTTCGATCATGCTGGCGAAAGCGCCGACCGGGACCTCGGTGTATTTCTTGTCTTTGTGGTCGAGCATATACATCAAGTTCTTTTCGGCCACTATCACGAACGACGCCGTGTCGCCTTGATTCACACGAGCCTGACCGGGAGCCAACCAGGTCACGGTGGTGTCGTCCTTGGCGGGGACAGTCTGTCCCTGCATGGAGTATCCGTCAACGTGAACCGCCTGGACCAGTTTGTAGTCGGCGCTGGCGGCCAGAGGCAACACCAGCAGCAGCATCACCACAAATACGCTTGTCTTGAGAGTCATAAAAGTACCTCCGTTAACCCTTCACATTTATCATTGTTATCGCAGTTGTTTTTGTCTGTCAAAGTTCTTTGTGATTTGGGATCCACACCTGTCGGCCAATATCGCTGTTTCCTGCAAACACCGAGCCAACGGTCGACTAACGAAAACCAACCTACGTCGGCTGATCTACTTAGACAAGCACTTTTTGCAGCTTCGGCCGACCGGCTGAATGCAGTTTCTTGAGCCAAACGCGATCTATTCTTGCCGCGTATCATCGCAAAGGACGCGACTAAATCTGAGTGCCGTCTGCAAATGGCTTTGACAGATCATAATTATCCGGTATCTTAGTTACAACAAGTCGACACGTTCCTACATGATTGTATTTGCCTTTGACAATGTCCTGTTTATGAGCCTACGGCTTGAGTCGGTAACCTCATCAGGCATTATACCGGAGGATTAGTGAAGAGTTTCGTGGTCGCCATGATCGGGTTGACATGGCTGGTGGCGGCGGTGGCTGCCGGATCCGATGAGGAGCGGCTATCGGGGGCCAACCTACTCAAGAACTCGGACGAGGTCAGGCTGTACCGCGAGGCAGGCAACGGCACCCCCACGTTCGTTTCTGGCCGGCTTTCCGAAGAGGTCGCTACTGGTACCGAACTAGACACACTCCTTGGGTTTTTGGAGCGGCACCAGGCCGCGTTTCGGCTGACCGACCCGGCTCAGGATATGGTTCTGAGAACCTCGGAGTCAGATGATTTGGGCATGCGCCATGTGCGATTGGAGCAGTATTACCAGGGACTGAGGGTCATGGGTGGCGATCTGATCGGACACTTTTCTCCGCAAGGGCGGCTTCAGACCGTAAACGGTTCGGTGCATCCCGATATCAGGGTTGACCCGTCACCGGACATCACCGCGATGGCGGCAACCGACCTGGCTAGGTCCGATCTGGAGATTTTTTTTGGTAGTGCCGAGCCGGACATTCCCGAACTGGTGATCTTTCCGTGGAACGATGAGCACTATCTGTGCTGGCGCTTGATTCTGTATTCGGCGTCACCGATGGGGCGGTGGGAGTACCTGGTTGATGCTCACAGCGGGGCTGTTGTATTCAAGGCCAACCGAATCATGAACGCCAATGACATCGGGAGCGGTCTGGGTGTGATGGGCGGGTGGCGCTATCACGTTGATACCGACCTTTCCGGCAGCAGCTATCAAATGCGCGACAATACGCGCCAACTGAACAACAACCCGCACGGTCACGACGGACGGATGCCGGACGGGAATTACCTTCAGACCAACATTGCCGGTCTGTCGCTGCCCGGCAGCATAGCTACCGACGCCGATAACGCCTGGACTATGATAGCTCAGACCTCTGCGGTCGATGGTCACGTCTACAGCGGCCTGGTGTACGATTATATGCTGCATCAACTCGGCCGTAACGGCTATGATGACAACGGCGCCAGTATGCTCACGGTGGTGAATTACAGCGGCGAGGGAGACAACAACGCTTATTGGGACGGCAGTCGCATGGTCGTTTGGAGTTGGTCATCAGGTTGGCGCTCGCTGGCCGGATGCCCTGATGTCATTGCTCATGAATGGGGTCATGCTATTACCGAGCACTGCTCCAACCTGGTCTATCAACGGGAGTCGGGGGCGCTCAATGAATCGTTTTCAGATATGATCGGGGCCGCCTTCGAGTTCTTTCATGATACCCTCGACACACCTGACTGGTTGGCCGGTGAGAACGCACAAATCAGCGGCGAGGGCTTCCGTGATATGGAGAATCCGCACAACTTCAACGACCCCGACTACTACGGTTCCTCCGATCCCTACTGGGTTGATGTTGTCGGCTGTACGCCGAGTTGGTCCAACGACTATTGCGGCGTGCACACCAACAGCGGCGTGGGCAACAAGTGGTTTTACCTGCTATCTGACGGCGGAGTTCACCACGAGATCCCGGTCGCCGGGATTGGAGTACAAAATGCCCTGCTGATTGCCTACCGGGCCAATCGGTACTATTGGACGAGCACTACTGATTATCATAACGCGGCGCTGGGGATTATCTCGGCCGCCAATGACCTGGACACCACCGGTGGCTGGGCTACCCAGGCGGCTGCCGCCTGGAACGCCGTGGGCGTGTCGACGCCGGGACCGATGCTGGTCTTCAGCTTCCCGGGTGGCATTCCGCAGATGCTTTCACCGTATGCGGCCCGGACCTTCGAAGTGGTTGTCAGCGGCTCTTTGGGCGGCGTACCGTTGGCGGGTACGGGGCGACTGTTTTTCAATGTCGATGGCAGCGGCTGGACCGACATCCCCATGACGGAAACCAGCCCCAACCACTACGATGCCACCTTGCCCGGTCAGGCTTGCGGATCAACCGTAGAATTCTATGTCCGGGCGCAGGATGCCGCTATGATCTATTGGTACTATCCCGATACTACCAGTCCCAACAGCGCCTTCCCGACCACCGGCATCGACACGATTTTTGCAGACAACTTCGAAAGCGACCTGGGCTGGACAGTTAGCGGATTTGTCGTGGACGGGGACTGGGATCGCGGGGTGCCGGTTGGAGGCGGTGATCGTGGGGATCCGGCGACCGATTTTGATGGTTCCGGGGCCTGCTATCTAACCGACAATGTCGATGACAATTCCGATGTCGACGATGGGACTACCATACTCACTTCCCCGTCGATTGATCTTAGCGGTGGCGACGCCATTTTCCATTATGCTCGGTGGTATTCCAACGACTTTGGTGCAAATCCCAACAATGACGTCATGCGGGTTTACCTCTCGGGCGACAACGGCTCTTCATGGACTCAAGTAGACAGCGCCGGACCGTCCTACCAGGCGAGTGGGGGTTGGTACGAAAACAGCTTTTGGGCGTCGGAGTTTGTGACTCCATCCAGCCAAATGCGGCTGCGTTTTGAAGTTTCGGATTTGAGTGATCCTTCGGTTGTCGAGGCGGGTATTGACGACGTTTCCGTGACCGTCTATGCCTGCGGAACAGTGCCGCCCGTAATAACAACCGCGACCCTGCCGAACTGGACGCAGGGTGTGGTCTATGCTCAGCAGCTCGAAGCGGTCGGTGGTGCCGGTCCTTTGGCCTGGAGCGATAAGTCTGGCGATTTGACCCCAAGCGGATTAGTGGTTGGCCCCGGCGGCCTGGTTTCGGGGGTCCCTGTCGCAGCCGGCCTGCTTTCGTTTACGGCGGTTGTGATCGACAGCCTCGGGCTGGTTGGTGAGCACCTGTTCAGCTTTACGATCAACCCGGCTATTGCCATAACCGCTACCGATTTACCCGACTGGACCGCGGGGGTGGCCTATTCGCAACAACTGACCGCTTCCGGCGGGACCGGCGCTGCAACTTGGATCGACAAACTCGACAATCTGGCCGGGACGGGCCTGACGCTTACATCTTCGGGGCTAATGCAGGGTTCTCCGCTGGCGGCAGGTGCCATAAGTTTTACGGCCCAGGCTACCGATTCCGTAGGCTCCCAGGATGAAAAGACCCTGTCGGTCACTATCAACGAAGCCCCGCAGATTATAACCGTGTCGCTTCCGGATGGTGTCGTGGGTGTTGCCTATAGCGCCCAATTGGAGGCTTCGGGCGGTACCGGTGAGCGGACTTGGTCGGATCTCCTTGGTGCCCTGAGTGGCACCGGCCTGGTTTTGAGTCCATCTGCAGGCAGTATAATGGGCACCCCTGCTGTCGACGGTCCCATGTCGCTGCAAGTAGGGGTGACCGATTCGGTCGGCGCCAACCACGATCGCCAGTTTGACTTCACGATTCACCCTGAGCTTCAGATTACCACCGACTCGTTGCCTTCGTGGACGATAGGCGTCGCCTACGCAGTGCAGTTGGAGGCGGTTGGAGGGATCGGGCAGCGTACCTGGGCCGACGTGGGGGGCAGCCTGACCGGAACCGGATTGGACCTGGCGGCAACAGGATTGCTTTCAGGTATCCCGCTAGCGGCTGGTTTGATCGAATTCACCGCGCTGGTATCCGGCGAGGGGGGAAGTTCCGATGAGAAAATCCTATCGTTGACGGTGAATCCGGAAATCCTCTTTACAACCACGACACTTCCGGATTGGACCCAAGGCGCCCCTTACATTGGGCAACTAGCTGCATCGGGAGGCACCGGCGAGTTGACATTCAGCGACAAGAATGCCGATCTGGCCGGCTCCGGTCTGGCCGTCTCAAGCAGCGGGTTGCTTTCGGGTTCACCCGATCTGCCTGGGACGATTAGCTTCACGGCCTTGGCCGTGGATCAGGTTGGCGGCGAGGCGGAGACCCTGCTCTCACTTGTAGTGAATCCTGAATTGCTGGTAACCACAGATAGCTTGCCGGTCGCCCTTGAGGGCAGGCCGTACAGTCAGCAGTTGGCGGCCGACGGTGGAACCGGGGGCCACACTTGGTCCGACGCCGGGAGCGACCTGTCGGGGACCGGATTATCTCTAAGTCCCGAGGGGTTACTGCAGGGGACGCCCTTGATTGCCGGCGCCATCGAATTAACGGCGGGTGTAAGCGACCAGGGTGGAGGGGCAGACGAAAAACTCCTGACCGTATATGTGGATTCGGCTATCCATATCATCACTGCTTCGTTACCGGATTGGACTGTCGGCGGGCCGTACATGCATTCCCTTTCGGCCAACGGAGGTTGGGGTGGTTATACCTGGAGCGACCGCGACGGCGATCTGGCTGTCAGTGGACTGGAGCTGTCGCCGACCGGGATAATCTCCGGTATTCCCCTGATAACGGGTGTAGTGAGCTTCATCGCCCAGGCGAGCGATACCGCCGGCGGCCTTGATGAGCAAAGCCTGAGTATGACGGTAAATCCGGCTATGGAACTGATTTCGCTGACCCTGCCTCAGTGGACTGCCGGAGCGGCCTATGCTCAGATGATCGTGGTGTCCGGAGGCACGCCGGCGATTCAGTTCGTCGACCGCGATGGCGACCTGGTCGGAAGTGGTCTCAACCTGGAGGGTACCGGCTTGGTTTCTGGAACACCCCTGACCGCCGGTTTGATATCATTCACCATGCGGGCCGCCGATGCGGGTGGCGACACGCTGATACATTTGTTCTCTATTCAGGTAAACGATCCAGTTGCAATACTGACTACGGTCCTACCGGACGGCAAAGTGGGTGACGCCTATGAGCATCCCATCGAAGCCTCCGGCGGTACCGGCATCCTGGCGTTTGATGACAAGAACGGCGATCTGGTCGGTACCGGGCTGACTCTCGGCAGTGATGGTTTGCTCGTGGGCACTCCTGTTGCCATGGGGACTCTTTCGTTCACGGCCCGGGTCACTGACAGTGTCGGGGCGACGGCCGAGCATTCATTCAGTCTGACAATTGAACCTGCCTTTGTATGCGGTGACATAGACAGTAGTGGTGCCGGCCCCGATATCAGCGATCTGACCTATCTGGTGACGTATATGTTCCTCGGCGGTGCCGAGCCGCCGGAGATGGTCGCCGCCGACGTCGATGGAAGTGGCCTCGGCCCCGACATCGTCGATCTTACTCACCTTGTGCTCTATATGTTTCACGGCGGCGGCCCCTTGTTGTGTCCCGGAACGGTGGCAGCCTCGCAGGCACCCAGCGGCCAGATCAACTAGCCTGCCACAACATTGCCGGTTATCGACGGGTCGTGTCGAGCGTGGCTCGTTTGTGTTTGTGTACGCCATTCCATTCAGCCAGCCAAGGACTTTCGTCTTGCCAACATCACTGTCGTGGCTATATTGAAGTAATATCGCCTCTGGCGAACTAGTTCGCCGCTGGTCAAATCGAAAGTATACTCTCAAGGGACGAAAGTATGTCAGTGCCTTCACTTTTGGCAGGAGTGGGACGAGTGCGCACTAATTATGTTCTCATGGTTTGGTTGACGGCCGCTTTGTTGGGCTTCGGGACCTCCCGGGCGGCCGTGCCATTACAGACTACCCCCTTTTGGCAGAGCAGTGAGGTCGATGTGTATTCGACCGGCATGATCTGGGAGGATGTCAATAACGACGGCTTTGTTGATGCCTTTTTCTCGAACGGCAATGACATCGTCCTGGCTTCGAATTTCATTTATGTGTCGCGGCGCGGCCAACTGCCGTTGTCGGCTTCATGGTATTCGCTTAACGCCGAATATTCGGGCCATTGCTCGGTCGGTGACATCGACGACAACGGGTTGGTCGACTTTGTCGCCGCCAACTTCCTGGGCTCGGGTGGTTTTTCGACGCCCAATACTTCGACCATGTATCTGAATGCAGGTGGTTTGCCGCATCGTGGCCCCGATTGGCGTCAGGATGATTCGGCCTACAGTTTTTCGTGTGCTTTGGGTGATCCGGACGGTGACGGCGATCTGGATCTGGCTCTGGCAACTGGTGAAGGGTACACCAGCGTTTACGAACGCGACTGCATCTTCTTCAATATCGATGGCGTACTGCAGACCACACCGGGCTGGCAGAGCGGACCGCTTTCCACCATGCTTGATGTCACCTGGGGTGATGTCGACAACGATGGCGATTTGGACCTGGCCTTCACCGATACTCGGGATGGATCGTATCTTTTCTACAACGACAACGGCATTATTGAATCCAACCCAAGCTGGTCATCGGCCAACAGCGACCCTGGTAACACGCTCATTTTTGGTGATGTTAACGGTGACGGCTGGCTGGATCTTATTGTAGCTTACAACAATCAGTTGGGTGGTGGCGGTCGTTTTGTGGTCTACTTCAACAATGGCAGCGGCACCCTTGCGACCAATCCGGGGTGGCAATCGGCTACCGGCGGCTACGGCTCGGCAGTGTCATTGTACGACTTCGACAACGATGGTGACGACGACCTGGCGGCCGGGCGCTGGTGGGATCGTCCGCGCATTTATGAAAATACGGGAAGCACTTTCACAACGACGCCGATCTGGCAGGCGGGTCCCGAAGTAGTGGTGGAGGAGTTGGCCTGGATCGATATCGACGGCGATGGCGTCGAGATGCTGGCCGACACCATCAGTATCAGCGACGGGCGACATCTGGTGTATACCAAACACCATCCGCTCAACGGCATCGACTCCGTAGTTGTTGACGGTACGGCCATGACAAACGCGCAGTATTGCTACGACCTGGTGGCCGGTTGGGTGTCGGTGGGCGTGACCCCGTCGAGTACGATAGAAGTATATTATCGATACTCCTTCAAGTGCGATCTGACCGACGCCAACTGGGATACCTACAATCTGGCCTTCGCCAACACCAATGAGCCGTATGTGGACTTCTATGCCGATACCACTACCGGGTGGGCGCCGTTGACCGTTCAGTTTACCGATAGTTCGGTGGGTGCTACCGACTGGAATTGGCAGTTCACGCCCGGCGATCTGTCGTCCGAACGGGATCCCCTGTTTGTGTTTGATACCGGCGGCTCCTACGACATCTCTCTGAAGGTAGAGCTTGCGGACGGATGGCATCACCGCGTGGCGAAGAAGATGATTCTGGCTCTGGCCGATACACTCTACCTGGCCGATCCGGCCGAGATTTCAGACGGGACGTTGTCGGTCGCGGTCGTTCTACGAAACACTCAGCCGGTGGAGCGCATTGAAATCCCGATTTCGTATGGAGCCGGAGATCTCGTGCTGACCTATGCCGGTTTCGATACCGACGGCTGCCGCACCGCCTACTTTGATGATGTCACTTTGATTGGCCTCAATCCCGCCGGTAAGCGACTGGCCTTCCGCCTCAGCGCCAGCGGCTCGGATTACCAATTGCCATTGCCGCCGGGACGAGGTAGCATACTCAATCTTCACTTCACCGTCGCCGGCATGGGGACGGCTCAATTGGATACTGTCACCTTTTCAGGTCACTCGCTCGAGTATCAGGCCAGTTTTTCCGATTACCTGCCGATTGTCGTAGCGGCTCAAGTTGGAGGGGGGCTGTGTGGCGACGCCAACGGTGATGGTGTCGGCCCGGATATCGCCGATTTGGTTTATTTGGTCAACTATATGTTCAATGGTGGTCCGGTACCTCCGCTGTTGGAAATGACCGATGTTGACGGCAACGGCGTGGGGCCGGATATAGCTGATCTGGTTTACCTGGTTAACTACATGTTTAATGGCGGCCCGGCGCTCGCCTGCTGACAGGACTATGATCAGTCAGCCGCAGCCCATCTTGGCGGTCGCGGCTGATATTCCCAGGTGCGGGCAATCCTGACCGGCGTCGCTGATTGTCAGACGGGCGCAAGGGGTCCGTTTTGTTCGCTCGGGGATTATTACCATCCTACCAACATTCTTGGGCAACCGAGGGGGCTGTCCTCGGGATCGTCGACCTGTCGTGCCGGCATCGACCTGGCGTAAGTCCGGCGAGCATATTTGACATGGACCCTTGGGAGCTATAGATTGGCTTCCAATGGAAGGGGCTCTATGTTTCGCAAGCTGATTTATACGGCACTGATATTCGTGGCCGCGCTGGCTGTACTGGAAGTGACCGCGCGCCGGCTGGAGGCACCATCAGGTGAAGGAGCTTCAACCGGCAACGCCCCCGGTTGGCAGACTAAGTTCTTCCGCGATCTCTTTGAATGGCACAGACCCGACCCCGATCTTCTGTGGCGATTCAGACCAAACTTGAAGTCAGACTATGTCGTCACCAATTCCCGCGGATTCATTGGCCCGGAATTGATCGATGCCCCCGGTGATTCCGTGTTCCGGATCTTACTGCTGGGTGATTCTTCACCAGTGGGCCTGGGGCTGCCATCGCACGAGCTGAGTTTTGGACCGGTTCTGGCCGAGCTACTCCGAAAGGATGCGCACTGCGGCCAAGCGGTAGAATTGATCAACGCTTCCGTCACCGGTTACAGTAGCGAACAGGTGGCGCGGCTTTGTGAACTGAAGGCGGCTGCGCTGGATCCGGACTTGGTCATTGTGTATGTCGGTAACAACGATGCTTCGATTTCCGGCGCTACTAGTGACAGCGCCCTCATGGCATCTCAGAGACTGACCGGCGTTCGTCGGTGGCTTGGTGGGTTCGCGATTTACCGGGTCATGCGGGCCTTGCTGACGGCGGGGGAGAGCGACGCCACCGGGCGTACGACCGAAGCCCAAAGCCAATTCTGTGAGCGCGTCAGTCCGAAGCGCTTTCGACAGAACCTTAAGCGCATTGCCGGGCAGTGCCGCGATCTGGGCTGCCCCCTGGTAGTCGTCAAACCAGCCGTGCCGCTGATGTGGCCGGCCGGACTGCAGTTCAAAGTCTTCCAAAGCACCTCAGGCATCGACGGCGAGCTAATCCTGCCCAGCCTCTTGCGCGAAATTCTGGGGCGCGAAGTCGAATACTGTTTTGACTGGGAAGACATTTATCGCCGCTACGGAGACGGTGACCGCTTTACGCGAACCGTGTACGGGTCGGCCTTTACCGACACCTTGCCGGCTGCTGCCGCTATGACCCGGTATCTCCAACTGGTCCAGAAACAGCCACAGCAGCCGGTCTGGGCCAACAACCTGGCCGTGAGCTATTGGAGAACCGGTGACTTGCAGAGTGCCGAGGACTGGTCGGCCAGGGCGATCTCACTAGTCGAAGCGACCGGCCAGGCGGCTGATTCCCTGCTCTCCGATGCCGCTCGTGCAGTATTCCATTACAATCGGGGCATCGTTTGGTTGACCGAATCCGGCCGTGATCTGCAGGCGAGTTTCCCGGACACAACCAGAGCGCTAGCGTATCTGGATTCGGCCCTGCAAGCGGACTTCCTTTCGTTGCGGATCAAACGAGCCTATCTTCTGGTTGCGCAGGAGATGGCCGATTATGATGTGGCGGCAGTTGACGGCCCGGCCGCCTTAGGGCAGAGTTCGGAATCTCCGTTGGCCGCGGAGCACTTGTTTATCGATCACTGTCACCCCACCGCCGCCGGACACCGCCTGATTGCCGAAGCTGTCTATCGCGCCCTGGACAGCGCCGGGTGGTTGCCGTAGCGCCTTCCTCGGCAGGTTTGATCGCTGATTCGTCTGCCCGGTCGATCAGATGTCATAGTATAATTGGAATTCGTAAGGCGTTGGGCGAATGCTGATTGCGGATATGTCCTCATGTTTTAGGCTAACCCATTTTTGCAGCAGATCCTCGGTAAACACGCCTCCCTCGAGAAGGTAACTATGGTCTGCCTTCAGGGCGTTGAGAGCTTTGGTCAGGGAGGTCGGTAAGCGATGGATCTGGGCCAGATCGTCGGGCGGCAGCTTGTCCAGATTTTTGTCCAGAGGAAGGCCCGGGTCGATCTTGTTTTTGATGCCGTCGATGCCGGCCATGAGCATGGCCGCATAGCCCAGGTAGGGGTTCATAGTGCCGTCTCCCGGACGGAATTCCAGGCGAGTTATGCGAGGATCACGGTTGTAGCCGGGGATGCGAATGCAGGCCGTGCGGTTGGCCACCGAATAGGTGGCGGCCACGGGGGCTTCAAAGCCGGGTACCAGGCGTTTGAAAGAGTTGGTCGACGGATTGGTGAAGGCCAAAAGCGAATTGACATGCTTGAGGATTCCGCCGACATAGTAGCGGCCGATCTTGGAGAGGCCGGCCGGCCCGGTCTTTTCGTAGAAGACCGAGCCCTTGGAGTCGGCCAGGTACTGGTGGACATGCAAGCCTGAGCCTGGTTCGTTGAACAGTGGCTTGGGCATGAAGGTGGCTGAACGATTCTTGCGGAAGGATTGATTGCGCACGAAGTACTTTATGATCATCGACTGATCGGACATGCGCAGCATCGGGGTGAAATTGGTTTCGATTTCGTGCTGACCGCCGCCACCAACTTCGTGGTGATGATACTTGATGGACACCCCAATTTGCATCAGCATGGCACATATCTCGTTACGCAGATTGATGGTCCGGTCCATGGGCGGGGCGACATGATAGCCCTTCTTGTAGGGGATCTTGTAACCGAGGTTCTCGTCGTCCTGTTCGGCGTTCCATTCTGCCTCGACCGAATCCAGGTAATAGAAGGCGTGGTCCGGTCCCTGCCAGAAGTTGACCTTGTCGAAGACATAAAACTCGAATTCGGGACCGATCATAGAATGAAGTCCCGGCTTGACTTTTCTTAGATAGGTCTGGGCATCGCGGGTGACCCGGCGAGGGTTGCGCGAATAGGGGCGCACCTGATCGGTCACGTCCATTATGTCGCAGATCATCGAAAGCGTAGGGCGATCAAAAAACGGGTCCATAAAGGCCGTGTTTGGATCGGGCAACTGGATCATGTCGCCGCGTTCAATCTTGGAGAAGCCGGGCATGGATGACCCGTCCACGCCTACGCCGTTCTTGAAAAGATCGGCATTCAAGGAACTAACCGGGATCGTTATGTGGTGCCAGAGGCCGAGCAAATCGGCGACTTTGAGGTCGACAAACTCAACCCGGTTTTCTCGGGCCATCTTCTTAAGTTGCGCTAATGTCATGTAGTTCTCCATCCTCACAACTGCCATTATATTTTCGGCTCCAAGGTAACATTTTTTGTCCGGGGCGCAAGAGTTCAGCGTGTGGCTCGCCCAGGAATCAGCTTGCCGTGGTCGGCGATGATCCATATACTGCCCTGACAGATTAGGAGGAAGAATATGCCGCTGATGTTATCTCGTGACGATGTTGCCCGCGTTTTGAAGATGTCCGATTGTATGGATGTAGTCGAGAAGGCTTTTGCCGAGCTGGCCAACGGCACGGCCGTATTGCCGCTAAGGATTCCCATCACGTCACCGGATGGTTTATCGCTTTACATGCCGGCCTATCTCAAGGGAATCGGTGCCCTGGCCTGCAAGGTGGTTACTGTCTACAAAAACAACCCCACCCGGCACAACATGCCGACCGTTATAGGCAAAGTCCTGGTGCAGGACCCTGAAACCGGCGACGTAGTGTGTATCATGGACGGAGGGTACTTGACGGCGGTTCGCACCGGCGCGGCCAGTGGCGTGGCGACCAAATATCTGGCTCGGACCGGTGACGGTCAAGTGGCTTCGATCTTTGGAGCCGGCGTTCAGGCCAAGATGCAACTGGAAGCCGTGGCTGTGGCGCGGAAGCTGAGCAAAGCTATCGTATTTGATGTTTCCGAACCGGCCGCCCAGGCCTTTGCCTCAGAGATGTCCGCAAAACTGGGATTTGAAGTTGCCATCGCCGCCTCGACCGAAGAGGCCGCCGGGGCGGACATCGTTTGCACCGCGACCTCATCGGCAACGCCGATCTTCGACGGGGCGCTGGTCAAGGCTGGATGCCACATAAACGGCATCGGCAGTCACACCCCCAATGCGCGCGAGCTGGATACGACCATTGTCCGCCGTTCGAAGTTCATCGCCGACACTCGCGAGGCCTGTCTGGCCGAGGCGGGTGATATCATGATTCCGATTAACGAAGGCGACCTGACCAAGGATCACATTATTGCTGACCTGGGTGAGGTTGTTACGGGTAAAACCAAAGTCAGGTTGAGCAATTCCGATATCACTTTGTTCAAATCCAACGGTCTGGCCATTCAGGATGCGGCCACGGCGAAGCTCGTGTACGATCAAGCCGTGGCGGCCGGTATAGGCACAAACGTCGATATCTAGCCGATTGACACAGCCAACAAAAAGGCGACCACCTCAGTCAGGTAGTCGCCTTTTGCTTTGTAGATAATATTCAGTTTATGGGCACGGGGCGGGCTGGGGACCGCCGTTAAACATGTAGTTGACCAAGTAAACCAGGTCAACGATGTCAATGCCACCGTCGCCATTGATATCGGCTTCTTCGTAAATGGGCGGTGGTGGCCCGCCGTTAAACATGTAGTTCACGAGATAGACCAAATCACTGATATCAATAGCGTCACCAACGTAGCCGTTAACATTCCCGCGCATGCCGAGGCAGCCGGCCTGGGTTTCGCAAACATCCCCGACGCCGTTCTCATCGGCATCTTCCTGCCCCGGATTGGCCACCAGTGGACAATTGTCGACATCGCCACAGACGCCGTCGTTGTCGGTGTCATTGGCGGCATCAAAGGGACAGCCGTCGCAGACATCACCAATGCCGTCGCCATCGGCATCAAGCTGGCTGGTATTGAAGTCGTCGGGGCAGTTGTCGCAGGCGTCCGGATGGCCGTCACCGTCGGTATCGGCCTGGTCCGGATTGTACCCATCGGGGCAGTTATCACACAAATCCCCGAGGCCGTCGTTGTCGATATCGGATTGATCCGGATTGAAGTCGTCCGGGCAATTGTCTACCGCGGCGCAGACGCCGTCGGCGTCCAGATCCACGCAGCAGTTGTCGGATAGAGCTTGGCCGTGGACATAAAAGAAGGGGTATCCCGGAACATTGCCGACCGCCCAGAACGCATACCACCCCCACCATGCGCCGCAGTAGTCCTGGAATATCTCACATAACTCCGGATCGGAATCAGTGTCGAACATGACCGACGGGTAGGGCAAGGTTGAGTCGGGGTCGGTATATTGAATCCCGATATAGAACGGTCCGTCAACACAGCAGGGGTCCGGAAAAGTGGCGCGAGCGGCGTTGGGGTATGCGAAGGTGGCCGAATCGCCGACCAATGGAATGCGGCACAGTTCGACTCCGGGGCCGGAGCAGCTATCCGGGGCATACAAGACATCATAAACAACTACATCGATCAACACCGGCCACTTGTAGGTACGCGGATCATACGCATTGAGCGGATCCAGAAGCGTGAAAGTAAACCCGGTGATTTCAAAAGGATAGGTAGGGTCGTCGCAGCTTGAAGGGTCGACATAGATAACGGTCTGCTCGAGATAGTGATAGTCTGAGTAGTAACCAAGGATGGTGTCGTTTTCCCAGTGTTTGTGAATTGAGCATGAATCACCGGCCAGAAGATCAGGCAGGTTCAGCTCAAGTTTGGTCGGCATGGTTTCGATCAGCCCCGCGCCACCTTTGCAGTCGGCCCAGGAGGACGAGCCTAGTATGGTACAAAACAAAAAGGCGGAAAATATCATCTTCGTCATGATAACTCCTTGCAAGTGGGATCTGATGATGTCAGGTCGTGCTGTCAATAAGCTAATGGTCGGTGCGTAATGGTGCAAGAACTATGTTACAAAACAAATGCGGCCGGAATTGAATCCCGGCCGCATCGACAATATCGTGCCGCTCTCGATCAGCAGGCTACCGCATGTTGCCGGTTTCCTGCCGGAACTTGCCGGAGGCGACCGGACCGCCGTCGCATACCAGATCCGGGCCGCCGCTGAACATGTAGCTGACCAGGTAAACCAAATCGGCGACGTCCGGTCCGAGGTCATTGCCGTCGACATCGGTGGCCGCCATGACCGGAGGCGGCGGACCCTGATTGAACATGTAGTTGACCAGGAACGTGAGGTCCTCAATGTCTGGTCCATCGCCATCACCATCGATGTCACCGCAGGCGTAAGCGGCGACCGCATCGATGGTCAGAGCTTGCTGGTCTGTGCTGCCCAAACGGTCGGTGGCTGAGACCGTGAAGCTAATGGTCTGAAGACCGTTAGCAGTGCCGCTGATCAGTCCGCCGATGGCCAGGGACAGGCCCGTCCCACTCAGTCCATCGCCAACTTCCGCCCAGTTAATGGTGCCGGTGCCGCCGTAGACAGTCAGCTGACACGAATACGGTTGACCATCTATCGCCTCCGACATACTCGTGGTAGTGATATCGACTGCCGGGTTGATGTTGACCGTCAAGGGCTGCTGGTCCTGAGATCCGGCGACGTCGGTGGCGGCGACGGTGAATGAGATTGATCCCGATGTGGTCGGCGTCCCCGACAGCACACCATCGGCCGACAGCACCAAGCCCGCGCCTTCGAGATTGCTGCTGAGATCGGTCCACGCTATGGTTCCGGTTCCGCCGGAGGCTTCCAGTTGTTTGGAATACGGCGCCCCCTGGGTGCCGGCCGCAAGGACTGTGGTCGTGACATTGACCGCAGGATTGATGGTAAAGGTGAACGTCTTCTCGGCCGTGTCGGGCGTCTCATCGGTCACCTGAGCGACGAAGCTGATGTCCCCCGTGGTTGTCGGAGTACCTGACATGACCCCGTCAGTTGACAAAGAAAGGCCGGTTCCGACAAGGTCGCCGTCACGATCCGACCAGACGACGTCGCCATATTCGTTAACGCAGCCCAGTGGTTGCGAGTATGCCTGCGCTACGGTCCAGTCGGGGAGAGAGCCGGTTGAAATAGTCAGACCCAGCTCCTCGCAGGCGTAGCCGATGACGGCGAGGTCATCAATGTTCCAGCCGCAATAGGTCCAGCCGGCATCGGTTGTGCCCATGGTAAAGCGAAGGTATACTGTGGGCTGACCGTCGGCATAAGCTGAAATGTCATAGATCTGCTCGGTCCAGGACCCGTCGGAAATGGTGCCGCCGTTTTCCCAGACCGTCGTCCACGACGTACCGTTAGTGCTAATGCGTATATAGGCGTGGTCATAGATAGGTTGCTCAACACCGAGCCAGCGCCAGAATCTCAGTTCCAAACCACCCATGCCGCTGCAGTCGAAGGCAGGGCTGGTCATGTGGTATTCCGGCATACTGTTGGTGTAGTCGCCGCTCAGGTTGTAACCCAGGACATTGCTGCCGGAATGGCCGCTGGTGGGGTCAGGATTGCCGTACTCACCGCCGCCGCCGGTAGGCACGCCGCGCGCCCAGGAGCCGCCGGAAGAGGTCCAACCCTGACTGGTTTCAAAGTCGTCAGCGAAGGCGGTGTCGACGGTCGTCACCGGGAAGGCGTGATAGGGCGACATGATATGGTCGTACATGGTGCCGTTGGTTTGTTCGTCGGCACTCAGATAGAAGTCCACCCACTCCTCGCAGTTGACCGCCGGCAGGGTGGCCTGGTACTCGTTAGGCCCGGTTTCGACCATCGGAACGCTCACGAAGTCGCCGCCGGCAATTGCATAATGAAGTTGACCGGTTCCGGAAACCGGGACACCATCACCGGCGCCGGCGATGACAACGCCGAATACCGTTTCTTCGCCGGGAGTGATCATTTCAGGTACGCCGCCGGGGTACGAGAAGGAAATGCCGGTGACTCCCTGGATGGCGACGGTAGGATCGCCGAACAAGTTCAATTCATAAGTGCACCAGCGCATGCAGTCTTCGTTGATGCGATAGAGATTGTCTTCCTTGGAATCCTGGTTGGCCCGGCCCAGCTCCGGCATGCCCTCAGTGGGTGAAAAGACAGCGTCCAGAAACTCGCGGTTGAAGCGCTGCGAGGGACCGTCGGTGCTGTTATACTCGCCGAAACCATAACGGGCGTTCATGATCACCGCCCAGCCGCCGTGATCGGTCTTGATATTCATGGTTTCCGCCCAGCACTCGGTACCGTCAAAGTGGCCGGCCAGGCAGGTCTGAGAATACACAAAAAGCTGATCGGTGTTAGTTAAATCACTGGTCACATCCGAGTTATAGAGTTTCATGGCGTAATCTTCGCTGCCATGTCCGAGGTGATTGAGAATGTGAATTCCGGCATTGATACTGTCGATAAGGGCACTCTGGGGCCAGGTCCAGTCGCGTTCATACATGCGGTCGATTGTGTAGGCATCGGACGGGATACCGATTGTGGAATAACCATGCGCACTGGAGCTGTCCGCCAACTCGTCCAGAGTCTGAGCGGCATATTCGGAATCTCCACCAAAACCCAGGTGCTCGCCGACCAGTAGAACATGGTCAGGGCGGGAGTGCTGGCTGGCTACATACCACAGTGTCTTGGATACAAAACGGTCCGCTTCGGTAGTGTTCCCGGCGCATGCCCGGCCCACCCAGACCTCCTGTATCAGATCGACGTCGCCGCCGCCATCGCCGTCGTTGGGTTCGCCCCAATAGCCGTCACCGTCGTTGTTGAAGGTGCCGTCCAGGCAGCCGAAAAATATGTCCGCCGGCATGTTGTACTCGACATAGCCGCCGGGGCCCGACGAAACATACAGATCCCGGGCCGGGATGATGTCGTCATCGGCGCCGATGATGACCCACTCGATGCCGTCATTGAGGTAACGATCGGTAATATAGGCGCGGATATCGGCCGGGACAGTCGAGCCGATCTCGTCGGTGGTATGGATCTCCGTCAGGATACCGGTCGTGTCATGATAGTCCTTCAGCGGCTGGAACGAAGCCGCCAGAGCCGACGTGGTGATGATCAGCATGTCGTACGCCTTGCCGCCGCGCTTGGGCGCCGCTGCATATGAGTAGACCACCTCCGGGTTGTCGACCTTACCGGCCACTCGTTGCTCATCAACCGCCAATCCCCTGAAAAGAGCAGGTTCTTTGGCAGCGGCTGTCGTCTTGACATTCACCTGCACCTCAGGATAGTAATAGAGCTCTCCAGAGGCGGGGTGATAGACCATCGGATGGATCTTCAGAATGAGGATCTGGTAGCCGCGGAACTGCTGTACGCCGATATTCTCGAACGACTCCGACGGGAAAGGCTGATCGGAATTGTAGATCAAAGCATCCGGCACCGGCGGTTCAGCGTTGCCGGCGCTGGTCATTTCAGACAGCGGTACCGGCTCCGACTGCGGCTCAATATAGAAGCCACCCCCCACAAACACGGGCTCAGCGCAAACTAGCTCGATAGATTCGACCTGCTCGCCATACGGGATTAGAATACGGGCACCGACGGCCGGCAGCGCCGGCTGACCAGTATTTGCCGAATTGGGGGCATCTTTCATGACCACCCGGTCAAAAAGCTCACCACCGAGGAGAACCTGCTCGATTTGAGGCTGATTGAACTCATATTGCGTGGTGACTCCGCCCAGCACAGGCGCGGCCCACCCCAGGCAGATCAGCAGAACAGGGACCAACACGGCATTACACTTGGACTTCATGGCTCCTCCGATGGATAACTGGATTTGGAATTTCTCTTTGGCTTTCTCACGCGTGTCTCAATAGCAACAAACAGGTTGCAAAAGGAAGAAGGTCTATCTATAAAAATACGAAATTATCCACAATCAGGCTACTATTAAATGGGCTGATTTCGTCAAGCAATACAAAAAACCATTGGCCAACAGCGACAATTGTCCGAGGCATGCAACTACTGTTCCCATCTGATTGCACATCAACTCGTTGACTGGCGGGTTTTGAGGCAAATCAGCCTCTTCCGAACACGAAGCGGGCCGCAGCTGATGAACAGCGGCGGCCCGAGTTTCATCTGACTATTGCCAAATCCGGCCTACGGACAATCGGCCGGGAGCGGGCCGCTGTTAAACATGTAGTTGACCAAATAGACCAGATCGGCGATGTCCGGCCCGGCCCCGTTGCCGTCAATATCAACCTCGTCCCAGCAGGCCGGCACCGGTCCGCCGTTGAACATGTAGTTAACCAGATAAACCAGATCGGCGATATTGATCTCGTCGCCCGGGTCGGCATCGATATTGCCGGTGAAACCCACGCAGCAGGAAGCTTCGTACATGGAGTTAAAGACGTAGACTATGCCGTCGGAACCGAATGTCACGCAGGCCAGATTAAGGGCACCGTCGCCGCTGACATCGCCGAGGGCCAGCTGCATGACGTCTCCGGCCGTGGAATATTCGAAAAACACTTCGCCGGTCATGCCGTCGATGGCTCTGACGATGTTGTCGTCACCTCCAGCCATGACGTCATCCTGTCCGTCACCGTTGATATCGCCGCCGAGCACGCAGTTAACTTCGGATCCGGTCGGCAGGGTCCAAAGGGCTGTGCCGGTCATACCGTCGACCGCATAAATCGTTTTGGACGTTGAGTTTCCGGCGATGATTACATCCTCCGCTTTGTCGTCGTCACAAAGGGCGTGGGAGAGCGTGTAGTCTATGCTGGGAGAGCAAGGGAAGACCCACAGAGTTGTGTGCGATACGCCGTCGATCAGAACCACCTGTCCTGGGGAGCTGATGGCTACCGCCACGTCCAATACCCCGTCGTCGTTGGCGTCGAGTACCTCGCAGGCTCTGGCGTTGGCCGTGCCGACGTCGTAGTACCACAACTCCGAACCATTAGCTCCGTCCAGCACCACTAGACGGCCGCCGGTTACGGCTACTATGTCAATGGGGCCGGTCCCGTTCATGTCAGCCAGTTCGACCTCTTCGGCCTGACCGCCGGAGTAGGGAGCCACCCACAGGGTGGTGGCTTTGGTTCCGGAGCTGCCGTCGATAGCGTAGATGTCGCCGTCATCGCTGCCGGCAATGACATCAACATTGTCATCGGCGTTGAGGTCGGCCGCGACCAGGCACTTGCGGTAGATCTGATCGCCGGGATCAGTGAACTGCCACATCATCAGACCGTTGGCACCGTCGACCGCGGTGACCATATCGTCATTGCCGCCTACAGCGACATCCATTTGGCCGTCACCATTGAAGTCACCGGCCGTCACCGCGTAGAGGTTCTCGGTGCCGGTCCAGTGCCAGATATCGTCCCCTTCGACGCCCCGTAGCGCCCACACCCAATCGTCCAGTGAGGCGACCGCCAGCACGTCCATGTATTCATCGCCGTCGATATCGGCAATGGCGATGGCGTTGCCATACTGGCCAAACTGGTGTTCCCACCAAAGCGGGGACCGCGCCGTCCGAAGCGCCCAAACGGTCTTGGCCGGATTAGGCGGAGTGCCGGACGCCTCGGCGCTGCCTACAGCGGCGACGTCCGTGATCTTGTCGTCATCAAAATCGCCGCAGGCTACGGCACGAATGGACCCGCCGACAGCGTAATACCAGATCTTGGAGCCGTCGACCGCCGAGACCACCTGCACTCGATCAAATGCTGCCGCCACAATCTCGAGGTTGCCGTCATCGGTTACGTCGCCAAAGGCCAGGTCCCGAGGATAGCTGTCGAGGCTGTCCGACTGGAACATCAGGGAAGGTCCGGTCCCATCCAAAGCGATAATCCGTCGCCACCCGAGGTTGTTGCTGATCACGACGTCATTGTCCAAATCATTATCAATATCATACCAGTGAAGGCCAAGCTCGCCGTTGGTGTGGTTAATCGACCCCAGATCGTAGATCCATTCTTCGGCGCCGGTCAGGGCGTTGCGCACCGTGATGTGGCCCTGATCGGAGCCGTCGATCACGGCAAAGACAGCTTCGAGAGTATCGTCGCCGTCGACATCGGCGATCATGGCATCAAGATTGACATACGCCACCGTGTCGTCCCACAGGAAACTGCCGTTGGTGCCGTTGAGGACACCGATCCGGTTGGTGAAGTTGGTCAGGTACTCGTGGGCGTAGGCGACGTCTTCGATGCCGTCGTCGTTGACATCCTCGGCGTCGACCGCGTTGATCCACAGTGATCCGATCAGGCGACGCCAGAGCTGGCTGCCGGTCTGGCCGTTGATGGCGTACACGTAGTCGTCAAAGGTGCCGGCGGCGACGTCCAGGTACGCATCGCCGTTGAAATTGCCGACACAGACCGTCTGGATTGTGGCGCCGACATAAAAAGTCCACAGAGCCAAGCCGGTGGAGCCGTCAATGGCGTGGACATAACCGTCAGGCGTGTCGCCGGCGTTGTATGCGGCGCCGACGATCACGTCGGCGATGCCGTCGTCATTCAAGTCGCCGATGGTCATCGAACGGGCGCCGTCATTGATGGGGTAGAGCCAAAGCGTGTCGCCCGTTTTGCCGTCAAAGGCAAAAACGTGACCCGGCGAGCCGTAGTAAGTGCTGTTGTATTCGCCGGTGATGACGTCGGGTATTTCGTCCCCGTTCAAGTCGGCCACCTCGACATGCTCGGTCGACCATTCGGTGTCGCCGATCCAGATCGGCTCAGCTCCGAGATCCTGACCGACCGTACTAAAGGGCAGCCAGATCAAGACCAGCATCAAGGCGGCCACTGCCGGGCTTTTGATTCTTTTGTTCATTAGATAACTCCTGCTCTGTTTGGTAAAGTCGCGAAGTTACTTCTAATATAGTGACTATTCGCATGACGGACAACCGGATAATTGGTGTCTGCGCGATGCCGGTGCGGCAAAGTGCTTGTGCGGTCTGTTCTGGTTTGCTATCGTATCGGACAAGACCGCTTCGCCGGCCTGCCGGGATAGCGGTTGCGCTGAATCAGGGTCAAGGGAAGAAAGCTTACACAATTCAGGAGCCCAGCATGAAAACACTGCGCCAAATCGCAATACTGATACTTGTCACGGCGGCGCTCGGGAGGGCGGCCGATGACATGTCCACAGACGCGACCGAGGTGCCCATTCAGTTCGTTGTCATCGGTGATCGCACCGGCAGTCACACCGAGGGAATATACGGTGAAGTCCTGCAGGAGATAGTCCGCCTGAGGCCGGAATTTGTGATGACCGTGGGGGATATGATAGAGGGTTACACCGAGGATACCACTGTCATGATTTCCGAATGGGACGAGTACATGAGGATCGTCGGGGACCTGCCGATGCCGATTCATTACACGCCGGGCAACCACGATATAACCACTCAAGCCATGGAGGCGATGTACCGTCGCTACGCCGGCGAGCCTTACTACTCGTTCGATTATCGCGGCGCCCATTTTGTGGTCCTTAACAACAGCGCCGGTGGCGGCGCAAGGGATGCAGTATCTCTGCCGGATGAGCAGTATCAGTGGCTGGCGGCCGATCTGGAAAGCCGACCCGCGAATGAGATGATACTGATTTTCTGCCACAAGCCGTTCTGGGTGAATGTCCTGCCCTACGGACGCTCGCACCGGCTGCACAGCCTGTTTGTGCGGACCGGTGTCGACGCCGTCATGTCTGGGCACTTTCACGACTATTTCTCGTCGGTATTCGATGGCGTTCTTTATGCATCAATAGGCAGTTCGGGGGGAGGCATGCGACCTGACGCCGGTGGATTGGGATATCAGTTCGCCTGGGTCACGGTTAGCCGCGACAGCGTCTGGCTGTCGCCGATCCGCAAGGGCTCTGTGCTGCCGACCGACTATATGACATCCGAGGATTTGCACCTGAGTCAGGCCATGGAACGGCTGATCCTTACGCAGCCGACGCCGGCGTATCTGATTGGCCGATCGAACGCTGCTGTCACTGTTGATGTGCTCGTACGGAATTTTAGTCCATCTTCGGCTTTGACCGACACCCTGTACTGGACGGTACCTGAGGGTTGGCATATTGCACCGGAGGCAGCGCCGGTATCGGTCGCTCCTGATGGTCAGCAGTTGCTGTCTTTCCAGGCTGACTGCTCCGGAGAACTCTACCCGCTGCCGTCAGTTTCTCTGACTGCGCCACTTCGAGTGGGCCGAGAAATCAGAGTAACCCGCGACCTTCGCCTCGGCCGCACGGTCACGTGCAAGCACGCCACTCCAGCACCCGACATTGATGGCGCGCTCGATGAGTCGATTTGGATCGATCCCATCACCGAGCTCTATACCGGTGACTATCAACCGTCGGAAGTTGACTCGACCGAATTCTATTTTGCGGCCGACAGCCTGAATTTCTACCTGGCGGCCCGCTGCTTTGAGAGTCGACCCGATTCGATAGTAGCGAATGTCAGGGACCGTGACGGCGCTATTTATGGTGAGGATTGCGTCGGTTATTTCCTGGCGCCTCAGTTTGACGGCGACAGTGTCTTCCAGATATATGTCAATCCCCGCGGGGTAATCTTTGATCAAAGCATTGTCTATGTCGGCGGGGGATACGCCACTGATCTGGAGTTTGATGGCGACTACGAGATAGCCACGGCGATCTTCGATAACGGCTGGACAGTGGAGATGCGAATCCCCTTTGCCACACTCAATGGCGCCGCCGGCACTTCCAAGGACTGGGGTGTCAACTTCCGCCGCAAGCAAAAGCGTCTGGGTGCCTCGGCCGAGTGGCTGACGCCGCTTGATTATGATCCGCTCACCTTCGGGCGCTTGCGGCTGCCGCTCGAATAGGGAAGACCTGACGCGAGTTAACTCCAAAGCAAACGGCTGATCCCTTCTCTGGATCAGCCGTGGACTGTTTGAACAGGCAACCGAACCGACTTCAATCGCCGAGGACTATCTGCCGCCGATCGGCCAATACGATCGGTTCGTCGGGATAGTCGCGGGTGTACACTTCGGCAATATAAGTCCCGGGCACAATGCCGGTCACTACCGCATAGACCTCGAAGTAGCACATGCAATATTGCCACTCGTCAGAGACATTGAATTCGAAGAAGCGGATGGTGTCGCCGACCAATTCACATTCCGTAGCGATCACGCCGCCACAATTAAAATAGCCGTCGTAGTGCACCATCGATAGGGTATCGCCGGCGTAAGTGTATTCAACACTGGCGCGGACCTCGGTGCTCATGCGCAACAAACAGCCGCTGTCGCCATAGTCGATCACCGTCGGCTGGCCGGCCGGGATTGTCGCCGTCGCTACTCCGACAGTGTCGCCCTCGATACCAATCAGCACCACCGTGTACTCGCTTGGCGGCATGGACTCCACTACCGAGGTCAGGTCAAAATCACAGTAGCAGTCGCATAGTTCCCCCGAGTCGTATTCAAAGCCGGTAAGGATGACACCGGACTGAACCCACTCGACGCCATACTCCAGGCAACACTGATAGTTGGCGCCGACGTGGCGTACAACAATATCGTTCCCAATGACCTCCACCTGCAATTGTCCTTTTGGTGGGTCGCCAAGGGCGTAAGAGGGGGCGGCATCTCTGGCTGCAACTGAGTCCAGGCAGCCGCCGGATGATTCGTTGTGATCTCCAATAACGACAAACGGGCAACTGGGTGGCCAACCGCCGTTAAACATCCACTGGACCCAGCACACCAGATCGGCGATATCAATGACGCCGCTGCCGTTGCAGTCGCATGTGGGAGGGTAGGGCGGCGGCGGTCCACCGTTAAACATGTAGTTCACCAGGAAGACCAGATCGGCCACGTCCTGGTTGCCATTGCCGTTGAAGTCGCCGCACGAGATTGAAGCGGAAACCGATCCAAAGGTGCATACGACGACGGCAGCCATGATTGTGAAAAAGCTTCTGCTCATGATATTCTGTCCCCGGTAACGAGTGACCAAAGACCAATGATTTACACCAAAAGTATACCGTGTGGGCGATATTCTGTCAAGCGATTTGCGCAGAGAAAAAAGCGGGCCCTCATTGGAGAGCCCGCTCAAATTGAATTGGTCGGAGATCGATCTCAGAAGCACATGGCCGGGCTCGGTCCGCCATTAAACATGTAGTTGACCAGGTAAACCAGGTCTTCGATGTTCAGCTCTTCAAATATGTCTCCGTTGACATTGGCTTCCTTCCAGCAGGGTGGGATTGGTCCGCCGTTGAACATATAGTTCACCAGGTAGACCAAATCGGCGATGTTGATTTCCTGCTGCGAGTCCCCATCGATATTGCCGCGAATACCCTGGCAGCAACTGCTGTAGTGAATCAGGCCGTCAACTGCGATCGGCGCATAGGATGCCAGCGATCCGGTGAACCTCGGGTCGTTGCTGCCGTAGCCGCCGAGCCCGACGGCCGTCGAATCACCAAAGGCAGGCGGCCCATTAAGCTCGAATGAGACCTTCAGAACCGGGCCGGTGCCGACCGGCAGATCGGACGATGTACCCGTATTGGCCAGCCGGATAGTCATCGCTTTGCCCATAGGGTTGAAGTTGGTTTGCTGTTGATAATCGAGCCCGGCCGTGCGGCAACCGGCAGTAGACCAGGCCATAGTCGGGCCGTTGACGTCAAGATCACCGGCCAGCGTGACGGGAATGATCAACTCTGACAGTTCGAGATTGTTGGTACCGCAAATAGTAACTTCCGAAGTGCCGGTCGGCGAGACCAGCAGCGAGTCGCCATACAACGTGTCGGCCAGAACGATTATGTACTTCTCTTTGGTGCGGGTGTGGTTCTGCGCCCCTGAGGTTACCTGCAGAGCAATGTCATATACCCCGGGAGTTGTATACGGATGTGTTACGGTATCGGTGGTGGCGCTGCCGCCATCACCAAAATCCCAATCCCAGGCATCAACGGCCAGATCGGAACTGCCCTCGAAGTAGCAGTCAAAGGGAACCCAGCCCAGACGCGTATCGGCCGTGAACGATACCGACGAATCGGGCTCGATAAAGCGAATGAGCTTATCGTTGTAGTATGATCCCCCGATCGGATAATACAAATTGTCAATGACATACCACGCGTTATGACTATCGTCCCAGCCGTAGTTCTGATGGTAGTAATTGATTTCGCTGTCATCGATCAACCAGCCATCGCAGACAAAAGCGTGGCCTTCAATAGTGTACATCATGGGTCGCCCGGCATCGATCTCGCCCCGGATCATGGTAAACCATGAGGCGGCCGTATGGCCCTGGTTGCGCCCCTCGGAGTCCCAGCCGGTCCGGTATAGGAAATTGTTGACCATGGCCGGCATGCATACGGCAAGAATGTCGCTCCAGAAGACTCCCGAGCCATCAGCTCCGAAGTCCATCTCAAACGCGACGGCAACTTCGTAGTTCAGCTCAGCCAGGTTGACAGCATGAACCTCGGTTGAGCAGTCGGGGTATGGGCAGTAGTCGGGGATATTGGCCCAGTCGTGGCTGTCCCAGTACTCTGCCGTGAGGTATTGGCTGGGACCGCCATCGCCGTCCCACCAGTAACCGCTGCTGCCGACGCCCTCGTCGGGCCACTCCCAGTAATTCATGATCTGTGCCGCGGCCGTCGCCACACATCCGACCGGAGTTCCGGGAGGGCAGAGATTGTTGAAGGGGGAATCCTGATGCCAGCGGCTGGTCAGTAGGGGACCGACCGATTCGGACCGACCCTGGGCGGTTTGGCGAGAGTCGGCGAATTGTTTGGCCGTGACGGCAAACACATCCCAGTTGGCGCGATTGACCGTCTCAAACAGCCTGTCCTCGCCGGTGGGTTGGGGCACTTCGAGGCTTCCAAAACGATCGATGAACTGAACCGCGCGCTCATGCAGCAGGTCGCGTATCAGCGACGCGGCGCCGACAGTCCGGGACAGATCCAATTCGGACTCATCGGAAAAATTGAAAACCGGAGGCATCTCCTTCAGGATCGGCACAACGACATAGCCGGTCGGCTCAATTTTGACATGATAGCCGACTGTCAGGCCAGCCGATTGTATCTGGCTGATCGGGCCCAGCGTTGGCGAAACGGCGGTGTTCCACGCCCGGTCTTGTTGGGCCATGTGGGTGGCCCAGTTCTGCGCCACCAAGGCTGCTTCCGATTGCGTGGCGACCTCGGCCGTAATCGAACCGACCGATACCGCTATCAGCGCCACGGTCAGCAGGCACAGGGTTTTCTTAGACTGGCTCCTGCTACTCATTCTTGGACTCCTCGTTGGCCAAGTCATTGGTTATAAGGTCCGTATCTCTCACTTCAACGAATACCTTAAGTTGGCCAGTGACTCATTTATATATCCACTATATCGTATTCTACAGCGAGTATCTTAGACAATCAAAACCGGTCCGCCTGACGTTTGACCTCGACACCGAACGAACCGTAGGGACATCAGGCACTTACGGGATGTACTCGGGCAGCAACGGAGTCGCGTACGCCACTATAATATAGGTATTTCTGACTCTTTTGCAACGGCATTCGCCGGCAGTTGAGGTCGACGGCGCCGAGTGATCCTGTTTGGGCGGCAAGGGACCGGCCGACTGGTGTCGTTTATGTCTCTGTCGTAAGTCGTCTAAGTGATTGCGAGTGCGAATGTTTCGTGCGTATTGTGATGTGTTGGTTTATGCGCCGGGAGTGACGTTCGATGGCCGCTGCAAACGGAAACGCCGGCGCAGATATTGCCCTGGCCATGATTTCGCGATCTCGCGGCAGGTTTCGCGGCCATTGGGCATGGGCATGAATCGGCCTTCAGAACGAGTAGGTGCACTCAAGTGCGGCGCCGCCCGAGAACATGAAGTTCACCATCGCGACCAGATCAGCAATATCCACCGAGCCGGATGAATTGTAGTCGGCCGAAGCTTCGATGGGTGGAGGCGGTCCCGAATTGAACATATAGTTGACGACATGGATGAGGTCCGTGATGTCGGGCCCGGCACCGTCGTCGTTTATGTCCCCACAACGGGGGATCACTTCCAGAGATACGACGGTAGTGTCCGCGAAGCCACCGTTATCATACACGACCAGACCAACCAGATGCGAGCCATAGGTGTCGAACAGATGTCGGGCTGTATCCCCCACCGCCTCCACCATGCCATCAAAGGTCCACAAGCATGAGTCTATGGATCCGTCGGTGTCGGTGGCCTGGGATATGACCGAGACAGTATCATGTCTGGTCGGCGAGGCCGGCTCGTAAGCCATAGCGGCCACCGGGGGAATGTTGCCGCGTACTTCGGCGCTGTCACGGTAGGGCAGGTAGTTCCGGTGCGTGACAGTAATCAGCATCTGGCCGTGGCTCGCGGGCGCTACATCAAAGGCAGCATCGCCGAGGACGTTGGTCAGAGCCCGTTCGTAGACTTCGTCGCCCTTCCACAAACAAACGCGGGCTGCCGGTAGAGGTGCGTTGAGAGCGGCGGTTACGTGCACCGTGAATTGAGATGACACTACCGGCAGGGTGTCGTTGTGAGAAACATTCAGCGAAAGGATTTCATCGGTCCACAAGGGCATCTCCGGTTCGCCCAGTAAATTGAGGGTCCATTGAGAGTAGTTGTAGGCGCTGGTAGCGGGGCTGTTGCTTTTGGTCCAGGCCAGTGCCTGGCCGAGGCGATACTGGTTTTGCTGGAAGATCGCGCGCCACCAGTTGATATCCAGGCGACAGGATAGTCCCCCGTAGTCCCCGACATAAAACCAGCCGGAGCGAGTATTGCCGGTGAAGGATACGGCCCCTCTGTTGTCGTGGTAAATGACAAAGTGCTCGCCAATACAGTCGTTGTAGTCCATTTCCAGGGCATGGCAGCCCAGCGAGAAGATGTTGCTCAGGCGGCCGTCATTGGCGATATCATCGATCTGCCAGACATAAAAATACGAGCCGTGATTGAGATCGCCGGTACCCATGACGGCCTTGGAGCTATGGTCGGAGTGGTTGACGAGGTTCACGCCGTTGTTCAAGGCAAGATTGAAAGCCGCCCAGTGATCGTAGGTCTGGCTGTCATAGACGGGCAAGACGCTGAAACGATTGGGGATGTAAGATACGTCAATGCCGATTTTCATGTATTCCGTCGGTGTTGCCATGTAGTTGGGAGGTTCCGAGGCAAGCGTCAGATCCATACCCAGCAGGCAGACCTCGAGAGCGTATTCCTCCTGGGGAGGATCGATTTCGTAAGTGAAGAGCTTGTCAATGAAGAGACCTATCTGCTGGGCGTTATTGGCCGTCACACGACCCACATACAACTCATACGTCCAGTCGTCGTCATAGTCGGCGTAATATGCATCACTGGGAATCAGGTCCCCATCGTAAGATCGGTTCGCGAACGGCACGTCGGCATGTTCGCCCCCCAGCAGAACATACTGCACGCCCCAGGTGTCGTGGGCATCAATGAGGAAATTCCGAATGCGCTCCTGGTTGTCGACTCCTGAGTAGGCGGCGTATATAGCCTCGGTAGTAATGATAGTGTCATGCACGCCCTTCCGGGTGTGCCAGTCGGCCAGCGGCTGCCAGGGCTGGCTGAGATAGCTTCTGGTGATTATGACGTGCTCGTATGGCCCCGCCTCAGGCAGCCGGGACTTCACTTGCCCGCTTACGGCGACAAGTTCGACATCCTCAGGGTTGACCACCAGACTCCGAACAACTTGGCGATATTCATCGGCCTGCCATTCCGATATGACTGTCGAGAGGTAATCGCCGCATTGGTAGTCGTAGGCCCCGGAAAGAGTTACGCGAACCGACGTCATCATTTCAAGTCGGCTCGCCGATGGTGTGTAGATGAACGGGCACACTTGAACTACGGCCATCGCCTGACCGGCCAGGTCGCATGGCGGCAGCAGTTGTGCCGCCAAGGGCGGGAAAGCCTCATCTGATCCGTAGGTTGACGGATCCGGCTCTATGAATGCACCGACCGCAGGGGAGAGGCCCGTCCGTTGCGGTGGCTGCGCCGGGTAGATCCGGTATTTGCCGGGTATCTGCTCGGAGCTGATGATCTCCATTTCAACCTGAGTCGCCCGAAAACCGTCCGGCACCGCCAGGCGAACAATACGGCACGGCAACATGGGCTGGCCGAGGTTGTCCAGATATACACCGTCCGGAGACACCAGGAAGGCATAGCCGCTAATGGAGTTGAGAGCAAAGGCCTGCGTATCGAACGTCAGGGTATGAGTTAACTCAGTTTCGGCCGCGGCGCACCAAGGCCCGGAATCTTGACTCGGCAAAAGTCCTTGAATCAGCAAGGCCGCAATGAAAAGCGCGGGAGTGTAGAATCGCAAGGGTAGGTACCTCATCTTCACGCAAAGAAGAACCGGGTGGTCGGTGTTCGTGCCGGCATTACCTGGCCGCACACGCCCAACTCCATTTATAACTTAAAGATAGCGCCTTTGTTGGTTTTGTCAATCGAAAGAGACCAAGACCGATCCGGGGACTTCGAGTTAATCAAAGATCTGTCCAAATAGTGCACTCGATTGAGGGCCGAGATATGCTCGGTTGGGGCCATATTCGCTTGAAAATAAATCACTTTTGGATTACCTTGCCGCCCGGTCGACATTGATCTTTCCGATATGGACAACCGGACTACTCAGAGGAACGGCATGGCAACGGCTTTTAGTGCAGTAGCGAATTACCAGAGAACCCGCGCTCAAGTGGGCTATGTGCCTCGTCTTCAGGCAACGCGGGCAACCTATGAGGAGCTTGGATTCAAGAGCGGACTTGAGGTCCATCAGCAACTCAAGACCTCAGGCAAGCTGTTCTGCCGGTGCCCCGCCGGAATATATCACCAGCCCGATGATTACCAGGCCGAAGTGGTTCGCCATATGCGGCCGACTCTGAGCGAGCTGGGCGAGTATGACGGCACCGCCCTGATGGAGTTCAAGACCAAGAAGAATATCGTTTATCGTATCAATCGCCAGACGGCGTGCACCTACGACATCGACGACACCCCTCCGTTTCCGATTGATCGGGAGGCGTTGGATATTGCGCTGGAGCTGGCCCTGATGCTCAAGTCCAATGTTGTTGGTGAGTTGCATATTACGCGTAAGCAGTATCTCGACGGATCCATTCCGACCGGATTCCAACGCACGGCCATCGTCGGCATTGAAGGCGAGATCCCGCTTAGAAACAAGAAGGTCCGCATCATCCAATTGAGCATAGAAGAGGACTCGTGTCGTGAAGTGTCCGATGTCGGCCATCAGCGTGTTTACACTACCGACCGTTTGGGAATGCCGCTCTGTGAGACCGTCACATATCCCGACATGCTGACGCCTGATGAATGTGCCGAGGCGGCCCAGTATATCCGTTATCTGAGCCGGGCGTCGGGAAAAGTGCGCACCGGTATCGGCGCCGCCCGCGAGGATGTGAATGTCAGTGTGACCGGCGGCACCCGGGTAGAGATTAAGGGGGTTCAGCATATCAAGTGGATTCCCGAACTCACCCACACCGAAGCCTATCGCCAGAAGTCGTTGCTGGTGATACGGGACATTTTGAAGGATCGGATCGGTAGCGCCGACGCATGGCGAACATCGACGATTGAGCTTGATGCTCTTCCAACGACCGCGGCTTGGCTTGCGGCCAGAAGCTCCGGCGCCGAGCGGCGGCGAGTGGTCGCGGTCAATATGCCGCATTTTGGCGGGCTTTTGTCGCATTTTACTCAGCCCGGCCTGTCGCTCGCCAACGAGTTGAGCGATCGTCTCAAAGTCATCGCCTGCCTGGAACGCCCCAACCTGGTCCACTCCGAGGCATATGAACAGGCTTCGGCCGATTCGACCTCACCCAATCAGCTGCTTATTGAGGACTCGGCCTGGCAGGCCATACGACAGAGTCTTGGGGCCGCTCCCGACGATGCCCAGGTCGTTGTCTGGGGTGATACTGCCGATGTCGAGATGGCCATCGAAGTTATCGATGAGCGCTGCCGTCTGGCCATGGAGGGGGTGCCCAATGAAACCAGAAAATCCATGCCCAACGGAACCACCCTTTTTGAGAGGGTCCTGCCGGGTGCCGATCGTATGTATCCCGATACCGATTCCGCACCGATATCCATCGGTAATGAGCGCATCGAGGCCATCGCCCGACATTTGCGTCTGGACGTTGCCGAGCGTATGAGCCAACTGGCGGCCTGGGGTGTCCCTGGGGACACTCATTCCTATCTGCTCAAACGCGATCTGCTGCCCCTCGTCGAAGATATCAACCGGACGACCGAATTGGATCCCAGGTTTTTGTGTCTGCTGCTGGGTCATACTCTGAAGAACATCGAAGGCAAGATTGAGCGCTCAGAGGATTTTGCATATGAGCGCATCGGTGATGTTTGTCGGTATGTAGTCGATCAGGGACTCACCCTGGAGATTATCGCGCCGATGCTGCCGGTGGTGTTGGCCCATCCGAAAATGGTTCTGGATTCGGTGCTGGTGGCAGCCGGATTTACTCGGCGGCCTCCTGGAGAGGTAATCGGATTGATACCCGACCTGGACCGGAAATTTGATCACATCAAGAACTCCGACGAGCCTCACAAGCGGATCAACTGGATCATGGGCCGCCTGAGGCCGTTGGCGCTGGGCAACATTGATCTGGCGGAGCTTTGTCAACTGGTGGTCACGGAGGTGGACCGTGTCTGATATGTTTAAGGGATACAAAGGCCGCGCTCTCGAGACCTTGAAGAAGTTCAACACCCGCGTCTGGGGGCAGGCCCAGGTCGATACTTCCCGGGGGCAGTTTGAGGGCATCATCCTGCCGCGCTCTGAAAATGACGACGACGCTCACATTGTGCTGAAAATCGCCACCGGCTATAACGTCGGGATCGCCGTCGACACTATCAAGGCGATGGTGGAAATCGGCTACAAGGAGGCCCACTACAAGATACCCGAGAAGGAATTCCCGATCACACCGGGGGCGCCGAATATCAAGTTGTTTGGGACCGGTGGTACCATCGCCTCGCGGCTGGACTATCGCACCGGGGCGGTCATCCCGGCCTTCTCGCCGGGGGAATTATACGGGGCCGTGCCCGAGCTGGCCGATATCTGCAACCTCTCCACCGAGAAACTGTTTGCGGTCTTCAGCGAGAACATGGGACCGCAGCAGTACATCAAGTTGGCTCAGGCCATCGGGCAGGAAATCGAAAAGGGAATCGACGGCATCGTCGTTGGACACGGCACCGACACCATGCACCACACGGCCGCCGCGCTGGCTTTCATGGTTCAGGATTCACCGGTGCCGATTGTGCTGGTCGGATCGCAACGTTCCAGTGATCGACCATCGTCCGATGCGGCTCTGAATCTGATGCATGCTGCCAAGGCGGCCGCTGAGTCGGACATTGCCGAAGTGATGGTGTGCATGTTTGGACCGACGTCGGATGAATACGGGCTGCTGCACCGCGGCACGCGCGTGCGCAAGATGCACTCGTCTTATCGCTCAACTTTCAGGACCATCGGCGATATCCCGCTGGCCATGATCGACCGCAATAAGATCACCCCTTTGCATGAAGATTATAGACGTCGACGGGCCGATCGATCAGTCACTATCAACGCCGTCTTTGAAGAAAAAGTGGCCCTGGTATATTACTATCCGAATATGATGCCCGACATTATCGATTCGTTGGTGGACTGTGGCTATAAGGGAATCGTCATTGCCGGCACCGGGCTGGGCCATGTCAACAAACCACTCTATCCGGCTATCGAGCGTGCTATTGCCAAGGGCATAGCGATCTTCATGACGGTGCAAACCCTGTGGGGGTATGTCCACATGTTTGTCTACGACACCGGTCGTGATCTTATGGCGAAGGGGATTGTCCCCACCGAGAACATGCTTCCGGAAGTTGCCTACGTCAAACTAGGCTGGGCGCTGGGGCAGACCGATGATCTGGAAGAAGTCAAACGGATCATGCTGACGCCGATTGCGTGCGAAACAACGGAGCGCGAACCTCACAACGGATATCTGATTTTCCAGGGTGGTGTGCCTGAAGTTGAGGACTTCCTGCGCACCATCCACAAGTAGCTGGTATCTTATGGACACGATGCCGGTGCGGGTCCGCCGGAGAACATGTAGGTTACCAGGTAGACCAGATCGGCAATATCCAATTCGCCGCTGCCGTTAATATTGGCTTCGTCATCACAGGCGGGAGGCGGCCCACCTTGAAACATATAGGTGACGAGGTGGACCAGATCTCCGATATCGATCGTTTCACCCGGGTCGCCGTCGATGTTGCCGCGTATTCCGGCGCAGCAGCCGGTCCCATTTGATATCACTCCCGGCAAAGCCCGCAAAATATAGTCGCCGCGATCCGAAGTCACGGTTGGGGTGCGCGTCAAATAACCATCGGTCATGATGGTGGTGCTCTGTCCCTCTGTGGCCGAAGCGGAAACCACGAAGCCCAGGCAGAGTACCGGTCCGGCGCCACTGACCAAGGCATTCTCAGCACCGTCGGCATTCAAACGAACACAAAGGCGCTTGCCCCCGGGATCAAATTGAACCATCGCCTGCGTCCAGTTGGACGCGGTGCGGCAGCCATCCAGAGAGGACGAAGCATAGGCAAGCTCCAGAGAGCCGCCATATTCGATAGGCACGAGAATCTGCGAAATTGGAAGCGTGTTGACCATCTCGATGAACATCAGTACCGTATCACCAGGGGACGCCTGGATCTGGGGCGCTTTGAGTGAATCGGCCAGCACGGCCACGAGGTCGTTCTTGGTCTCGCTGAGCGTTCCGCTGGTGGTCTGAATCGTCAGGCTAACGTCGTACTGACCGGGCTCAAGGTATTCGTGCTGGGGAGATTGTTCGGGGGAAGTCTCACCATCACCAAAGCTCCACTGCCAGGACTCGACCTCCAGTTCCGAATATCCCGTAAACTGAACAGGCAGCGGTTCAAAGCCAATAGTGTTTCCGAACTGCATGACCAGATCGCGATCCGGTTTCATGTCTATGATCATCCCCTCAATCATCGGATCGCAACCGTCCCAGGGGCAATGCAGACTGTCGAGGGTGTACCAGGAGTTGTTCCCGTTGGCCCAGCCGTAGTTCATGTGATACTGCCTCAAGTCGCCATCCATGCGATAGCCGTCGCATACGATAGAGTGCGAGTAAATGGTATACTCGGCAGGCAGACCCTGGTCGATTTGCTGTTGAATCTGGGCGTACCACCCGGTCAGACTGTAGTCGCTGCGATGAATCTCCGACATTATCGGCTTATAGCCAAAATGCTGGGGCATCATGGTCAGCATGCGTGACGGCCAGGCGCCCGAGGCGCAGACGCCATAGTTCATATGCAACGCCACCCCAACTTCGTAGCACAGTTCCGCGATGGCTAATACCGTTTCCGGTTCACAACCGAAATAGCAGTTGTCGACGATATTGTTCCAGTCATAGGGATCGGAAAAATCGGCGGTCAAGTTCTGGCCCGGGGAGCTTCCGTCGCAGGACTGGTCGCCGTTCCAGTAGTATGTGTGTGAGCCTTCGCCTTCGAGCGGCCACTGATGATAGGCCATAATCTGTGCGAAAGAAGTCGCCACGCAACCGACGACGCAGAGACCGCCGTCACCGGTAGGGCAGAAGGCATTGTAGGGGGGGCCTTGATCCCAGTAGGATGTCAATAGGGGGCCGGCCTCGAGGCGTGTGGTGGCGCCTTTGTCGGTCAAGCCTCGGACAAATCGGTCGCTGCTCACGGCCAACCACTCCCAGGTTCTGGTACTTGATGCATACTGGTCGGGATCGGTCGGAACCTGATCGAGACTGCCGTGAAGGGTCCGGTAGGTTTCGTGCCTGGCGCTGAGGACCTCGCGCAAGAGCTGTGCCGGTCCGCCCGAGTCGCTCACGTCGATATGGCAGGCGGAGGAGTACATCTTGATGGCCGGGAGTTCCTTGAGCAACGGGACCATGATGTAGCCGACCGGGTCGACTTGGAAACACCAGGCCAGGAGTTCGCCCGAATCCCCAAGGAGCATGTCCGTGACGCCAATTTGGGCAGCGACCTGTCCCTTCCATGTTTCGCCCTTGGCGGCGCTATATTGCAGCCAGTTGGCGGCTACCTGTCGGGCCTCGAGGGCGGTTGCCGTTGTCCCCGAGGCAGAGCATGGGATCAGGCAAAGACCGCTGACGGCAATTATCGTCAGGATGTTTGCGATAGTGTAAACTCGTTTCATTCGAGACGGCTCCTATGATGTGTCTCGCGATTGGCTTTTGCACGACGCCATCATGCTACCGATGGCGCCGACCTGGTATCAATCTGTATCCGAGTCCGATCGCCGGCGGGTCACACCTCGCAATCGGCATCACGACCCAGAAGAATATCAAGGGCACAATAGCGGCGGAAAACCGCCGTTAAACATATAGTTCACCAAATAGATCAGGTCCGCAATATCTACTTCGGTGCTGGCATCAAGGTCCGCTTCCAGCCAACAGCCGGGCTCCGCTCCGTTGTTGAACATGAAGTTTACCAAATGAAGGACGTCGGTGATGTCAATCTGATCCTGAGGATCGCCATTGACATTGCCGCGACGATAGACGCAGCAGGAACGGCCGGTCAGCGAACCCGGGACCAGAGCCGGTTCATAGTCCATCATGATTGACGAAAAGGTCGGATGGTATCCCAAATAACCGCTGAGGTCAATCGGCACCGACTGGCCGTCACAATTGGAACCACCTCGGAAGTACAGGCGGGCGACAGGACCGGCACCGGCCGCCAGCGGCGGCGAAGTGTAAAATTCGGAAGCCCGGAGACGGATAGTCGCCCGTGTACTGGGGGAGAAGTTGACTATCTGAACCGACTCAAAGTAATCGGTGCGACACCCCTCGACACTGATCGAGTCCAGGTACAACCCGGTGGCTCCCGCAAAATTGATTGGGATTTCTATCATGTCCAGGGGGGCCGAATTACGAATATATATTTCCGCCGAGGCGGTCGAGTCCGGCGCCACGAACACGTGAGGCGCTATCATTGTATCGGCCATAGCCACCACCACCTTCTCGCGGACCATTGTCTTGGGACCTTCGTCGGTCTCCAGGCTCATGGTGATGGAGTAATTGCCTGGTTCCAGATAGGTATGCACCGCGGAGGTTGTAAAGGCCTTGATGCCGTCACCAAAATCAAACTCACAGCTATTGACATTTAGGGCCGACATGCCGGAGACATTGATGGTCAGCGGAACATCACCGTATAAGGTATCAACCAGGAAGTAAGCATCTCTGTCGGGAATGATGCGTGTCAACATCATCTGATCGGCGTTGGAGCAACCCTCCCAGGGGCAATACAAATAGTCGACCGTGTACCAGGTTGAATGGGAACTGTTCCAGCCGTAGTTGAAGTGCATTTGATCATTGCCGTCAACCACCCGGTAGCCGTCGCACACGATAGCGTGGCCGGTGATACGATAGTTGATCGGCAGGCCGTCATCGATATCCTGAATCACTGCTGCGAACCACTGCTCTTTAGTTTGCCCGGGGCGATTTATCCGAACGATCTCATCTTTGTAACGGAACTGCTCGGGATATACGTCCAGACCATCAAAAACATAAGCGCCGGATCCGCAGCGACCGTACTGCATACGGTAAGCCACACCGACCTCGTGATTGAACTCCGCCACCGCGTCCTGAATCTCCTGGGGGGAGCTGGTGCCGGCATAGTCTGGGATGTTCGCCCAATCAAAATTGTTGTCCAGATTCCTTGAGATAAACATGCCACTGGTGCTGCCGCCGCAGGATTCGTCACCGTTCCACCATTGCCGGGTGAAGGCGACACCATACGGCGGCCATTCGTGATAGTCCATGATCTGGGCCGAGGCAGTAGCCACACAGCCAACCACGCAGCGTCCACCGTCACCCCAGGGGCAGAAGTTGTTGTAAGGCGCGCCCTGATGCCAGTGGGCAGTCAACAGCGGACCCACTTCCACCAGTGTATCTCGGTCCTTCTGAGCCAGCAGGGCGTCAAACTCCTCACGCCCGAGCGTATACCTGTCCCATCGCTGACGGTATTCCTGGCCAAACGGGACATCGCCCGCCTTCGGCAGAGGCACTTCCAGCGAGCCATAGTACTTCACATAGGCCTCATTAGCGCCGGTAAATACTTCGCGCAAAAGGGCCGCCATGCCGCCCATGTCGTTGACATCAAGGTCGTACTCCTCAGAGGAGGCTTTGACGGGAGCCAAGGCCTTCAACGTGGGCACGACAACATACCCGTTCGGATCAATGGAATAGACACGGGCCAAAAGAGTGTCATTGACAATCATATCCTGGACGTTGGAGATCTGCGGATTGCGGGCGCCATTCCACTCGGACTTTTCCCAAGTGACAAGCGACAACCAGTTATTGCAGACCAGGTCCATCTCGGCCTCGGTGGCTAATTCGGCCGCCACTTGACCGGCCATAATCCCCACGAAGACTAGTGCTAGAAACGATTTCAGAAGGTAGGTTGTCATTGGTGCTCCGTCTGCTCTCATGATATCGGTTATGGCTTCATCTTGATCCGAGCCGTCATTACTTCCCAGGAAAAAGAGCCTATATAGAACGAAATATACGGCTAATCCAGTATTATGCAACCCTTTTTGCTGCAATCATTTCGGCAGATCTGAGATGGTTCTGTTGGTTATTCGACGAATCGCTCAGTCCCACCGTGAATTGACCAGGTCCGGCTAATCGAGGATGGGCGGGGATCCTATAAGAATGAGTTTATCACCTGCGGAAATCGATTGAGAAAACGCCGTATCTTGCTGTGCTGCAAGTCAGTTAGTCAGGCAGCCAGGCGAGCATCAGTAGGCGTGGGGACCGAACCAATCCGGAGCCAGGCGCTCCGTAATTTCGACTATTTCGCGGTCATGATCGATTAGAGCGCCGCGTCTGATGAGTCCCTCCAGGGCTTGATGCAAAACAACCATTTGGCGGCTTACCGGGATCAGAGCGGGGTAGTATTCATTGTTAAAGAAGATGCGGTAGCGTTCCCTGGTGAACTTCTGTTGCAGCATCTGACCGATGGCTCTCTCGAGGTCGGAGCCGTGCAAACCGAGCAGCCCATCCTTGGGGGACGCCAGAAGCGCGGCCGATTCGTCGAGGCTGTTTTGGGTGACAAAGGTGAGCTGCCAGGCCTCCATCAGACCCATAGAATTGATGACCAGGGTCCAAACCGATACCGTTCGGTTTTCTTTGTCGGCCGAGGCCCCCTTCATAAACGGTAGGTATGCGTTGTCAGTGATAGCTCCGAAGGCGCTGACGCCGCCGGCAAAGGGTTCCTCAAGAATGTCTCGAATCGAGAAATACGGTTTCCGTTCGAATCGAGCATCCTGGATGAGCATGAATTCTTCTTCGGTGAAGTGAAATCGACCCTGCCATTTTTCCTCAGGGCTGACGTTAGTGCGTGTCAGGGCTGATTGACTGGTCAGCATGCCCAGCGCGTGGCCACCGCGCCAGACCAATGGCAGAACCCCGACCGCCCACTCGGCCGAGCCGCCGATCTCACCTATCATGGCGTTCAAGCAGCGACCGTTGGGGAAGCGAACGTCGTTTTCTCCCAGAATAAGGCAGGGGAAAAGATCACCATCCTTATCGAAGGGGGTGGCCACGCCGGCGGAGTTAAGGGCATCCATGGCCGGATAATGACGTGGTCGATCGAGGAAAAAGGCGCTGAGTTGATCGATCCCGCTCAAGCCGTAAGCGCCGGCGATTATTTCGGCCGCCTGAGTGAGATTAGTCTCGCGGGGATTAAAATCCTCAAAGCCCGCACTGGCCGCCCAGCCCTGGACGTAGACATCCGGCAGGTGGCGTTTGACATTCGACTCGGTCAAAAACAGTGCCGTGAGGCTGCTGTGGAGACCGGTCACAGACTTGGTAGTGCCGTCGATTACATCGCTGCCCATCGATAACATGGTCACATTGGGAGACATCGGCATGCCGTATTGGGAACGATGAATGTCCTTGCCGAATAGGGCGCCTACGGCGATGGTCGGATTGCCTCCGGCCTCTTTGCCCGGCTTCATCCGAACACCCTCGGTGATGGTCGATTCGATAATGACTTCTTCACCCTGCGGGAGGTTGTCGGTAGTATTCTGCAGCACCTCCGACATGATCTGAGCGGCGGTGCGATCGTTGGCTCGCTTGAGTTGTTCAGCTCGAGACGGCGTCTGCTGTTCCTTGGGCAGTCTTGCTAAGGCTCCGCGGCCATGCAAGCCGACGGCTATGGCCGGAAGGGCCGCCGCCAGGACGGCCGATTCACGCAACTGACGATTGCGAAAGGCACCCAGGTTGGAGCGACCATTCAAGTGATCGTCCAGACTCAGGATGCGGCCTGAGGCGAGCGTCAGTTCGTAGCGGGGCAAGACTGCATGATGGCGGTGGTTGAATTCCAGGATATGGTCGGGGCTGAAGTCAGCGGATCTATCAACTCCCTGATACGAGAGGGGGTGATCAATTATGTCAAAGCGTAAATTGGAACTCATATGGTCAAACCTCTCCAAGCATACTGACCCCTGATCCCGAGCGAATGATATTCCGGCTCAGGATTAACGGCGTGTTGCCAGACCGAATTTACGGAAGGAGGACCCGCAGGCAAGCGAAATGTTTGTACTCGATCGGCCACACAGGGGATATTGCGCTCCAAAGCGGGGGCATCACAGGGAGGCACCTCTGGATGATACGATCAAGGACAGGCTGTCGGCGCCGGGCCGCCCTGGAACATGTAGCCCACCAGAGCCACCAAATCAGCAATGTCGGGACCGACTTCGTCACCGTTGATGTCGGCGGCATCCAGACAGGCAGGCTCAACCGCCCCCTGGAACATGTAGCTTACCAGGGCCACCAAGTCAGCAATGTCGGGACCCACACCGTTGTCGTCGATATCGCCTCGTATGAGGCAGCATGAGGTGGCAACCACTACCTCGTGAACCGGCGACCAGGTTCCGATCTCACCATAGAAGTCCTTGGCGCGAATACTGATCGGGTAGGTGGCCTCGGAGTTCCAGGTGTGAGATTGCAGTTGCACCTGACCCGAGCTGATCGGCCCCAGCCAATCCGTGGTGTCGCCGTCGCCCCAGGACCACTGCAGGAACAAGCGGTCGCCTTCAGGGTCATAAACGCGTCCTTCAAAGTCATAGGCGATGCCCGGCTGACCGACCATCGGTCCGCTCGGAGCGCTGCCGGCGTTGGGTTGGACATTGGCCGGAGTGTTATTGGTCACTCTCAGACTGACGCGATAGTCGGCCTGCCCGAGATGCTCCAGTGCGACCACTAAACCCAGTGGCGGCACGGGTCGTTCGCCGCAGTCCAGGATCGGTTGTCGCAGTGTCATTGTGTCCAGCGGGGGACCGGTGACGACGACATAGCCCCCCCCATAAAAACAGCTGGGATACGGCCCGAAATTGTAATCGAGGGTCAGACGATCATAGGCCTTGGGATTGGAATCACCAACCAGAGTCACGTAGCAAAACTGAAGTCCGCTGTAAAGATAGATACTGTCCAGTGCCGACCGCACCGTTGGGCAGGTGCCTCAGCCGCTGGAGCCGGCCGATTCCAGGAAGACGGTGTGGGTCAAGCCTCCGTGCGGCGTATTGTCTCCGGGAACACCAATCAGGGCAGGCGCGGCGGCATCAACAAAATGGGCGTTGAACCAATACCCGTACCCCGGGAAAGCATCACGCACTTCAAATTCGGCATTAAACACAACCGCCACGGCCTGAATGTTGGTGGGAACAACCGAACTGAATCCGGCGCTGATAGCATTCCAATCGGCCGTCGCCTCATAGTAGTCATATTCCTTGACCTCAATCTCCTCGACTAGGGCGAAGTCCAAAAACCCAAATTCATACGGATTGCCCAAACCGTCGGCAAAACGCGAAACAGGTTCGGTGATAAAGACTCTAACCGTTCCGTAGTAGTCAGCCTGAGCTTGAGCGTCACCGGCACTGATCAACAGAAAGAGGCAGGTTACAAGGTAGCCGGTGGCAAAGCAGGAGCGCTGGTTGATACCTTTGGTCATGATGTCTCGTCCTTGTGGCTGGATCGCGTGAAGCTTTCTATACTGTACCCAATATATCCACTTTGACGGAGACGTCAAGTAAAAGAGCCGCGCAGTACGCGGCTCTTTGTTTGTCAGCGGATCGAGGTAGGGCGACTGAATGCTCCCAGGCTACAACCTAACAGCCGGCGGGAGGTGGACCACCGTTGAACATGTAGTTCACAAGCCAAACTAGGTCCCCAATGTCAGGATTCTCCCCGTCCTCACCATTGATATTCGCTTCTTCCATACACGGTGGGGGCGGCCCGCCATTGAACATATAATTCACCAGCCAGACGAGGTCTCCGATGTCGGGTCCGGGCTCTCCATCGTGATTGACATCACCACGGATCATGCAGCAGCTACCGCCGATGTCAACCGCAAAGCCGCTCGACCAGGAAGATTCTTCGCCCCACTCATCCATTACACGCACCGTCACTTGATACAGCCCGTCGGCGTTGTAGGTGTGTTCGATTTCGCAGGCTTGGCCCGAGCTATGAGGACCGGACCAAGGCGAGGTTTCGCTGTCACCAAAGTCGAACTGATAAATCAGGTCGTCGCCTTCGGCGTCGGTGTGGGTGGCTTGGAGCTGAACCGGAATGCCGGATGATCCCTGGTTATCACCGGACGGTGCGTTAGGCGTCGCCATAGCGCCGTTGGCCGGAACACCATTGCCCAGGCGCACTTTGATGTCAAAAACGTCACTGCCGGTGTGATCGACTTTCACGACCAGGTCGATATCGGGAACGACCCGCGCTCCAGCCTGTTCGATGAATGTCCGCCAGAAGCTCTCGCCTATGTCACCTACGCCGAGCCGGTAACCGCCATCTAAGAAAACACTGGGCCAGCCGGGGGCGTTATAGTCGCCCTTCATACGATTATAGGCGTCCCACATGGTGTCTGGAACCTCGGCCACCATGGCTACGTATTCGAACAATAAGCTGTTGTCGGCGGCGAGATTATGCAGATCTTCCGCCACGTAGGGGCAATAGGTGCACCACGTTGCCGTGCCCTCTTCCACAAAGACAGTATGTGTGAAGCCCGCGATGGTCTCGTTCTGCCCGGGAAGGCCGGGTTTAGCGGCCGCCGCTGCGTCGGCATAATGTGCCCAAAAGTAGTAGCCGTACGGGGGATAGGCGTCGGAATCGACTGAATCTCGGTTGAAGGCAGCAGCCATGATTTCCAGATTGGAAGCGGAAATGCTCGGAAAGCCATTGACGCTGGCGTCCCAGCTGGTAGTGTACTCGGCTCTGCTGGCATCGGCAATGCTCAAATTCTGAACAATAGCAAAATCCAAGAATCCATTGTGGATATCCTCTCCAGAATCATAATCCCAGCGGGACAAAGGCTCAGCGACATAAACCCGCAGTTTTCCGTAATAGGTTCCGGCCGCTGCGGTGACAACGTTAAGCACAAGAATAACAACAAGAAGAGAGCATAATCTAAAGTGACGTTTTGCTGTCATGGCCTTACCTCAAACAAGACGGGTCTGGTTCTTTTCTATACCAATATACCTTGGATTGCGTTTACGTCAAGGCACAACGCATGGGCTGCGTCTAAGTGCCTTCCGGCTAACCCAAAACCAAAGGCCGCCCCTTCGAGAAGAGACGACCCTTGGTCAAAAAGTACTAATGCAAATGATCCTACTGACAAGGAGCCGGGTCCGGGCCCTGATTGAACATATAATTGACCAGGTAAACCAGGTCAGCGATGTTTGGACCTTCACCGTTGCCGTCAATATCAGCGGCATCCAAACAATCAGGCACCGGGCCCTGGTTGAACATGTAGTTGACCAGGTAAACCAGATCTTCGATGTTGATGTCGCCACTGGGAACAATATCACCCATCATGACGCAGCAGCCGACAGTCTGAGTCATGGCTTGCGACCAGCCGGTTTCGTAATGAAATACGTCTTTGACCTTGACCATGACTTCGAAATCGCCATTGGTCTGCCAAGTGTGCTCGACGCTGCAGAGGTCGCCGGAACCGTACGGACCATACCAGGTGTCGTCCTTGGATCCGTCACCCCAATCGAACTTGTAATAGACACTGTCGTTATCGGCGTCGGTGGTGGTTGCCTCAATAGTGGCCGCCACGCCCGGTAGAGCCATGTCGGGTCCGGTGGGGGCGCTCGGCACGTCCGGCGTCATATTGACCGGAGCGCCATTAGTAACTCTGACTCTGGTCTTGAAGTTCCAGCCACTGATGTGCTCCATGCCGACGATCAGGTCAACCGGCTCAGCAACAGCTCGGTGACCACAACTGCTTATGCGTGACGTGTACTGGGACTCGTCGGAGTAGCCACCGACCAACACTTCGTAGCCACCATCCCAGAAACAGCTTGGGTAACCGGCAAAATTGTAGTCTACATCCAAACGGGTATAAGCGACTGAGTTCTTGTCGCCAACCAGGGAAGAGTATTCAAACGGATAAACACCAGCACGGTGAATCGATATCAACGCAGCCTGCGTTGCGGGGCAGTATCCTCACCACGTGGCCGAGCCTTCTTCAATGAATACTTTGTGAGTGTAGCCCGCCGGGACCTCCTGAGCATTAGCCTCGCCACAGTTGGCTATGGCGGTGCCGTCACCGTAATAAGCCCAGAAGTAGTAATGGTTGGGCGGGTAGGCGTCTTCCTGATGAGGTGTCGGGTCAAACAGGACGCCGATAACGGCCGCGTTGGTATCGTACATACCGGTAACACTGGTGGTGACCTCATGGTAGTACGAGCCGCCGTCGGGGATATTCAAGGTCGTGACTTCCGAGAACTTCATGAAGCCGTTCTCATACGGAATTCCAGTGGCACCGTTCCAATGGTAGGTCGGCTTGACGACATACATACGCAGCGTCCCCGTGTACGTCCCTTTGGGGCTGTCGAGCGATTGGTCCGGTGGTTGATCCAGCGGACTAGCCTTTCTGACAATACTGACGTCGTCAGCCAGAACACTCGCCGACAAGGCCAAAATCAGAAATGCAGCCAGCCAGACCGTCTTGAGATGTTGTCTTTTCATCAGGACGTCTCCTCTGTGGTTAGTACCTATATCTACATTCGAAACACTGTGTTGTCAAAGTAAGCCGAAAGCCACGAATCGTGGTCTTCTTATGTCAAAGAAATCCATTTTCGGCGCCGGGTCAAGCTCAACTCGCGGCACCACATACAAAAATGTCCCAGACAGGCTGGGACTACAGACCACTAGTCCGGAATACGACAACAGCCGCAACAATGACGGTAATGAGTAAAATCGTAGCAGTTCATATGCTCATCTTCGGACTATTCCTTTGGTCGATTCTAATATAGCTTCATTCGCAAATTAGTCAAGATTCAAATGTCAGGGGGACAAGGCCTGTAGCCGAGTGTCGGCCCTTACGCCAGAGATATCGGCCACGCCGAGTTCCACACCGGTGGGGGCGGGCGATCTGAATCCAGCACGAAATGGGCAGTCCAACAGAAAGCCGCTGCTTCCCGAATGGAAACAGCGGCTCCAAAAAAAAGTCAGAGAATCTGGATCGGTCTACTGACACGAGGCCGGGTCCGGGCCCTGATTGAACATATAATTGACCAGGTAAACCAGGTCAGCGATGTTCGGACCTTCGCCATTGCCGTCAATATCAGCGGCATCCAAACAAACAGGCACTGGGCCCTGGTTGAACATGTAGTTGACCAGGTAAACCAGGTCCTCGATGTTGATTTCGCCACTGGGGACAATGTCACCCATCACAACGCAGCAACCAATCGACTGAGTATAGGGGTCTGACCAACCGGTCTGATATTGCCAAACGTCGGTAGCCCTCACGGTAATGGGGTAGTCGCCATTGGCCTGATAAGTGTGTTCGACCGAACACAAATCGCCGGCGCCATAGGGACCGTACCAGGTGTCGTCCTTGGAGCCGTCACCCCAATTGAAGTTGTAATACAGCGTATCGTTGTCGGCATCGCCGGTGCTGACCTCGATCGTCACCGGTTCGTTGGGGGAACCGGTGGCGGGACCACTCGGGGCCGGTGGCAGATCCGGAGTCATATTGACCGGGATACCATTGGTGACACGAACCCTAGTCACGTAGTTGTAGGCGTTGATGTGATCCATGCCAACGATCAGATCAACATCTTCGGCCAACGTCCGCTGCCCGCTGTTTCTGATGTTGGTCTGCATAGTAGCCTGGGAAGTACCGACATGGACGTATTGGCCGCCATCGGAGTAGACGGTGGGGATGTAGGCCAGACCCAATTCATCGGCCCGATCGCCGGCGACTGAGTTTTTGTCAACCACCAGAGCGGTATAGTAAAACAGCTCATTTCCAGCGACATACAAGTTGTGTAGCGCGGCACGCGCGCCTGGGCAGGATGGTCACCAGGTGGTGGTGCCTTCCTCCACAAAGACGGCGTGCGTGTATCCGTCCGCGGTGGGCTGCGTGGCGGCTTCTCCGCAGTAAGCCAGCGCACAACCATCGCCGTAGTAGGCCCAGAAAGGGCAGCTACCCTGTCCCGGACAGCCGTTCTGCGAGTGTGGGGTGGGATCAAAGAGGGCGCCGATCACGGCGGCGTTGCTCTCCAGCATTCCGGCCACACCGATGTTTGCTTCATGATAATAGGAACCGCCCTCAGGAATGTTCAGGGTCGTGACTTCGGAAAAGTTCATGAAGCCGAATTCGTAGGGTTGGCCGCTGTTGTCATTCCAGTGGTAGGTCGGTTTCACCACATACATGCGCAGGGTGCCCGTGTATGTACCCTTCGGGCTGCTCAGCTCCTGGTTAGGTGCTTCGCCCAGAGGCTGAGGGTCTTTCAATTTGCTGATGTCATCAGCAAACAGACTCGCTGACAACAAGATGGCCAAAGCGGCAGCGACGACGACCATCGTTAGACGTTTCTCTCTCATTCGGCTCTCTCCTTGGTGAAAAACACCGGTGTCTTAAGTTAGTTGAATTGGTCTTGTCAAAGAATACAGAGTAGGCCGGCACTCAAACCGCCACCTCAGCGAGGGTAGCCCCAACGGAGTATACAACTCGACGGGCCGAGACACGTACGCATAAAAAAAACCCAGTCAAGCTGGGATTAACGGACAACTAGCTTACCATAGAACAACAACAGCGGCAGCTATGGCAACAAAATGTGTTTGTGCGGACAGTCATGGCAGTATTACGGGACTCACTCCTCAAACTCATTCAATATAGTCAGTTTAGCAAGTAAGTCAAGCAACTCTTCGTTATGGTTGCCGTCACAACGACTTATCTCGGGCGCCCGTTGTCCTCCTGAGGTCACAAAAAAGGCCGGGCAGCGGTGCCCGGCCTGAACATACTCATGGTTTTCCTATAATCGGATAGTTACACCAAACGTGAAAGTGGTCTTGGTGTAGTCATAGGAGCCATCGCCGGCAGATCTCACAATATATCCCGTGCCATAGTTAGTGTAGTCACGTTGGGGTGTGCTTGAGGAGTTGTTGGTGAACTCTATCTGGAATTGGGGCTCGATAAACCATCCTGAACGGCTCGAGAATGGCCGGCTCACCGATAAGAAGGTACGAATCTGTTCGTCTTTGCGCTCATTGATACTAAACGGAAACGATACGCCCGGCGCGGTCCATTTCCATTCTTGCTCAAAAATGTCAAAAACGTAAAATTCCACGGCCTCAATGTGATTCAGATAGGTCTTGTTAAAATACCCGATGCCGGAGCTCACGATCAGTTTTGGAATCAGGTAGGTCTTGGCCGATAGGATTACGGCGTTGCCTTCCCAATCGGTCGCCCAAGGCGATATCGCCGCTACGCTGAAACCGTACACGCCGGCGTCATCGGGCGTGTTTAGCCAGGAACGATGTGAGAAGCCCAGCTTCATCCCGGTCTTACCGCCAATATTGAATGACAGGCGCGGCGAAATATAAAACGAGCCAATACTACCCACGGTGGCCACAGAGTCGGCGTATTCAGCATCGCGCGCAATCGGACGTTTTTCCCGCCCCAGGGCATACCATGGATCCAGGAAGTCGGACGAGTCAACATAGGTGAAACTACCCGTTTGGTACCCCATCTCCAGATCCAGGCTAAATCCCCGACCAAGGTTGTGGTTGCCGCCCCCAAATACCAACAGCGTGGTTTTGGGGTCTACGCCTGACTCCGTGAAATTCTTGACCTTATACTGAGTTCCCGTTCGAAGATGAGTCTCCGGGGACAACTGGTACCCCACGGAAGCCATGAATTTCAAGTCCTTGGTCGTGTTGAATGTCAAAAGATCGCTCTTGAAGTCGGTGTATTGGTAATCAACTGTTAGATAGACGGAAATACCGGCGGTGTCGGTTACGGGAATACATGTCGCGCGTGCTCCTAGAAGATAGGAGCGTATACTTTCGATGTCCCGGTAGTAGGTGTACTCACCCCTGAGCTGTACTTCCGAATACGGCAGGTGGTAGAATTTCACCGTCGCTGTGTTCTTACTGAAGACATCCTTGGTGTCGGAGGCATCGTTAAACAGGTTGTTTGTCTTAGCCCCGGAAAAATTAAGTTCCAAGTCCATATTTTCTAGGGCCGTTGCCACCGGGGCCACGACCACCAGTGTGGCGAGGAGGGTCACAATCCACTTCATCAACTTGTCTCCTGCAGATTAGAAACAGACACCACCGGCGCAGGCGCCACCGGCGGAAACCGAAATCCCAAGACTCTTGTCAAAATCGGCATCAAAAACACTTCGCTCTTCACAGATGGAGCGGACGCAAAAACGGGAACGACCGAACTCCTCGGAATTCGTCTCCGGCAGGACCAGGGCAGGGGCAGGCTCTGTCTGCAGCCCGGCGAAGATGCCGGTTGTAGGTCCTTCGTCCGGCGTGGCGACATAACCGGCTTCGAATTCATCGGGAATGCCGTTACCATCGCCGTCGGGCGCGTTGTCATTGAAACCATCGCCGTCAAGGTCCACAAAGCGTACGTCGGCTGCCGCAGGGCTCATGGCCAGAGCACCGATAAGAAATAGCATCAGCGGCAACAATGATGTCACGCGAAATCGCATAGTCTACCTCTCGTATCACTGAGCCGGGCCGTTCCGGCATTACCTTCAATTTCACTACAAAATAGGTTCTGCCAACGTCGATACAAGGGTTTTTTCTGTGGATGTCCGGCAATTCTGGTCATAGCCACTCATCATTTGCGTCTTTGGGGTCCGGCGCGACCGGCGGTCAGCATGTCTTTCTGGCGCTGGCGCTCGGCAGCGGTTCGAGCAACATACAACGTCTTGCCGGTAAAGGGATCCCGGCCGGTATAAAACATCAGGGCCGAATAGGTCGAGGGCAAGGGAGTGAAGATCTGGACCTGTTCCGGATTGATCTTCAGTCTCTTGCTCAGTGACGTTTTCATCAAAGCGGTGTGATCCTCGGTACAGCCGGGGTGAGCCGCAATCAGATAGTAAGTGAGGTGCAGTCCCTTTCCGGCCTGCCGAGACAGGCTGTCGAAGCGACTCTTGAATTGGATGAGAGGGTCCAGGCCGGGTTTGCCCATCGCCCGCAGGACCTCCGGCTCGGTGTGCTCCGGAGCTAGTTTGAGTTGGCCGGAGACATGATGCTTCACGAGCTCTTTCAAGTATGCCTGTCCATGCCTGCGGTCGGCGACGATCATATCGTGGCGGAGTCCCGAAGCTACAAAGACGCGTTTTACTCCTGGGAGGCTGCGCAGTTCTCGTAGCAACGCAATCTGGTGAGAGTGGTTGCTTCTCAAACCCGAGCAGACCTGAGGATACAGACAGCGTTTGTCCGAACAAGTGCCCTTCTTGATGCGCCGGGCACACTCGAAACCGTACATATTGGCCGTCGGACCACCGACGTCGTTTATGATGCCCTTGAACTTGGGATGCCTGGAAAAGCTGCCGGCTTCTCGTAGTATTGACTGACGACTACGCCAGCGAACGTCGCGCCCCTGATGAACGCCTATCGCGCAGAAGTTGCATTCGCCGTAGCAGCCGCGGTGGCTCGTGATCGAAAAGCGGATTGTCTCGAGGGCCTTTACCGGACCTTGCCGTTCGTAATAGGGGTGTTGCGCATTGGTATAGGGCAATTCGTAGACCCGGTCCAGTTCTGCCTGCGAGAGATACTGCGCCGGCGGGTTCTGGATCAAGTAGCGGGTGTCCGTCAACTGGGCGAGACCGTGGGCGTTGACCGGCTCGCTGTGACGGTAAAAGTCGTGAAACATCCTGGTGAACGTGGCCTTGTTCTTAACGCACTCGGCATAAGAAGGTAGTTCCAGGAAGTCCCTGGGGATCTCCCGGCCAAGATAGCACAGGCCACGAATGGATGTCGGATCGGAGTCGTTTGAAATGGCCTCGGCCAGCGCCGTGACAGCTGCCTCGCCCATGCCGTAGATCAAAAAATCCGCCTTGGCGTCAACCAGCACCGACCGACGGAGCTTATTCGACCAAAAATCATAGTGGGCCACCCGGCGGAGACTGGCCTCCAGGCCGCCCAGGACTATCGGAACGGTTCTCTTGAAATGCTGCCTTATCAGATTTGAGTAGACTACGACGGCCCGATCGGGCCGTTTCGTATTGCGTCCGCCGGGCGTGTAGTCATCGCTACGCCGTTTCTTGCCGATGGCGGTGTAGTTCGCCACCATGGAGTCGATCGCCCCGCCACTCACCCCCCAAAACAGGCGAGGTTCCCCCAGCCGGACGATATCGTCCGCGGAATTGATGTCGGGTTGCGCAATTACTCCCACCCGATAACCGGCCGACAACAATACCCGGGCGATGACGGCCGCGCCCAAAAAAGAGCTATCGATATAACTGTCGCCGGTGACGAGGATAATGTCCAGGCGATCCCAGCCCAATTTCTTGAGTTCCGCGGGAGTAGTAGGGGGGAGGCTGGGCTGTGGACTGCTCACGGTAAGCTACTCGTTTTCTATGTCGAGGGTCTTCATAGGGAGCCAACCTTCGGCATTGTCGGCAGTTCGGCACCAGGCCCAATGCCGCTCGATCCACAGAACGCTCACCACGGCACCCTGGTCGACCGATAGTTCGGTCGAATCATAATCCCTGATAAGAATAGCCTGATCGTCGGTCGTCGACTGCAAATACGACTCGGGGATCCAGCCGGCATGGTTGCCAATAACCCGGCACCAGATCCATCCGGGATATTCGCACTCACGGTCGGTCAGGGTTACCGTAGTATTTTGCGAAATTCGAAAGCCTTTGGGATAGGGAGTACGATAGGCAGTGATGACTTTGGCTGGGCGTTTCGAATTGATGCGATCGTTCATGCTGGCAACTAAGCCCGCCCGACTGCCCCAGTCAAGCAGATGTGTGCGGAATCAAGCTTGTGCCGGTACCGCCGACAGCCTATTGTAGCGCATTAGCGAGAATACCATGAGTACCATTGTCAACATCATCTACTGGTTTTTCGGTACGGCAGTGAGCCTGTACCTGTTGACGTTTGCCCTGAGTTCGATCAAAGAGAAGCACCTTCGCGCGACGGTGTTGTCAACCCTGTTATTGGTTGGTCAGGCCACCCCCTGGCTGGTCGGCGGCTTGATGCTTGATGACTCCCGTACTCCTTGGATGGCGACCGTTTCGGTTCTGATTGCTGTCTCAGCGGGGTTGTTCTTTGGGCCGATTGGTCGGCGAACTGTCGTGAGGATCAGGGAAGGGGGCGAGCGGGTGGATGAGCGTGATGTCGTCTTCGCGCGCGAGGAGTATATGCCCGGCAGTGAGAAATACCAAATCTACTACGCTCTCCACCCGGAACTGAGAGAGATCGACGACCGCACCCGCAGTCTGCCGGAACTGCTGAAGCCTGGCGGTCGGTATTATGATGATGTCCGATCTCCAAAGACAGAGCAGGTGTTTTGCCGGATAGAGAGCCTTACCGGTGACGTTGACGGCTCGGTGGCCGAAAGCAAGCAGTTGCAATCGACTGAGTCGAATACAAGTTGGGCGAAACGCCGGGGCCTGGAGCTTGGTGCTGATGAGGTCGGCGTGGCCCGCTTAAACCAACGGTGGGTCTACTCTTATGTAGGGCGGGGGCCGGAGGAGTGGGGGAGCCGGATCGTCAACAATCACACGTACGTTATCGCCTTCAGCCTGGAGATGGCCTACGATAGTGTCGCGGCAGCGCCGCAGTTGGCCATCACGGAGGAGACCGCTCGTCAATATCTGAATGGCGCCGAGATTTCGATCCGGTTGGCCCGCGAGATCCGCGCCCGGGGCTACTCGGCGCGAGCGCATATAGCAGGCAGCAATTACCAGATCATGCTGCCACCGGTGGCCCAGGATGCCGGGCTGGGGGAACTGTCGCGTATGGGCTATCTGATATCGCCCAAGTATGGCGCTCGGGTTCGTCTGGGCGCGGTGACCACCGATCTGCCGTTAATGCCGGACGATCCGGTCTGCTTTGGCGTGCAGGAGTTTTGCGAGGTCTGCAAGAAGTGCGCGACCAATTGTCCTTCGACGTCGATTCCGAGCGGCCCCAGAGAGTGGGTGAGGGGAGTTGAAAAATGGCCGCTCAAGGTCGAGCCTTGTCTTCAGTACTGGCGAGCTATCGGCACCGATTGCGGATTGTGTATGCGGGTGTGCCCGTTCAGTCATCCTCCGACGTTCGTGCACAACGTAGTCAAAGCGGGCATCAAACGCTCAGCCTTCGCCCGACAAGTATCGACTTGGGCCGACGATCTATTTTACGGCCGTAAGGTGAAATATGAGCGGTTTTTGGAGGGGCTGGACTAGTTAGGCAAGAAGAGATCCGCGATCCCGGTGCAGAAGAACCCGCCCCGGTCTGCTTCATGTGGATCGCCATGAGACCAACTTGTTGGTGCCGGAGGCCGGAATCGAACCGGCATGATGTTGCCATCGGGGGATTTTGAGTCCCCTGCGTCTACCAATTTCACCACTCCGGCAGCCATTGGTGGCCCTTTCAGGCTCCCCGAAACTATGTTGCGAGCCGGCAATACGCAAGCAGGATTTTTGGGTCGGGAAACGGCTTGTTGGGTCGATCTTCCGTACCCGACAGTGAATACCGCGTCAGGAACCAAGCCTCCGACAGCCCGGACTAAAAGTGCACGCGTTCATCGGTGGTGTCCTGAGGTATCCTGTCACGGGTGTCGCGTGATATATAGAGGCCGGTCGAGGGATGCAGGGGACAGGTTGCGGTCGGACAGTTGTCATCGGTGAAGATTTCGTTGCGGACATTTGGGCAACGATCCGTAGCCAGTTCGCCGGACTCCAGGCAGACATCCAAACGCACGATACCCTCAGGTTCTTCGAAGTCCTCCACCGGCAGCGAATCGTGAGCGGCGATCATAAATTCGGTCCAGACCGGGACGCCGTTTTTGGCCCCATCCTGGTTGCGACCGAGCGACGTTTTCTCATCAAACCCGACCCAGCAGCCGGCGGTGATCTGTGGCGTGTATCCAACGAACCAGTTGTCGCAAAAATTGTCGGTGGTGCCGGTCTTGCCACCGGCGGGCCTGACAAAACCCATCGCTCGCGAGCGCTGTCCGGTGCCCTCTTTGACCACCGATTGCATGAGGTCGGCCATGATGTAGGCCGTTTGCGCCGAGAGAACTTCAGTCTTGTCAACGTTGGAATTGTCCTCGATGACACGCCCGTAGCGGTCGACAATGCGGTCGACCAGGTGGTAGGGGATGAGAATCCCCTGATTGGGAAAGACCGTGTAGGCATTGACCAGCTCGATCAGGCGCACCTCGCTGACGCCAACCGCCAGGGAGGCTACCGGTGCCAATTCGGTTTTGATACCCATCCGTTTGGCATAAAAAATCGCCTGCTCGGGGTGGATCTTGAGCAGCAGTTTGATAGCGACCAGGTTGCGTGAAAATTGGATGCCTTCGCGAAGTGTAATCGGGCCGCGGAATTTGCTGTCAAAATTGTGCGGCCGCCACTCGGGGGCACCGGGAATTTCGAGCACGATCGGATTGTCATCGATGATCTCAGTTGTACGGTAGCCGTTGTCAATACAGGCGGTGTAGACGAAAGGCTTGAAGGCTGAGCCCGGTTGCAGCGTCGATTGGACGGCACGGTTGAACTTCGACTCGCCAAAGTCGCGCCCGCCGATCATGGCCAGGACGCCACCGGTAGCGTTGTCGATGGCTGCAAAGGCTCCCTGAACCGGCTTGTACACGCGAATTGAATCGCCGTATTGGTCGATGGTGTCGCGCTGGTACATAGTGTAGTTCTTGTTGTCGGCATCGTAGCTGCGCTCGACACGGGCGCGCAGTGAGTCGACCTTCTTGTACAGGGCCTGCTCGGCCGCCATCTGGAGCCGTACATCAAGCGTCGTGAAGACTTTGAGTCCACCCGAATAGAGCGCTTGTTCTCCGTACTTGTCGTAGATGTGCTGCCTGATTGTCTCGGTGAAGTACGGAGCGGTACCGATTTCCTCGACAGGGGGACTGACCACCAGCGGTTCGGCTTTCAGGGAGTCGTAGGTATCGCGATCAATCCGGCCCCACGAATAATAGGAATACAAAACCCGGTTGCGAGCCTGGACCGCCTTGTCCGGGTTGTTGAACGGCGAATTGACATTGGGTCCTTTGAGCAGACCGATCAGGAGGGCGCAATCGTTGACGTCAAGCTCCTGGACCTTCTTGGAGAAAAAGAGCTGAGCGGCCGCAGCCGGGCCGTATGCCCCGCGAGAGAAGTAGTACTGGTTGAGGTACATCTCCAGTATTTCTTCTTTGGAATAGGTCCTCTCTAGTTTGATGGCTGTCAGGGCTTCTTTGATTTTGCGATCAAAGGTCTTGTCGCGCGTCAAGAACAACATGCGGGCCAGTTGTTGCGTTATCGTCGATGCCCCGGCTGCCTTTCGCCATTTGACAACATTGGTCAATGCTACGATAGCCAGGCGGCGGACATTGATGCCCCAGTGATCGAAAAATTCCTGATCCTCGGAGGCTAAGAGCAGATCAATAAGATGCGGCGGCATCTCGGCGTAAGGTGTCAAGACGCGGTTTTCGGTGTAGAATTCCTTGAGCAGCGTGCCGTTACGATCATAGACTTTGGTTTTGAGTGACGGCTCGATGTTGTGCAGCTGCTCAAACGAAGGAAGCCCGGTTTGGTAGATGTTGCGGATGTACTGAGCGCAGATTCCGGTCAGAACCAGCAAAAGCACTACCAAGACGATGAGGCTGTAGCGAAACCGGTGCGGTCTGAAGGCACGTTGGTCGACAGTTTTATTCATGAAACTAATGGTCCCGTTAGCCCCGATTTAAGTCAAGCTAAAACCGGTTGCGCTATCCGTTTGATTTTTATATGGGCGGAGGGTATTATTGTTCAACTTAGATTGAGCGTATCAGGTATGGCTGGCCGCTGCCTGCCTGCCGATACTGATACCATTAACATCGGGAGTTACTTTTGCAGCAAGATCAACTCGATTCCGCCCTCCGCAAAGAAGTCGAGGCACAACTACGGGTGATTTCGCGCGGCACGGTCGATATGCTGCCTCAGGGGGAATTCGCCATACGCCTGGCGGAATCGATCCGGGACAACCAACCTTTGCGGGTCAAACAGGGTTTTGATCCCACCTCGCCCGACATTCATCTGGGCCACACCGTGGGGATTCGGAAGCTCAAGCAGTTTCAACAGTTGGGCCACAAGATCGTTCTGATCATTGGCGACTATACCGCCATGGTAGGCGATCCGTCGGGACGGTCGGCTACCCGGCCGCAACTGCTGTACGACGACATCATGCGCAATGCCGAGACCTATCAGCAGCAATTTTTCAAGATTCTGGATAAGTCCCTGACCGAAGTGCGGCATAACGGCGAATGGTTCACGAAAATGGAGTTTGCCGAGGTTATGAACCTGGCCACCAAGTTCACCGTCGCCAGGATGCTTGAGCGCGATGATTTTACCAAACGCATGAAGGCCGAGACACCGATCTCAATCCACGAGTTATTCTATCCGCTGATGCAGGGCTATGATTCGGTGGCGATCAAAGCCGACGTCGAAATCGGTGCCACGGAGCAGACCTTTAACCTGTTGGCCGGCCGCACCATTCAAGAAGCCTACGGCGTACGTCCCCAATTGGTCCTGACCATGCCTTTGCTGGTCGGACTGGATGGTGAGCGCAAGATGTCCAAATCGCTGGACAACTACATCGGCATCGACGAATCACCTCGGGATATGTTTGGCAAAGCAATGTCGATACCTGATGAACTTATATACCAGTACTTTGAACTGGCCACCGAGGTCGGCGCCGACGACTTGAACCGGATTAAAGCGCGCTTGGCCGACCCCTCGGTCAACCCCCGCGATGTCAAGGCGGAGTTGGGAGAAGTCCTGGCCGATATGTACCATGCCGCCGGAAGCGGCAGCGAGGCTCATGCCGAGTTCAATCGTATGTTTCAACAGAAGCAGGTACCTGATGACATGCCCGAAGTCGGCGCCGCGGAACTGGCCGACCTTGGTCTGGACCCCGACAAGATCTATCTGGTCCACCTGCTGACAAAGACCAAACTGACCAAATCTAACGGTGAGGCTCGGAAACTTATTTCAGCGGGAGCGGTATCACTTGATGGTGAGCGCACTAGCGACCCCGAGTTTGAATTTGCTTTGACGGGCCCAATGGTGCTGAAGGTCGGAAAGCGGCGATTTCTGAAACTGCTGGGTTAGACCGGCGTTATTGCAATAACTGATGTAAGGGCGCTTAATCGGTAAAGAGACTATGCATTTGTTGACTGGCTTTTTGCAGAGATATATGACCGTGATCCTAACCGGGTTTATGCTGGCGCCGGTAGTAGCAGGGCAGGAGAGAATGGATTCGACGGCGCGGTCTTCCCAGGAGAACCCCCGGCTGGCCAGTCCCGAAGAGCGCATCAGCCAGAAGGGCTTTTACTACTACAATACGGCCATCGTGGCCGAGGCGGTAGGTGACCTCAACACTGCCGTCGATTCATATCGACGCGCCCTGCAGTATTTTGACGATTCCTACGAAGTTCGCTATGCCTATGCCAGAGTTCTGTACGTGGCGCGCCGTTATGCCGATGCGATCGAGAGTCTGCGAGGGATAACTCCCGAGGATGGCGACGTGTTGCGCCTGAGGGCAGCAGCCTATCGGACTCTCGGCTTGGTTACCGAAGCGCGGGGAGAGTACCTGAAATTGGTCCGGCTGGATTCGTCCGACGCCTCGGTCTATTCGTTCCTGGCGGTAGAGTATCAACAGGAGGGAGTCCTTGACTCGGCTGCCTGGGCGCTTGAGAACCTGACCCGTTTGGCCCCGGACGATTACCGTGTGTGGGTGGAGCTGGGTGAGATTGAATTGGACCGGGGGTTTGTCTCAGCCGCCAAACGGGCCTTCGACAGCTCGCTGGCGCTTAACAGCGGCCGTGAGAACTTGATGACCTACGTCCATCTGGGCGAAGTCTACCGGATGCTGAACCAGCCCGATTCGGCGCTTCAAATGTTCCTCGCGGCACACCGAGTGGATCCGGACAACATCGTCCTGAATCGGGTCCTGTCGGCCCACTACATAGCCGTCGATTCATTTGGTGTTGCCTTACCCTATGCCCAACGCCTGGTGGCTATGGCCCCCGGCGACCTGGCCGGACAGAAACGTCTGGGATTGATCTATTATGTAATCGATTCGCTGACGGTGGCTGATTCCATCTTTTCAGCCCTGGTTGTGAAAGACCCGGACGACGTTCGCAATCACTATTACCTGGGTCGTATTGCGGCCGCTCAACAAGACTATGAGACGGCCAGGGTGGCCTTCGAGGCGGTGGTAGCGGCGACCGACACCTTGCCCGAGGGCTATATCGACTTGGGCTATGTTTATCGCATGCTGAAGGATTCCGATCAGGAGATCGCCATTCTCCGCAGGGGGCTGGCCAATGTGAGCGACTCGGTCGGGCAGATACGTCTGCTTATGGCCCTGGGATCGGCCCAGGAGCAAAACCATCTGGAGGCGCAGGCCAGGTCGACCTTTGAGCAACTATTGCGACTGGCCCCGCAATATGCGCCGGCGCTCAATTACTTGGGATACATGCTGGCCGATCGGGGGACACAGTTGGAGTATGCCGAGACGCTTGTCAAACAAGCCGTCGACCTCGACCCTAACAACCCCGCCTACCTTGACAGCTACGGCTGGGTCCGTTACCGGCAAGGCGATTTTGGCGAGGCGCTAATTTACCTTCGCCAGGCCGCCGAGCTTGACAACGATCCTACAATTCTCGATCATCTGGGGGATGCCTTTCGCGAGACCGGCGATCCGGACTCGGCCAGGCATTACTGGCAGAAGGCGCTGGACCAGGATCCTGAGAATGAAGCTATCAAGGAGAAGTTAAGCGATTGAAGGCGGACAGCAACGGCGCCATTCAAACTTACCTGGTATTGTCAGCCTGTCTTTTGTTGGCGCTGTTCTCAGGGTGCGCCGAAGTGGCCGTGCCACCTGGCGGGCCGGAAGACAAGCAGGGGCCGTTCCTGCTCGGATCGATACCTGCCGATGGAGCGGTCAGTGTCGCCCGCGGCAACAGCATAACGCTATATTTCTCAGAACCGATCTTGCCGCCTCGAACAGGCAAGGCGATTTTTGTTTCACCCCGTCCCGAGACAGAGCCGGACATCAAGTGGAAGTCCGATCATGTCATAATTGCCCTGGCCGACAGCTTTGAGACCGACCGCACCTATATGATTTCGGCCGGGTCGCAAATCGTCGATTTGCGGGGTAATAGAGTTGACAGCGGCCTGACCATCGCTTTTTCGTGCGGAGCGTCAATCGATTCGGGGACGGTTGCCGGACACATATACGATTTGCAGGGCAAGCCCGCTCGGGGGCTGACCGTCGGACTATACGAGGACGGCCCGACCGACGGATACGACTCCCTGTATCCAGCCTATGTCACCGAAACGGCTGACGACGGCTACTTCCGTCTGGACCATCTTCCGGCTTTGGAGTATCGCCTGATCGCTTTTAGGGACGGCGACCGAGACGAGCGCTTCGCGACTTTGACCGAGGCTTATGCGGTGCCGGATCGACCCCTAAATGTGGCCGGGAAGGTTCCTTTGGATGATTTGCGCTGTACTTTGGTAGAGCAGGACACCACCACACCGGGAATAATCAGCGCCCGCCAGACCGACGACGGGCTGATTCAGATAAGGTTCAGTCGCAGCGTTGACTTGCTGGGGCTGACCCAAGACCCGGCCCGTTGCTGGCTAACCGACAGCGGTCTTACGGAGGTTGCAGCCAAGGCTGCAACCTTCCTGAAAATCGGCGATTCGGTTGCGTCGTCGATCACTGTCTACTTTCAAGAGTTGCCGCCGGGCCTCTACGACGTACATGTAACATATGTCGCCGATCGTCCGCCGCTGGTATTTTCAGCAATGAAGTTTAGGGACAAAGATGATCAAACGCCGCCGACGGTGATAGCCTTTGAACCCGATGATGGAAATCTCATGCCTGCTGATAAGACGCTGCTGACCTGGACCTTCTCCGAGCCGGTCAATATCAATCAGGAATACGTGACGCAGGTTCTTAGCCAAGACAGTGACGAGGTAGCGGCAACGACTTCATGGCGTTCGGATGCCCTTCACTTGGAAGTGGTTCCACAAGAGTTGTTGCCGGGACAGGCTTATCGCGTGGAGATGGCCGAATTTGAGGTTTCCGACTTGGCCGGCAACCTCCTGGGCGATACTCTGCGCTCTTATTCATTCGCCACGGCTGATCCGGACAAGCTTGGTTGGGTCATGGGAACGGTCGAGGTCGCGCTGCCGGAACGCAGAGCCGATCCGGTCCAGTTGACTTTACGTAGCCCGGATGGTAAGGTCAGCTATGGTGCGGTCGCGGTCGACGGCAGCTTCAGCGCCGAGCTACCGGCCGGCGATTATCTTCTTTCGGGCTACATCGACAGCAACAACAACGGCCTGCGAGACTACGGTCAAGTGTGGCGATATCGGTACGCCGAGACTTATGCAACCTACGCCGACACTATTAAGGTGCGTGCTCGATTCGAAACAACAGGGATACAGTTCTTAATAGATTGACTGCTCTATGCAAGAGATAATCTCCAAACTTCCGATCAGTCCCAACCTGCAGGCTGTGGTCGGGGTGTGTTCTATCGTGGTGCTTACCTTTGCGGCTGCCTGGGTGGTCAGGGCGTTCGTCTTCGTTTTTGCCAAGCAGCTGGCCGGTCAAACCGAGACCGACCTCGACGATAGGTTGCTCAAGGCCACCCGCAAGCATACTTTCTTCCTGGTTTACCTGATGGGTGCGTTTGCCCTGTTCAATCTCCTGGAGGGAGTTGCTGCAGGAACAGCACTCACCGCCTTCCGCTATGTTGATGGCGTTCTGTGGACGATCACAGTGGGTCTCGTGGCCAGTTTGCTGGTGCGGATTTCCAGCACCGTCTTGCGCTGGTTCGGCGAAAACGTGGCCAGCAAGACCGAAACCACAGTCGACGACGAATTCCTGCCGCTGGCCGAACGGGCCGTGAAGGTTATTGTTTACATCCTGGCCGTGCTGATTGTGTTGGAACACTTCGACGTCGACATAAAGGGCCTCATAGCCGTGTTGGGTATCGGTTCCCTGGCGATCGCCCTGGCGGCGCAGGAAACCATTGCCAACATGATTGGTGGCTTCGTGATCATGATCGATCGGCCGTTTCGAAAAGGGGATCGTGTGCGGCTGGATGACGGCACGGTGTGCGTTGTCCATGCTATCGGTATCCGCTCGACCAAATTTTGGACTTTCGAGAATACCCTTATCATCGTCCCCAACGCCGATCTCATGAAATCCACGATCCACAATATTACTTACCCTTTTCCACAGGTGCGCGTTCGCGTGGATGTCGGCGTGGGCTACCATTCCGATATGGATCACGTCAAGGCAGTGATGTTGGACGAAGCCGCCAAGCATGAATTGGTTCTAAAAGATCCCGCCCCCAGCTGGTATCTATTGGAATTTGGCGACAGCAGTCTGAATGTGTCCTTACGGTGTCATGTGGCCGATGTGTCCGATCAATTTGTGGTAACCGCGGCCCTACGAGAACAGATCCTCGGTCGCTTCCGGCAGGAAAATATCGAAATCCCCTTCCCGCAACGGGTTCTTACAATGGTCGACGGACAAAGCACGGCTCCTTTCGCGGCCAAGACCGCCAAGCCAACCCAGGCCGTCAGTTCATCAAAACCGAAGCCGGACGGGGAAGCTAATTTCGAAGACGGGTGAGAAGGTCAGGGCCATTGATCGGCCCGTGACGCTGTCGGCCTGAAGGGCGGCCGCGCGCAGGGCCGGCGGAACTACAAAAGAAAACGGCGGCATCAAATCGATACCGCCGCTTACTATTTGTGCCGGAATCAATCGGCTATAGCTGGCCCCAGACCTTCAAAGTCACCCGACGGTTCCTTGACGAGGCGTTCTTCTCATCAGGAAGAGCAATCGGTTTGCCTTCGCCAAAGCTCATGGTGAACATCCGGTACAGCGATATTCCATACTGGTCGGCCAGGAAGCGCTTGGCTGCTCCGGCGCGCTTCTCACCCAGCATCAGGTTGTAGTTGGCCGAGCCGGTCCGATCGGCATGACCGGTAATCTCAATAATCGAGCCAGGCACTTCCGTCATCTTGCCGCCGGCGTCCATCATGGTCTGCTCAGCGGCACCATTGAGCTCCCAGCTATCAAAGCCGAAGTTAATCTCACCGGACCAGATCACCTGGTAATTCTCAAAACCCTTGGCCTGGTTAATGGCCATGTCGGTCTTATCTGATAGTTCGCTTGCCAAAGTGCGCAACTTGGCCACCTCGGCGGCGTTGGCATCGGTCCTGTCTGTCAGCGACGCGACCTGGGCATTGACCCGACTTTCGGACGCTTGAATTTGTTCTTCGACATATGATTTGCTGGCCCCACAACCCATCAGCAAAAGGGCCATCAGGACGAACAATGCTACCGTAATACGCATCAACACACTCCTGTTTTCCTGCTTGCAGTTTTCTTTCACCACGTGCCGGGAAACTAACATATCGAAAGTCGAAAGCAAGGAAAAAAGGGGTTTTTTGAGTGCTTGCCTGCCCGGAAGGGAGGTGACCGAACGCTGTTATTGCTTTATGGCACCGGCAGTTACACCAGCCACAATCTGCCTCTGCAGCACCAGAAAGACCACCAAAATGGGCACTACGGCCACCACCGAGCCGGCCATGAGATGTTGCCAATCAATGGCCTGGTGACCTTGAAGCATGGCCAGTCCAACCGGGATTGTCCGCAGTTCCTCGCTGGATGTGAGTATGAATGGAAACAAAAATGAGTTCCAGTTGGTAAAAAACACTTGTATCGCCAGGACAGCCAGGGCCGGTTTGCACAACGGCATGACAACCCCGAACAGGATCCGCATCTCACCGGCGCCATCAATCCGGGCCGCCTCTTCCATTGACGTCGGAATCGACTCCACATACTGCTTGACCAGAAAAATCCCGATGGGATTGACCAGAAATGGCAATATCAAAGCGGCATAAGAATCGTACAGGCCGATCTTCGTCAGGAGCACATAAAGTGGAATAATGATAATATGCGCCGGTATCATCAGGACTACGATGACAGAAACGAATAGAATTCGGTTGCTGATATTGCGATACCGAGCCAGCGTATAGCCAGTCATGAAGCAAAAACACAAATTGCCCAGCGTGACGCTAATCCCGACCAGGGCCGAGTTGACCAGATAACGAAACATATGACCGATGGCAAACATGTCCCTCAGAGCGGTCATCGAGAATTGTAGCGACCAGATGGAGCCGAGGGAGATATCCCCCGGTGGGAGGAAAGCAACACGAAACATCCATAGCAGCGGGAAGACCATTACCGCCAGAATCGCCGAGGCGACTAGATAGTGCAGACTGCTTCGCAAGCCGGATAGCGAGGTTACCATAGCGGCCGCCTGCGTCGCATAAGATAGAGTTGGACCACAGAAAAAACGGCGATTATGGCGAAAAGCAAGTAGGCCGCCGCTGATGCGTAACCAAACCGGAACTGGGTCTGCAGACCGGTTTCATATATGAAGTAAACGGCCGTCAGGGTTTCGAATTTGCCCTTGGTCATGACAAACATCTCGATAAAAACCTGAAACGACTTGATTGAATTGATGACCAGGATGAAAGCAGTGGTCGGGCGCAGAAGGGGCAGGGTGATACTGGTGAACTGTCGCCAGCGGCCGGCTCCGGAGAGTGACGCGGCCTCGTACAGCTCCACCGGAATAGCTTTCAGACCGGCCAGAAATATGAGCATGTAGTAACCGACCGACATCCAAACATCCATGGCCATGACCGAATAGAGAGCCGTGCTGCGATCAAACAAAAAACCATATTCCGGCGCCGACAGCCCCACCAGCTCGGCCAGGAGCGCGACATAGCCGCCCCGTTGGTAGAGATTGGTGAAGATCAAGGCGATGACCACCATCGAGGTCACCGACGGCATGAAATAACCGGCACGGAACAGCCCCCTGCCCTTGAAGCGCTTGTTGACCACCAGCGCCAGCAGCAGAGCCAGTATTGTGGTTACAGGAATGGTCCCGCCGACAAAAACAAAAGTGTTACTCAGGGCGGCTCGAAAATCAGAGTCCGATAGAAGTTCGCGGTAGTTTTGCCAGCCGATCCACGAAAAGTCACCGGCGAGAAGTTCCAGATCCGTGAAGCTGATTACAAAGGACCACAACAGGGGCAACAGCCAAAAGCAGGCAAGGGTAATTATCCAGGGCAGACCCAGGCCGATGGCCACTAACCGCAAACGTCGGCTCATTGACGAAGAGCCGCGATTTTGCCGCGTGCTATCCTAAGCGGTTCGGCCACCAGGCCGGAACCATAAAGAGCATCCTCAACAGCCTCCTCGATAGCCGCCTCGATACTCACCCATTCGGGAACCACCGGCGGATGGTTGGCCAGTGCGATCTGCTTGATGAAGGTCTGCAGATGGACATTTCCGACAAAATACGGATCGGTTTGAGCGGTCTTACTGGACGGATTGGCGGAGCGGTTGGCTTTACAGAAGCGCACCTGGTTGGCGGGCGATGTTAGAAACTCGATGAATTTGTTGGCCGCTGCGGCCTTCTGTGAGGCGGCATTGATAGCCAGGTATTCACCACCATAAAATGACCGACCGGGATAATTGCGGCCCGGGAACAGGCCGGTTACCAGATCGATGTCGCGCTGCTCGTTTTCAATCCGCTTCAAGAGCCAGTCGCCGGAGAGAATGATGCCGACCTTTCCCGCAAGAAAGGCGTCTTCGATATTGCGTTGTGTTCCGACATAGCCACAGGAATCATGTAGCTCCTTGTAGAAACGCAGGGCGTCGATAGCTGCGGTGGAGGACAACACACAGTACCGTCCGTCGTCTGAGAATATCTGCGCTCCGTAGGACCAGAAAAACGGCAGAAACTTCTTATAGAGGCGGTGTTTTTCGGCGGTGTTGGAGCCCCAGCCATAGATGTCGGCACCGAGGCTGTCGATGCGGTAGGCTGCTTCCTTCAGTTGATCCCAGGTGACAGGGACGAAAGTGGTGTCGTAACCGGCGCGCAGCAAGAGTTCCCGATTGAAAAAAACCACCCGCGTGCCCAGAATCCAGGGGCGAGCGAAAACGGTGTCCATGTAGGTGGCCAGACTCCACCCGATATACTCGCTGGAATCGGCCAATGACTCCTGGCCGATTGGTTGCAGGTGTCCCTCGGCGGCGAATTGGGCAATCCAGTCCGAGCCCAACTCTAGTATATCCGGTCCGGTGCCTGAGCTCAGGGCGATGACAATCTTCTCGTGACCGTTGGCCCAGGTCAAGTCGGTCAGCTTGACATCGATATCGGGATTGGCCTTTTCGAATTCCGCGACAAGACTGTCAAGGGTGGGCCTCACGGCCGGATCGGTCCAGAACTGCCACCATTGTACCGTCTCGCCATATGCGGCCCCACAAAGACAAACGAACACAATCGACAAAACCACTATCTGTTTCAGCACAAGAAACTCCTATTACTGCGTTGCATCACCGGACTACGCCCGACTACGTTAGAGGCTGCTCGCCTGCCGGTCAATCAAAAAATGTTTTAGTTGCCGCGATGTCCTTTCATGCGGAGCATGAGGCGATGCACTTTCAACTGTTGATAGCCTCTGACCCAAGTTGGTTTGACGACAGCCGCTGGCCGACCTTCGTGGCTGCCGCCGTCTGTATTGCGGTTGTTCTCTATACGACTTTTCACCGCTCGACGCGTGATAAGTTTCGGATGCGGACAATTGCCGGTCTGAAGGCGGTCGAGGATGCTATCGGTCGCGCTACCGAGATGGCCCGGCCGCTGCTTTACACACCCGGGTGGGGCGGCGACATCCAGAGGCCGACAACTATTGCTTCGATGAACGTCCTTGGTCAGGTCGCCGAGAAGACGGCCCAATATGACTGCCGTCTAGTCTACCCGACTCATGATCCGGTCATTCAGGCCGTCGCTCAGGAAGTGATCAGTGAGAGTTACGCCCGCTCTGGATTTGCCGACCGGTATCGGCCCGATGACGTCATGTATGTTACCTCATCACAGTTCGGCTACGCGGCGGCGGTCGATGGACTCATTACCCGCTTGAAACCGGCCTCGATCTTTCTGCTGGGAACATTCGAGGCGGAGTCCTTGATCCTGGCCGAGACCGGCAACAGCATCGGCGCGATTCAGATAGCCGGGACCGATTCGACCATACAACTGGCCTTCTTCATCGTCGCCTGTGATTACACTCTGATCGGTGAGGAGCTCTTTGCAGCTTCCGGTTATCTCTCCCAGGATCCGTCCATCCTGGCCTCGGTGCGTGCGCAGGACTGGCTCAAGGTCGGCATAATCAGCATAATTATCTTGGCCTCGCTGTGGGTGACAATTGCCGGTCTGGTCGGCCTTGACCCCCAAATCGACAAGTGGGGTTTGTGATGAGTCGGACGGTTGCCCTGGTCATCTGCTTTGTATTTGGCGCTACTATGCTCGCGCAGTACTTCCTGGTGCATCCGACAGCGGTGTGGTTCCGTCAGTATGTACTGGAGTCGTGGCAGATAATTTTTGCTTTTGCGCTCGTGGTGGGTGTCCTCAGCTTCGTGCGAGTAAGCGTCAGGAAAGTCGGCCGGGGAGAGGACGTCCCTTATCGCCTGGTCTCATTGGCCGGGTTGATAAGCATGCCGCTGCTGGCTCTGGTTTGGGGCACCAGGATCGACAGCCCGTTTATGTGGATGTTTGAGAACGTCCAGGCGCCGATGCAATCGACGGTTTTTGCTTTGTTGGCCTTCTTTGTGGCGTCGGCTTCCTATCGTGGCTTTCGGGCGCGCTCCATTCCCGCCACGGTCCTGCTGGTGGCGGCCCTGCTGACGCTGCTCAGTCGTACGGAACTAGGCGGATGGCTTGCCACCTGGCTGCCCGACACGGCCGACTGGATTCGCAACTACCCGGCCATGTCGGCTCGGCGGGCGATTCTGATCGGCATCGGCCTGGGATCCCTCACGACTTCACTGCGCGTTATCCTCGGTATCGAACGCACCTGGCTGGGAGGGAAAAATGGCTGAGAGTCACATTTCGGTTTCCCGGCGTACCCGGCACTGGGTGTTCCTGGGGTTATTTTTGGTTATCGGTGTCACCATGGCTTCCGGAGTGAGGATAGCTACCGGCACTTCGCCTCAAACAGAGAGAATGTTCAACTTCATCGGCGAGCTTCCGCCCGGATCTATCCTGCTGGTGTCGTTTGACCATGAGGCTTCGGCGCTGCCGGAGATTGAGCCGATCGCTCTGGCGTTGTTGCGTCATGCCTTCATCAAGGATCTGCACATTATTGGTATGGCCCTGTATCCAGAGGGAACCGCCATCGGCTATCGTCTTTTGGAACAGGTCGCCGGGGAATACAATAAGGTTTACGGCAGCGACTATGCTTATCTGGGCTTTCGGCCGCAGTATATCGCCGCAATTCTGTCCCTGGCCGAATCGTTTGAGCGTACGTTCCCACAGGACTACTTAAGCAATCGTTATGAGGACCTGCCCGTGCTTGCCGGAGTGGCCACCTACGACGACGTGGCGGCGGTGCTGTCCATCGCCGATGGTTCGCTGACTACTCATTGGATGGAATACGGCGCCGCGCAGCATGATCTGACCGTTCTGGCGGGCGTCACGGCCGCCATGGTAACGACCTATGATCCCTATCTCGCTTCAGGTCAAATGAGGGCCATGATCGGCGGCCTGCGTGGCGCGGCTCAGTACGAACGCCTCATCGGCCGTGGGGGAGGTGGCGCGCGAGGTATGCTGGCCCAGTCAGCAGCCCATGTTTATGTGATCGTTCTGATTATCCTCGGCAATATCGCATACTGGCGGTCACGGCGGACCGGGGGGAGGAGTTAGATGGATTGGGGTACGATCATAGCCGGTCTCTTGACGCTGGCCATCCTGTCGTTCTTGTACCGGGACAACCCTGTCTATCATATGGCCGAGTCGCTTCTGATCGGGGTGTCGATCGGCTATACGCTGGTGACCACCTGGAACACGACTCTGGTCGATCTTCTATTCGCACCGCTTTTTGGCGACGGGAAGTACTGGCTTGTGATTCTATTGGCCCTGGGGTTGATGATGTTTGGTCGCTTCACGCGTCGCACCGAGAAGCTCTCGCGGATACCGATCGCACTCATGATCGGGTCGGGCGCCGGAGTTGCCATTCCGGCCATGCTGGAGCAACGTACTCTGATTCAGTTAAGCGCTACCATTACTCCCCTGCTGGATTCATCAGGGATGCCGGACATTGCCGGCATCGTGGTGTTGGTGGGAGTGATATCCACCCTGTGCTACTTCTATTTCAGTCGCGAACATGTCGGTCCTCTGGGATCGGCAGCCAAGCTTGGGACTTGGTTTTTGATGCTCTTTTTCGGCACTACTTTCGGCTATACGGTCATGAGTCGCATGTCGACTTTCATTGGCCGCGTTGAATTCCTGTTTGTCGATTTTCTCAAATTGACCAACTGATATGGACGACAGTCATGCGCTGCACCAGGTGCCGGGCATCGATGAAGGAACAGAAGCGCAGCTTCCACAAGCAGCGCAAGTGGGTCTGCCCAAAATGCGGCCTGGCAAAATTTCAGCAGATCAAGCCGCCCCGAGACCTCGATCACAAAGACCGCGACCGATGAAGAAACTTATTGCCTGGTCGCAACCTGATTGAATATTGCCACGTAAGTCCAGTAATATTGCCGATGGATCAAGAAAACCAAGATAGCCAAGTCAAGCAGGCTCACCTGGCCCCGGTGCGGGTTGGTACCTCCGGGTATAGTTTTGATGATTGGCGAGGGCGTTTCTACCCGGACAAGGTCGACAAGGGAAAGATGCTGGATCACTACGTGGGCTTCTTTAGTACCGTCGAGATCAATTCGACATACTATGGCATCCCTCACCCGGCGGTGACGGCCAATATGGCCAAGAAAGCGCCGGCCGGGTTTGATTTTATGGTCAAAGTCCCGCAGAGCCTGACCCATCGTCGCACTGATCTGGACAGCGATGTCGGCAAGTATCTGGAGTGTCTGAAGCCGATTGCTGAGCACGGCAAGCTGGCCGGGTTATTGGCCCAGTTTCCCTACTCCTTCAAGTTCACTCCCGACCACCTCGATTACCTCGGACTCTGCCGGAGGGCACTCGAGCCGCACCCGCTTTATGTGGAGTTTCGCCACGATTCCTGGGTGAATCGGACCATGTATGACCGCCTCCGGGCCCTGGCGATCGGCTACGTGGCGGTCGACGAACCGGCCTTGCCTCACTTGCTCAAACCGGATTGTTTTGCAACGACCGATATCGGCTACGTCCGCTTGCACGGGCGAAATAGCGAGCATTGGTGGCAGGGGGGAGCTCTGCGATACGACTATCGCTACAGTGAGGAGGAACTCAGTCAGTGGAAAGACAAGCTGGATAAGCTCAGGCGGAAAGTGAAATCCGTCTATGTTTATTTCAACAATTGCCACTTGGGTCAGGCGGCCGAAAACGCCGGGGAGTTTGCACAAATGATGAGAAGCTAAGTTGGCGGTCATGTTGTTTTTGTTTGACGAGGGTTGCAAAGAAGATTATCACAGGATTTGGAATGAGACTACTACTGGACAATGTGTGCAAGGCGTATGACGGGAAAATCGCAGTCGAGGGACTGAATCTCGAGGTGCCCGAGGGGCGCATATACGGGATTATCGGTCCCAATGGGGCGGGGAAGACGACCACCATCAGAATGATCATGAATATCACTATGCCTGATTCAGGTCGGATCACTATTGACGGCAAGGAGCGTACGGCCGATTTTGTGAATCGCGTCGGCTATCTGCCTGAGGAGCGGGGTCTGTACAAAAAGATGACCGTGAGTGAGATTCTTGTCTATCTCGGGCAGCTCAAGGACTGTTCCTCCGACAACCTACGTTCGGACATGGACGAGTGGCTGAAGCGGATGAATTTACTACAGTACAAGGAGCGCAAGGTCGAGGAGCTTTCCAAAGGCATGCAGCAGAAGCTCCAGTTCATTTCGACCATACTGCATGACCCCGACCTGATAATTCTGGATGAACTTTTCTCCGGCTTGGATCCGCTCAATATAGAACTGATCAAGAACGTCCTGCTGGAACTGAAAGAGGCGGGCAAAACGATCTTGTTTTCCACCCATGTCATGGAGCAAGCGGAGAAGCTCTGTGATTACGTATGCATGATTCACAACGGCCATTCGGTTATCGACGGCAAGATGGCCGAGGTGAAGGCTCGCTTCGGTAAGAATGCCATCCAGGTCGATCTGGAGGGCGACGCCGGATTTGTGGCCGACATCGCCGGTGTGAAGAACGTTACCGAATTCAATAATTACGTTGAACTGCAACTCGAAGACGGAGTCGACTCGAACCACGTTCTTCGCAGCATTGCCGACCGCGTGGCAGTGCGGCGTTTCGAAGTAGTCGAGCCGTCGCTCTATAATATCTTTATCGATATGGCCCGCCTGCCTGCCGACGCTATACAGACGCCGGGAGGAGGCGACCATGTCTAAATTCTGGGTCGTGTTCAAGCGCGAGTATGCGCAAGTGGTCAAAAAGAAATCCTTCATCGTCGGTCTGGTTCTGACTCCCGCCCTGATGGGTTTTTTCGTAGTATTGCCTACTTTCCTGGCGCGCATGAAATCGTCGTCCACCGAGCATCTGGCCGTAATAGACCAGTCTGGCGAGGGTATTGGGGCAGGCTTCGCCCAGTCGCTCGACGAGTATTTGCTGGAGGATGAACAGACGCCCTACTACGGTGTGGATCAGATCTTCGAACTCGGCGTCGACGACAGCGAGGCCTTCAAGTGTCTTGACGACTCCCTGCGGGCATTGATCAACAATAAGGAACTCAAGTATTTCCTGGTTCTGAAGCCCGGGGCGCAGTGGGCCGATTCCAATATATACCTGGTTACCAACTCTGACAATTTTCGCACTATCAATCGTTTTGAGCGCCGTCTGTCGGATCAAATATCGGCCATTCGCTTGCGAGACTCCGACATCAATCTGAGCGTTGATTCCGTGCTTGCCCTAACGGAGTCGGTCGAGTTGCCGCTGCGAGATACGAAGGGGGAATCGATCCCATTTGCCGTGAAGTACTTTTCGGCCTTGATTTTTGTCGGCCTCATGTTTGGCATGATCATCAGCTATGGGCAGATGGTCATGCGGACGGTCATTGAAGAGAAGAACTCTCGTATCATGGAAGTGCTGGTATCTTCTGTGAGCCCTTTCCAGCTAATGTTGGGCAAGATCGCCGGGTTGGGTGCGGCTACCTTCACCCAGGTGGCGATATGGTTCGTGGTCGGCGGAAGTCTATTTTTGATGCGCGGGATGTTGGAGGTTGATCCGGCTATCGATCGTATGGTTTTTGATCCCGTGATTGTTGTCTTCTTCACCCTTTTCCTGGTCATGGGCTACCTATTCTATTCTACTCTCTTTGCGCTGATAGGGTCGATTGTCACATCTGAGAAAGAGGCGCAGAATTTCATCGCACCGCTCTCGATATCGATGATCATTCCGTTTATGGTGGGGATTGCAGTGGTCCAGGATCCCTTTTCAACCCTGGCTCGCGTGTTGTCGATGGTCCCCTTGACGGCACCTACAATGATGGTCATGAGGGTAGCCTTTGTAGCCCCGACCTTAACCGAATACTCGTTGTTTTCGGGAATTATCGGTGAAGCCCTGCTCAGTTGGCTGATCTTGTCGGCGGTAACGTTGGGCATGATCTGGATGACCGGCAAGATCTTCCGGGTCGGTATCCTGATGTACGGCAAGCGGGCAACATTGCCTGAGATTATAAAATGGATTAGATATTGAGATAGGCGTTCACTATGCTCAAGGTGATCGGACACAGATCATTCAATGTAGTCGTGACCATCCTGGCAGCGACCCTTCTTATCGTTGCCATGAGCGGGCATTTTGTTTCCGTCGACGAGTCCTCGGTCGAGGCTGCGACCCGGACCACCGCCGAGTTCGATTTCTCATCTGTCAAGAAGGGCCCGTCCCTGAATTTGAAGTCGGCCATTCTGGTCAACTACGATAATGGTGAGGTACTGTACTCAAAAGGTGCTGATCGCGTTCGCGCTATTGCTTCCATATCCAAGCTGGTCACGGCCATGGTGGTTATCGACAAGTGTCCGGATCTGCAGCAGACCCAGACCATTAGCAAGAGTGATGCGCGCCGGTCGTCGCGCTCGCGGCTCCCGGTCGGAACCAAAATGACCTTGCTTGATTTGCTCCATAGCAGTCTCATGTGTTCGGACAATCGCGCTGCGCGGTCGCTGGCGCGGGCCACAGCCGGTTCGATCGACAAATTCGCCGAGTTGATGAACGCCAAAGCTCGCGAGCTGGGCCTTGAGCACGCCGGCTTTGTCGAACCGAGCGGCTTGGACCAGCGAAACGTCGCGACCGCTCACGAAGTGGCCAAAATCATACAGCACGCCTACGACTACCCATTGATTGCCAAGATCAGCGCCAAGAAATCGCATACGGCGCGACTGCTGAACACCAAGTCAAAAAAACTGCAGATGACCAACACCAACCGACTCATCTGGTCGAAGTACTGGGTCCTGGCGGGCAAGACCGGTTATACTCAGGCGGCTGACTATTGTCTAACCTCGCTTGTCAAAAACAAAGAGGGGGAGAGGCTGACCTTAGTCGTTCTTGGGGTTCCCGGTGACAAGCTCCGCTTCAAGGAAGCGAGGCGGCTGCTGGATTGGGGCTTTCGCAGTCTCTGACATTTATCCGTTGTAAGATCCCCGATGTGGGCTTAAATTCACAACCAATGCAGACCAGACAACCCATACTGGTGGTAGGTGCCGGTTTTGTCGGGCTGGCCACAGCGACGTTTTTGGCCGGCCTGGGATACCGCGTAACCGTCGCTGAGAAGAACCCTTACACTGTTGAGTCCCTCAGCGATGGTCGGCTGCACTTCCGAGAGCCTCTGCTGGCTGCCAAATTCTCTTCTGTGGTGCAGCGTAATAGGCTGACTATCGTTCGGCCGAGCCGGGACCTTTTTGTCAACGCCCCCATGATAATCATCGCTATCGATTCGGTCGATCCGGCCGATTGGAGTATGCGTACGAACGACTTCGAGCGGATGGCATCGTGGATCGGTCACTCCGAGCGCAGACAGCGCGGCGTGGTAATCCTGAAATCGACCAACATTTTGGGTTTCTCTCAGTGGTTTGCGGGAGAGCTTGGCCGAACGCCCTCCGGTGCAATGCTTGAGTTGGCGGTGTGTCCGGAGTTTCTCCGGGAGGGACTGGCTTTCGAGGACACGGCCAAGCCGTGGCGGGTAGTGGTCGGCGCCGATGCCGCCGGCACTCGCCGCAGCGTTACTTCGTTTTATCGCCGTATCTACGGTCGCCGGATACCGATCGTCACGGTCGACTCACGAGCCGCTGAACTCATCAAGCTGAGTTCCAATTTGTATCTGTCGCATCGACTGGCTTTCATCCACGAGGTCGCCGAGTATGCCCGAAGGCATGATTTGGACATGGCCGCTATCGGTCGCGGGATCGGCCTCGACCCCCGTATCGGCCAGGAGTATTTCAGGCCGGGATTAGGGTTTGGCGGTTCGTGCCTGCCCAAAGACTGCCATCTCATAAACGCCGGTGAACTCGGACAGAAATTCACTTTTGAATCGGCTCGTACAGCGCTGGCCGTCAACCAGTCGGTTCTGGATGGTGTCGTCGACTCGCTTAAGGATCGCCTGGGCAACTTACGTGGCAGACGGATTGCCTTTTGGGGCGTGGCCTTCAAACCTGAATCCGACGATGTGCGCGGCTCCACGGCCGTGGGACTGGCGCTGATGTTGCGCCGCCGCGGCGCGCGAGTGAGCCTTCACGATCCATATTTGATCGGAGCCGAAAAGATAACCCAGGGGAATCTGCCGCTTATCGGCGATCGTGCCCAAGTGCTGTCCGGGGCGTCGGCGCTGGTTATTGGAACCGCTCACCGTCGCTTCAAAAATTGGAAAGCGTCCGAAGCCGCATCGATAATGAAGAGCAAGGTTGTCGTCGATCGCTACGGACTTCTCAGTCGGCGCTCCTGGGAAAAAGCAGGCTTTGAGTTTGTCTAGGAGGTTCGGCATATGATTCGTCGCCGGAACATCATGGTCACCGGTTCGTCCGGCACGGTGGGGACGGCCTTGGTGAAACAGTTGATGGCCGACGGGCACCGGGTCATCCCTGTGGATATCCGCCCCTGTCTGTGGGACTGCCAGATCGATCGGCGCACCAAGCGATGGGACCTGCGAAAGCCGCTGCGAGCAGCAAACATTGGGCAGCAGCCGGACATGATCATTCATCTGGCCGCCAACGCCCGTGTTCACGATCTGGTCGTCAAGCCGCAATTGGCTCTGGATAATTACTTGATGGTGCACCATATTCTTGAATACGTCAGACAGCGTGGCGTCAAGCAAGTTCTCTTTTCGTCGTCGCGGGAGGTATATGGTGAATCCAAACCAAACGTGAAAAGACGTGAGCTCGATACCCATGTCTCCAAAATCAAAGCACCCTACACCGCTTCCAAGTTCGCGGCCGAGGCGCTGATTCATGCTTATGCCGAATGCTACGATATCAAGCCGGTGGTTGCCCGATTGTCGAATGTTTATGGCCGCTACGATGTCTCGGAGCGAGTCGTGCCGGTGTTTTTGTATTACGCTTTGCGTAACATGCCCATCAACGTCTTTGGCAGAGAGAAAAAACTCGATTTCACTTATATCGACGATTGCGTCGACGGTCTGGTCAGGATAGTGGATCGTTTCGACCGGGTGGCCGGGATGACTTTTAATCTGTCCCGAGGAAAAGGGGAGAGGTTGCTTGATCTGGCCAGGATGATTGTGATGCACCTCGGTTCAAAGTCCGAGATTTGCGTCGGAGATAAGCGAGTGGGCGAGATTTCGTCATTCGTCGGAGATCTGACACTGGCCCGTAAATACCTTGGTTACCGGCCGACTATGACTCTCAAAGAGAGCATTGGTCCCAGCGCCGAGTGGTATCGCCAGGCCATGAGAGATCGTCGGGCTTACGAGAGTCAACGCCGCAACCTGAAGCGTCGCGGCTGGCTGTAGGTTGCGGTCATGCCTGCCGCGGCCCCAAAACTATTCATTCTGAGCTTCCCGGACTTTTCCAAATCAGATCTTGTCCGCCTGTCCGATCTTCGGAGTCAGCATAATTCTCATGAAGCAAGTCTCCTTGGCCCTCACGTCACGCTGGCATACGAGCTGCCCGCCTATCTCGAGAATAGACTGTCCGAGGCGGCGAGATCGTGCGCCGCTAGATTCGAGCCGTTCACGGTCTTGTTGAACGAGATTGTCCACGAGGCGGGGGGACCGATCGACCCCTTTCATTACGTCTTCCTGGTTCCGGATAAAGGAACACGTCGGCTGTCAAATCTCCATTCGGCCCTATACGACGAGCTTCCCCAGGCGCGGAGCTTTCTGAAAAAACCGTTTGATCCCCATGTGACTTTGGGGAAGTTCACCAACGCCGGGAGGTGTCAGGAAGTCGTCGAGGAGTTGAAAAGGGAAGCCTGGGCAATTGAAGCGAGAATCGCTACCCTAAATCTGCTTGCCTGGTACGGAGATAGAGATGAAGTGATACTTGAAGTGCCGCTGAGTGGTACAGGCTGACCGCGTGGGCTGTTGCAGCTGTTGATTATCTGGCCCAGAGATTGTACTTGAGAATACACCAGATGGCTTTGACGCCATCCTTCCAGCCGATTTTCTTTCCCTCGGAATAGGTCCGCCCATAATAAGTAATACCGATTTCGTAGATGCGCACATTCATGCGGGCCAGTTTGGCTGTAATCTCAGGTTCGAACCCAAACCGATTCTCTTTGATATCGATTGACTGGATAATCTCTCGGCGGAAGACCTTGTAGCAGGTTTCCATGTCGGTTAAGTTTATGTTGGTAAACATGTTGGAGAGCAGAGTCAGGAGGCGATTGCCGACATAGTGCCAAAAATAGACAACCCTATGAGGCCCGCCACCGGCAAAACGTGAACCATAGACCACATCGGCCCGGCCGCTGACGATCGGTTCGATGAGCTCCCGGTACTGCCTGGGATCGTATTCCAAATCCGCATCCTGCACCAGAACAATGTCGCCTGTGGCCTCTTTGAATCCGGCCCGCAGGGCAGCCCCCTTGCCCATGTTCTTGGGCTGATATACGACCTTATCAACTAAGGGAGAGATCTTCTGCTCGATCAGTGCCCGAGTGCCGTCGGTAGAGTAGTCATCGACAACGATTATCTGCTTATCATCAACCGGAGCAGCTATCACAGCGGCGATGAGCTCTTCGATAGTGGAGAGTTCGTTGTAGACCGGTATAATGATGGAGAGTTTCACGAATCGGGTGGTGTCCTATAATATATATTATGTTAACCTACGATTAGACCGACAACTGTGAGCCTTGTTATGCGCTCCAATCTACTTGGCCACGATATTCAGAATTCGCCCGGGAACATATATCTTCTTAATGATCTTCTTACCGTCAAGATGGGCCTTAATCTTCTCCAGGTCAAAAGCCGCCTGTTCAACCTGTTCCTGGCCCGATTCCTGAGCAACTAGTACTGCTCCGCGCACCTTACCGTTGATCTGGACAGCTATCTCGATGGTATCAGCAACGATAGCGTTTCGATCATATTCGGGCCAGGTGGACTTGAAAACGGAGCTCTCGCCACCGATAGTCTCCCATAGCTCTTCACATATGTGAGGCGCCATCGGCGCTGCCAGCTGGATTGCGGTGGTAATCAAGTGATCGTTAAGCTGATCGCTTTCGACCTGGGCATTAGCGTAGTCGCGCAACAGCTCCATCAGAGCGGCAATGCATGTATTAAACTGAAGTCGCTCGGAATCTTCTGAGATCTTTTTGATAGTCTGGTTTAGCTTGACATACAGGCCGCGATCGACCTCGGACAGATCGCTCGCGTTAAAGTGATGCTTTAACACAGGTTTGGCGCTGCGGTACTGGCGGGCCGTCGGCAGCAAGCGGTTGTTGACAAACTTCTCGATGCCGAGCATGGTTTTGTCATTCCACATGACTTCTTTCTCACTGGGCGCAGTGAAAAACATAGCCAGGCGGGCAACATCAACACCATGCTTCTCCATAACCTCAATAGGCGACACCACGTTGCCCTTGGATTTGGACATCACCTCACCGTTGGCATCACTAACCATACCGTGATTGAAAAGCTTGGTGGCCGGCTCGTCGGTATCAAGCCAGCCGAGGTCGCGCAGAAATTTGTGAAAGAATCGAAAATAGATCAGGTGACCGGTGGCGTGCGTGATACCGCCGACATATAGATCTATCGGCAAGCCGGCATTGGCGCGCTCAGGTTCAAAAAGCTTGTCCGGGTTGTTGGCGTCAAGATAGCGAAGATAATACCACGATGAACAGACATAAGTATCCATGGTGTCGGGATCGCGCTCAGCCTCTCCCCCACAACTCGGGCAAGTGGCCTTCATAAACTCCGGTACGTCGGCCAGCGGGGATCGTCCTTCGGGAACGAAGTTTTCCGTCGCGGGCAACAACACCGGAAGATCGCCGTCGTTGACCGGCACCGCGCCGCACGTCGGGCAATGTATAATTGGGATCGGGGCACCCCAATAGCGCTGCCTGGAGACTGACCAATCCTTCAACTTATAGTTCACCGTACTGCGGCCAAATCCTTTATCCGCGGCATGTTGCGTGACGGCGTCAATTGCCTCCGACCCGGACTTGCCGTCAAATATGTCGCTGTTGACCATCGGCCCATAGTCGGTGAAGGCGTCCTCCAACTCGTCCGCGGCAGGCATAGTTTTGTCATCAGGACGGATGACTACCTTGATGGGGATGTCGTATTTTTTTGCAAAGGCGAAGTCCCTCGTGTCATGAGCCGGGACCGCCATTACTGCCCCGGTTCCGTATCCGGCCAGGACGTAGTCCGCCACCCAAAGCTGCACACTCTCGCCGTTAAACGGGTTGATGGCGTATTTGCCTGTGAAGACGCCATCCTTATCTTCACCGACAGCGGAGCGCTCGATATCGGTGCGCTGCATGGCTTTCTTTTGGTAGGCGGCGACTTGTGAGGCATACGGCTCTTCAAGGTTCAGTCGTCCTATAAGCTCGGCCTCGGGAGCAATAGCCATAAACGTGACGCCATAAATGGTATCCGGACGAGTGGTGAAAATGGGCAGCTTCTCCCCCGAATCCTCAATTGTAAAGTCAATCTCGGCTCCGTGCGAACGGCCGATCCACTCTTTCTGTATCGTTTTGACGTTGTCGGGCCAATCGGGCAGTTTGTCCAAATCGTCAACGAGTTGGTCGGCGTATTCGGTAATCTTGAAATACCACTGAACCTGATCTTTTTTCACTACCTCGGTGCCGCACCGCTCGCATTTGCCGTTGACAACCTGTTCATTGGCCAGAACTGTTTTGTCCTCCGGGCACCAGTTGACAAAGCCGCGCTGGCGATAGGCCAAGCCTTTCTTGAACAACTGGATGAAGATCCACTGGGTCCATCGATAGTAGTCGGGCAGGCAGGAGGTGACTTCGCGGGACCAATCAAAAGAAATTCCCAGGCGTCGAAGGGTGCGCCGTGAGATTTCGATATTCTGCATGGTCCATTGTTGCGGGTGAATGTGGCGCTGAATGGCCGCCCTCTCGGCCGGCAGGCCGAAAGCATCCCAGCCGAAGGGATGCAATACGTTCTTACCCATCATCATCTGGCGCCTGGCCACGGCGTCGCCGATTATGTAATTGCGAAAATGGCCTATGTGTATGTCACCGGACGGATAGATGAACATCACCAACATGTAGAACTTGTTGGCCGGATCAAGATCATCGGGCGCTCGGAAGAGATCGGATTCTTCCCAGCGCTGTTGCCATTTTTCTTCAATGGCTCGGAAGTCGATTTTGGATGAGGAGTCGGTGGTTGCCATCGTTTGTTGCCCTCACAGGTCAGGTTCAGTCGGCAATATTACCACAATCGTCCAAACGGCGCAAGACTTAATAGGCCGGCCGCCGGGCACTAGGCCCGCTGGCGGCCGCGCCAATGCTGCCACCGAACGGTGCCGCCGGCCAGGCGCTTGACCAGGCGTGATTTGAACCGCTCGAGATGCGCAGGACCGGCATCGTACAGCTTATACTTCACGCTGAGCAGGGTGTCCCAGGCGTAAACGGCCGTTCGTGGCCTGGCCAGAGGTGAGTTTAGGCGCGATGGGAGGGCATTCATGGTGAAACCGTCCGTATAACCAGCCGATGCGGCAGCGTCGAGGACGCGCCGGTCACAGCGACCAAACGGGTAGGAGATCGCGTTCACCGGGGCGCCCGTTATGTCCTGGAGAGTCTGGCGCGACCTGACCAACTCGTTGTGAAGCTGTTCGCGTGAGCACCGATCCAAGGCTACGTGCTGGTGGCCATGACTGCCAAACAGCGCACCACACGAGGCCAGCTCGCCAATGTCCCTCCGTGTTAGGTGGTAACAAGGATATACCAAATGAGAAAAGTCCCACTGGTTGGACTTTCCGATCCAGGCCGTGGGGACAAAGATCATCGGTCGCAACCCGAACTCGTCAATGATCGCCGGTAGAACCTGCGACAGATGCCTGTAGCCGTCGTCAAAGGTTATAGCCACTCCTCTGTCGTCAGTTGCCTCCCCACCGGTGACGGGCTGGACAAAATGCCAACCCCTGCCCTTCAAGTAACGAAGGACTTGCCTAAATCTCAAAGGAGAGAAGTTGGTGGCATCTAGGCGGGGGCCGGGAAGCAGCTTGTGAAAGGCCAGAACCTTGGTCATGGAATCCGGTCCCTTTTGATGGCCTCGAACGGAGTCTACAGCTCTACAATGAACTCTCCAGGACGCTCTTGTCGACCGGTCCCAGGGTAGCGATGGCCACGAGCTTCTCATCGATTACTCGCTGAGCTACGTCCCTGACATCGTCCGCAGTTGTCCTTTCGATCGCGTTCATCGTCTGCCGCATGGTGATGTATCGGCCCAGCATCAATTCGCAACGAGCCATACGGCTCATCCTGGCGGCGGTGGATTCCATACCTAATACCAATTGGCCCATGAACTGCCTCTTAACTTGCTCCAGACGCTGTGAACTCAGGTGCCGCGTCCGCACTCGGCGTAGCTCTTTCATGGTCAAAGCAAGTGCCCGCGGCAGGTTCTTCTGATCGGTCGCGAAGTAGGTGCCGAATATGCCGGCGTCCCTGAAAGAATCATGGAAGGAATAGATAGTGTACGCCAGGCCGAACGTCTCGCGCACTGCTTGAAACAGGGCCGAGGACATCCCGCTGCCAAGATGCATGGTCAGCAAGAGCAAGGGGATGCGGTCCGGATCGTTGTAGGCCAGTCCGGGAAAACCGATGCAAGTGTGTATCTGCTCCGTGTCGTTGGCTTTGGCCACCAGGTGTGATTGCGTCGGATAAGCCGCGGGCGACAGCCCGTCCGAGCACCCTTCCTCAAATCGAAACCTCTCCCTGGCCAGACGCACCAACTTCTGATGCGACACCGATCCCGATGCCGCTAGGACGACCGACTCCGTCCGATAATGATGATTCAAAAACGACAGTATCGACCTTCGTGGCATATCGTTTACAGTTTGAAGCGATCCCAGGATAGGCTGCCCCAAGGGATGCTTGCCCCAGAACACCTCGGCAAACAGATCGTGAATACGGTCAGAAGGGTTTTCCTCGGCTTCGCGAATCTCTTCGCAGATGACCAGCTTCTCGCGCTTGAGGTTGGTCGGCGTAAAAGTGGCATTACCGGTCAGATCAGCCAACACATCGACCGACGTCTCCAGGTGTTCGTCCAGAACGCGCGCCGTGTAACAGGTCTGCTCGCGCGAGGTGAAGGCGTTGAGATTGCCGCCGATCGACTCCAGCGAGGCGGCGATTTGTCGGGCGTTACGGCGTCTGGTCCCTTTGAACACCATGTGCTCAATCAGGTGGCTGACGCCGTTGAGACCGCTTGTCTCATGACGGACACCGACATCGACCCACACCCCCAACGAAATGGAACGGACCGAGGGGATTCGTTCACTGATGACCCTCAGTCCGTTGGGTAGTGTCGTCTTGCGATAGCTCGAACTGCCCGAACTGCCTTTGGTAAAGCTCATGGCTATCGTCTGCGGTCCGGCGGGCGTCCTCCCGACCGATGCGGCGGGCGCCGATCCTCACCGGGAGTGTCGCCACCCGGCAACAAAACACGGCGGCTCAGGCGCACTTTGCCGTCATCTTCGATATTGACCACTTTGACCTCAAGCGTGTCACCAACATTGCAGACATCCTCGACGCGCTCGATCCGTTTGGTATCCAGCTCGGAAATGTGGACCAGACCATCGGTCCCCGGAATGATTTCCACAAAGGCCCCGAAGTTGGTCACTCGTCGCACGGTGCCGGTGTATACTTTGCCCAGCTCGGCCTCCTGGGACAACTCCTGGACACGTTCCATAGCCCGACGGCCGGCGTCGCCATCAACCGAGGCAATCAACACGGTGCCGTCATCAGAGATGTCTATCTTGGCACCAGTCTCTTCAACAATGGAGCGAATGGTCTTGCCACCGGGTCCGATAATGTCGCCGATCTTGGAGATCGGGACCTTGATAGTAAGGATACGCGGAGCGTAATTAGACAATGACTCACGATGCTTATTGATGGTGCTGTTCATTTCGCCCAGAATAAACAATCTTGCGTCGCGAGCCTTGCCCAGCGCCACCTCAAGAGTGTCGACGCCAACGCCGGCGATCTTGATATCCATCTGGATGGCCGTTACGCCCTCAGTGGTGCCGGTGACCTTGAAATCCATGTCGCCAAAATGATCCTCGTCGCCGAGAATGTCGGTCAGGATCACAACCTGATCGCCGGATTTGATCAGGCCCATAGCAATACCAGCCACCGCCGATTTGGTCGGCACACCGGCATCCATCAAGGCCAGTGAGCCGCCGCAGACAGAAGCCATCGAGGACGAACCGTTCGACTCCATGATGTCCGACACCACGCGGATGGTGTACGGGAAAGCCTCCTCCACCGGTACGATCGGGAACAGGGCTCTTTCAGCCAGGGCCCCGTGGCCTATTTCCCGGCGCGAGGTGCCTCTCATCTGCTTTGTCTCGCCGGTGGAAAACGGCGGGAAGTTGTAATGCAGCATGTAGCTCTTGGTTGAATCACCATCAAGCTCGTCCAGCCGCTGCTCGTCCATTTTGGTGCCGAGCGTGACCGTCGCCAGGGCTTGCGTCTGCCCGCGCGTGAACAGGGCCGAGCCATGAGCTCGCGGCAGGACTCCCACTTCGCAGGTGATCTGCCGCACGTCATCCGGGCCGCGACCATCGATACGCCGGCCGTCGGTGAGGATCATATTGCGCATGGAGGCGGCATCGATGTCATGCAAACGTGTTTTGATGTCACCGATCTTGTCGGAGTATTCCTCTTCGAGCTGCGTCACGATCTGTTTCGTAAACTGCTTCTTGGCTTTGCGCCGTTCGTCTTTGTCGCCGATGCGATTGAGCTCGTCAAACTTGCTGCCGGCCATCTCCGTCACTTTGGCGACCAGAGTTTCATCGACCGCAACCGGAGTATACTCAAACGGCTCCTTGCCACATTCCTGTACGAGCTTTTGGACGTGCTCCAGGATGATCTTGATTTGATCGTGGCCAAACTGAATGGCCTTCACCAGAGCCGACTCGGCTGCTTCCCTGGCGCTGCCTTCGACCATACAAATGGCGTCGGAGGAACCGGCGACAACAATGACCAGATCGCAATCGTCGACCACGTCCATGGTCGGATTGACCACGAACCGGCCGTCAAGCAAACCGACGCGCACACCGGCCACCGCCTTGGCCACCGGTACATCGGAAATGGCCAGAGCCGCTCCCGAGCCGGTCAAAGCCAAGACATCGGTGTCATTTAGCTGATCGTGGGAGATGACGAAGTTTATCAGCTGCGTCTCCCCGCAAAAATCGCTGGGGAACAGCGGCCGGATCGGCCGATCAATAATCCTGGCCGAGAGAATTTCCTTTTCCGACGGCCTTCCCTCTCGCTTGAAGAAGCCGCCGGGGATCTTCCCTGCGGCGTACGACTTTTCCCGGTACTCAACCGTCAGCGGAAAAAAGTCAAACCCCAGGCGGGGTTCGGTGTCGGCGCAGACGGTGGATATTACCATCGAATCGCCGTATCTTACGGTCACGGCGCCGTTGGCCTGCTTGGCCATACGGCCGGTCTCGATGACCATCTGGCGGCCACCTAGTTCAAATTCAACTTTGTGAATCATCTTACCTTCCTAGTGTACTTAAACTTCCCTCTCCATTAGCGACGCAGGCCGAGGTCCTTGATGACCTGACGATAGCTCACGATGTCGGACTTCATCAGGTAATCCAGCAGCCGGCGACGACGTCCAACCATTTTCAGAAGACCGAGTCGAGAGTGAAAATCCTTCTTATGCACCTTCATGTGCTCGGTCATGTAGGCGATGCGGTTGGACAACAGGGAGATTTGCACTTCCGGTGACCCGGTATCTTTGTCGTGCAGTTGGTGCTCTTTGATGATCTGAGCCTTCTCCTGTTCAGTCGTTGACATTTTGTTTCTCCTGTTTGATTATGTGCAATACTTCTTCTTTGTCTAATCCAATCTGATCGACCAGAGCCGTAGTGGACTCAAAACGATGGTTGTTGCGAATGAAATGAGTCGGACAGACGACCACTTCTCGATCATAGATATCTTGGTCGAAGTCAAATATGTTCGCCTCGACGGTGATGCGGTTCTCAGGGTTGAAATGGTTGCGACCTATGAACATCATGCCGTCATATCTTCTGTCGTTTACCTGGACACGACAGGCGTACACTCCCTCGTTTGGCAGGAGTTTGCGCGGTCCGTAACGAACATTGGCGGTAGGATAGCCGAGTTTACGGCCCAGCCCCAGGCCTCGCTCAACGGTGCCGAAGATACTGTAGGGATGACCAAGCAGGGCCACGGCCCGCTCAAGGTTGCCATCGCTCAGGGATTGACGGATTTTAGAGGACGACACCTGTATGCCCTCGACCGTCACCGGACCAACCACCTCCACATCAAATCCCAGGCGTTGGCCGAGCTGATTCAATTCCACAATCGTCCCGCCGCGGTTCTTCCCGATGGCATGGTCATAGCCGACCACGAGCTTCTTCATACCCAACCGGCGACAGAGTATGTCGGCTACGAACTGCTCCGCTGAAAGCTCTTTGAGGGCGTCATTGAATTCGAGGACAACAACCTTGCCCCGGAACATATGGGGTAAAAAATGTTCTTTCTCTTCGAGCGTAGTCAGCAGCATAGGAATGCTATCGGGCGATATCAGTACCCGAGGATGAGGATGAAAGGTCACCATGACCGGCTGGTAGTGTGGTTGTTCGGCGGCTGCCAGAACCCTCTTCAGGATCTCCTGGTGGCCTCGATGAACCCCGTCGAAGGTACCTACCGTCACGACGGTTGAGGTTTCGGCCATAGTAGGGAGTTGGTCCAGCCCATGTACAAAAGCCAAACTCAATTCAGCACTCGTCCATATTTAATGAGGTCGGCAGCTCCATCGATCCGAAAGCTCGGCGAGCCGAAAAGGGCTCGGCCGATTGCCACCACTTCACCGTTGCGGTTTTTCAACATAATCTCATCCAGCTTAGAAAACTCGCCATGAATATCTATGACGTCTTTTGTACCCAGGCTGCGTCCGGTCGCAATTCTATCCGCAAAGTCGTCGGTCACGACCACCGCCGGCAGACTCAAAACATCATGCGTGGATAGGAGGCGATCCCGCAGTTCCCCCGTTTGGTGGAGCCGCGCAATCTCTTCCAAAGTGAGCGCCTGAGCAATGGTCATGTCGCCCAGCGCCGTTCGCGTGAGGCTCTCCAGGTAGGCGCCGCATCCAAGTGCGCGACCCAGGTCGTGGGCCAGCGAGCGGATGTATGTTCCGGCGGAGCAGGCTATCTCTATTTCTATGAACGGAAGAGCCACCTCGGTCAGCTCCAGCTTACCAATATGTACTCGGCGTACCGGCAGGTCAATCTTGTCACCCCGGCGGGCTTTGGTGTACAGTCGTTCTCCGTCCACTCGCACCGCTGAAAATGGCGGCACGGTCTGGTCTATACTACCGCGGAACTTGTCCAATTCCGCTTCAATATCATGACGGCTCAAATGGGAGACATCACTCGCACTGCCGTCGGGCTCGAGTCCCTCGGCATCGTAGGTGGAGGATTCCATCCCCAGCCGGCAGCGAGCGTGATAGGTTTTCGTGCAAGCGGTGAGCAAGCGCGCAATCTTCGTGGCTCGCCCCAGGCAAACGACCAATAGACCTTCGGCCAGTGGATCCAGGGTGCCGGTATGACCGGCTTTCTTTTGACCCAGCATACCCCTGAGCTTGGCGACGATGTCATGGCTGGTCCAACCGCGTGGTTTGTTGACCAGCAGTACGCCCGACAACGGTTCAGTCATTCGTCCCCCCCGCAGCCTGACTCAGGACGGCCACGATAGTTGCTTTGGCGTCAAGCAGACTCTGCTTCAGAACACAACCGGCGGCATTGAAATGCCCGCCCCCGCCGAACCGGGTCGCAATCTCAGAAACGTTGATTCCGTTCCGGGAACGCAGCGACACTTTCGTCGTCTGGGAGTCGATTTCTTTTAGCAAGGCCCCGCAAATTGAGCCCTGGCTGTACAAAGTGAAGTCGACCAGGCCTTCCGAATCGGCTGCCTGGGCGCCGCTCTCACTCAGCATCAAACGCGTCAAAGACAGAATGCAGATACGATCGGAATCATAGTATTCAATGCTGTTCAGCACATTTCCGAGCAGCTTCATCGCTTGCGGGGACAGATTGTTGTAAACGGCATCAACGATTTTCTTTGGGTCGGCCCCACAGCGTATCAGCTCACCAGCTATCTGCATTGTGCGTGGTGATGTTGAATTAAATCGGAATCGACCCGTATCAGTCAAGATAGCAGTGTACAGCTGCTCCGCCACACCGGGACTGATAAAGTACCCAACCTGTTCGAAATATTCGTATGCCATCTCCCCTACCGATGACCGCTCCGAATCAAGCCAGCAGATGTCCGCCTCCAGATTGTTGTCAGGATGATGGTCGATGTTGATAATCCTGGTGCCGCTTCCCAGAAACCGAGCGGCCCCGCCGAGGCGCCCAAGCTGGGGACATTCCAAAGCCAACACGGTGTCGAACTCCTCCGAATGCGAAGTTCCCAACTCAGAGTCGGCGGGATCGGATCCGAATAGGAAACGGTACTTATCGGGGACATCGTCCTGAACGTAAGGATGGGCCGCCTTACCCATATCTCGCAGGTATTGAACGAAGGCCAACTGAGTGCCCAGGGCATCACCGTCGGGATCTACGTGCGAAGCAACCAAAACGCACCGGCTTTGTTCAAGAGCCGTCTGTATGCGCTCAATGATCGAGATCTGATCCTCGGCTTGGTGCCTATTCTCTTTTGTCGCTCTTAATTTCATTTAACAGTTGCTCGATCCGGACCCCTTCCTGGATCGACGGATCATACTTGAAAGTCAACTCCGGAACATGCCGCACGCGCAATTGACTTCCGACTACTTGTCTTAGCTGTTTGCTTTTGGCCTGTATATAGTCGGCGACCGCCTCGTTATTTTCTTCCTTGCTCAGAAACGAGTAATAAATGGTGGCATGGCGCAAGTCCTTGGATAGCCGCACGTAGGTGAAAGTAACCATACCCGGTGAGTGCTCCGCCATCTCGGCGTCCCAGTGGCCCCCCACGGTCTTCCGAATCTCTTCAGCGATGCGATCGGCACGGCTATATGCTTTCACGGTCAGTACGTCTCCACATTAAAATCACCCAAGATGATGTCGGCCTTGGATCGAACCTTATCTATGGCCTTGTCGATAACAGCATGAGCGAAGGCGCCTTCATTGGCTACGACGGCGGCGGCTACGAGGGCCTGGCGATGGACATCGTTTAGGCCTACTTCCGACACCGAAAGGTTGAAATCATTGCGCAGCCGCTGCATTAGTGATTTCAATATGCGTCGTTTCTCTTTGAGAGATGTGACGCCCGGTAAGCCTATTTTCATTCGCACCACAACGGTTACCAATCCGACTCCACTCTAAAGGGTGCGCGCCGTCTCGATGGTTATGTAGCCCTCGACAACGTCGCCAACCTTGAGATCGTTGAAGTCCTGGATGCCGATACCACACTCGAATGACTCCTTGACTTCCTTGGCGTCGTCCTTGAATCGCTTGAGCGAACTCAAGGTGCCCTTGTGGATAACCTTGCCGTCACGAACTATGTGGATAATGTCGCTACGATTGAGACGGCCGTCACGAACGTAGCTGCCGGCGATAACGCCCGCCTTAGGTACCCGGAATAGCTGCCGAACTTCTGCCGAACCTGCATACGATTCAGAAATAGCGGGCGACAGCAGTCCCTCGAGGGCCTTCTTTACATCGTTTTCCGCCTCATAAATCACGTCGTAATTACGAATATCGACGCGCTCATTTCGAGATACCTCTCTTGCGCGAGGATCAAGGCTGACCTGGAAGCCGATGATAATGGCATCTGAGGCTGCGGCCAGGAGGACATCCGACTCGGTAATGGTGCCGACTCCACGGTGAATTATCAAGGTCTTGACTTCATCGTTAGCGATGCTGCCCAGGGTGTCGGCCAACACTTCGGCCGAACCATCAACATCGGCCTTGATGACCAACCTGATTTCCTTCATTTGGCCTTCCTTGATCTGGTCAAAAACCCGATCCAGGCTAACCCGTCCGTGGGTATGGCGCACATCATGTTCACGCTTGATCTGGCTTCGCTTGAGCGCGATTTCTTTGGCTTCCTGATCGTTCTGGACGACCATGAAGCTATCGCCTGCCTGCGGGACGCCGTTAAGACCGGTGATCTGGGCGGGCGTGGCCGGGCCGACAGTATCAATCGGCTTGTCGTATTCGTTGGTGATGGTCCTGATGTGTCCGGAACAGGTTCCGGCGACAACAGAGTCTCCGACGGCACAGGAACCCTTTTGAATCAGTACCGTTGTGACCGGGCCCCGGCCCCTCTCCAGGCGAGCGTCGATGACGACACCCTGACCTCTGATATCCGGATCGGCTTTCAGATCTTCCAACTCGGCTTGCAGCAGGATCATCTCCAGGAGCTTGTCCACGCCCTCGCCGCTCTTGGCCGAGACATTGACCATTATGGTCTTACCGCCCCACTCCTCGGCCACCAGCTTGTGTTCGGTTAGTTGCGTACGTATCTGGTCCGGATTTGCCGTCGGCTTGTCAATCTTGTTGACCGCAACTATGATCGGTACCCCTGCGGCGCGGGCATGATCGATAGCCTCGATCGTCTGCGGACGGACGCCGTCGTCAGCAGCTACCACCAGAACGACGATGTCGGTGATGTGGGCACCGCGGGCACGCATGGCAGTGAAAGCTTCGTGGCCCGGGGTATCCAGAAAAGTCACGACCCCTTCGGCATG
>JBDRES010000021.1:0-11759 GCA_043819515.1 bacterium
CGTGCTTCAGCTGGCGACACCCACAACGGTCTCCGTTCCACGGCCGTCCCGCTGTCTGGTTGTCCAAACCTTGCCGGGCCGATTGTCGGTCCGGCGTCCGATGGATATTTACCGGAGCCGTCCTTGAATTGTCGAACCGAGTTTGCCTGAGAGAATCGACCTGTTAAACAACGGGAATCTGGAAACGGAGAAACGGAGAATTAGGAGAGGATATGCGCGGGCATCGAACGCAAGCGGTGCCGTTTTGTTCTCACCCCGTAAGGAACGTCTCGGAACGGAGAATCATGGAAGATGTTCGGAAGTGCATAACGCCGCACCGCTCAGGCGGAAAGGACCAAGTCCTAAGCATTCATCCCGTTGGGGTTTCGCGTTAAACAAAAACCGCCAGAGTTGGCGGTTGTAATTTTGGCTCCCCCGGCAAGACTCGAACTTGCGACCCGCTGATTAACAGTCAGCTGCTCTACCAACTGAGCTACAGGGGAGTATAAACGAACCATGTCCGCCGGCATCGCAGATTTCCTGCGCTGCGAAGGCCCAGTATGTTAATACATTTCGGCAATTTGTCAACCGGAAATAGTACCTTCAAAGGCTGTCAAGATGACAACGGGATTAATTCCGGTCAAGGCTGGTGAAACCGCCGCCCGTTTAGCCCGTATAACCCAATAACTACAGAATTAGTTAATGTCAAAAAGAGAGGCGAAGTATGCGCACATCAATGAAGGTTCTGCTGGTGGTGGCACTGGTTGCGGTAATGCTGGTGGGCACGGTGGCAGCCAAAAAGTACCGCTCCCGCGACGATGTCTGGCTGGGTATCAGTTTTGTCAGTGTTGACTCCAAACTGGTCGATAAACACGAGTTGGCCAAAGATTTTGGCGTCTATGTCAAAGGGGTTATCGATGACAGCCCGGCTGACGAGATCGGCCTTGAGCGCGGTGATCTGATTGTTGCTCTGGATGGCCAGAAGATTGTAGATGCTAATGACTTGACTGATATCCTGGAGGATCACCAGGACGGCGACAAGGTGACCTTGGAGTACTACCGAGGCAGTGATCATCTATCGGTGGCCGTTGAACTAAGAGACCGTCCGCAGAAGACAGTCTACTCCTTCTCATCGACACCGAACGCCTACCGCAAAGTAACCCGCACTTCGGGCCGTGATCACGGTTTTATCGGTGTCAAGCTGGCAGGACTGTCGCGCCAGCTCGGCGAGTATTTTGGAGTGGAACGAGGTCGCGGGGCACTTATCTCCGAAGTAGAGAAGGACGGTCCGGCTGCGAAGGCAGGGCTTATGGCCGGCGATGTGATCATTGGCATCGATGGCGCCAAAGTCACAGACGTGAGCGATGTGGCTGACGATATCGCCGACATCGAACCGGGCGAGAAGGCCGATATCAAGGTCATTCGCGACAAGAAGGAAAGAGTGGTTACGGTCGAAGTCGGTGAGGGCTATGGCGACAGCTACGGTAACATGTGGTTTGATGGCGACAATGAGTTCGTGTGGGGCGATCACGATAATGATTTCACCTGGCTCGACGGCCACGCACTTCAGGGTCTGCAAGGGATAGAGGCTCTGGAAGGACTGGAAGACCTGCAACGTATTGAGATCCCGGATGTCCCGGGCCTGCCGGGCGCTTATTTCTTCTCTAAGGACGGTCGTTACCGGCGCCACGAAATCGATGGGGATAAAGACGAACTTGACGAGGAGATGGACAAGCTGCGAGATGAACTGAAGAACCTGAAAAAGGAACTCCAGGATTTGCGATTGAAGCTGGATTGAGTGTAATAGCCACGATTACCAGAAGTGTCGCCCATCGGGGCGCCCGGCCGCATCCTCCGGATGCGGCCTTTATATTGGCGGCGCTCAGGTCGTTTCAGACTTGATTCGGCTCGGCCCGCCTTCATATATTAGACCAATGACAACTACCAACGTAGAGAAGTTCTTTGCCTCCCGTAATGCCGATCTGGAGCTGACGCTGCTCAACGGATCCGAAGCCGGGATGCGCAAAGTAATCACCGGCCCGGAAGTGCACCGACCGGGACTGGCCCTGACCGGTTATCTGGAGCGTTTTGCCAACAAGAGAGTGCAGGTGCTGGGGCAAACCGAGGTGGCCTACCTCGAACAACTAGCCGGCGACGAGATTTTCAAAGTAGCCTGTCGACTGTTCGAGCAGGACGTGCCCCTGGTTATCATTTCCAAAGGAATTACCCCGCCCAGGGAGTTTCTTCAGGCGGCCGACAAATACCAGACCGGCGTTTTCTCCAGCCGCCTGTCCACCGCCCAACTCGTCAGTCGACTGTCGGCCTACCTGGAAAACAATTTCGCCCCCTCGGTGACGGTTCACGGCACTCTGGTTGATGTCTATGGCGTCGGTCTGCTTTACACGGGTAAGTCCGGAATCGGCAAGTCCGAAGTGGCTCTGGATCTTGTTGAACGAGGCCACCGCCTGGTGGCTGATGATGTCGTCAAGATTACCCGTACCGCCCCGGATGTCATTATCGGCACCGGTTCGGAGCTTCTGGGCCATCACATGGAAATCCGTGGTGTAGGCATAATCGACATTGAGGAACTCTTCGGCATCAGGGCCATTCGCCTTCAGAAACGACTGGAAGTTGAAGTCAATCTGACCCTGTGGTCGGACACCGAGGACTATGATCGGCTGGGCATTGAGGACCGTCATACGACTATTATGAATGTGTCTATACCGGTCGTCCGGGTGCCCATCTCGCCCGGCAAAAATATCACCGTCATCTCCGAAGTCATCGCCATGAACCACATGCTGAAGGTCTACGGCGAAAACTCGGCCATGGAATTCACCAAGAAGCTGTCTCAAAAAATAAGTCGACAGTCAACCACCCGAGACTATCTGGAATCCGACAACGAGTAAGAACTCAAAGCCGGGCCTTCTCTTACCCGGATGCCTCACGGTCATCGGCTATAAAAACGGGCTTGGAATTACGGCCCGTTATGCATATTTTGCGCAACCTATGGGTTCGCGAGGAACTCGGGCGACGTCTGGCAGGTACAAGTGAATCAGGAGGTTAGTTAATATGGTTGGGAAGCTGATAGCGACATTTGCAGTTGTTCTGATGGCTCTGGCGATGATCTCATGCGGCGGCATGGGTGATCAGACAGTGGCCGTGGTCAACGATTACGAGATCACCATGCAGGAGTTCCAGGACTACTTCCCCAGCGACCAGTTTACGTTTGCCTCCGCTGAAGACGAACTGGAGAGTAAGAAAGAGGCTCTGGATTCCATAGTGATTACCCGCCTGCTTGTTCAAGCAGCATACGAGAAGGGCATGGATGAGTCCGAGGAGTTGGCTCGCGTCGTCCTGGCCAACAAGGACAACTTCCTCCTGGATGCGCTGTACAAAATGGAAGTCTCGGACCGGGCGACTGCGAGTGATACGGAAATCCGCAATTTCTACGAGAAGCTGGATACGCGGATTCGTCTTTCGCAGATGATTATTGCCGATCGCGATACCGCCCAGGCCGTCTTTGAGCGTCTGACGGCGGGCGAGAGTTTTGACAAGCTGGCCTACGATTATTCGTTGGTCCCCTCGGCCAAAAAAGACAAGGGTGATCTCGGTTACATCACCTGGGGCGCTCTGTTGGACGAAGCGCAGGAAGTCGCCTTTCAAATGCAGCCGGGTGAACTGTCGCCGCCGATCGAGTCGTTTTTGGGGTATCACATCCTCAAGGTGCATGATCGCGTGCCTAACGAAGAGCGGCGCAGCCTGGAGGCGATGAAGGATGACATCTCGCAGCAGATTATCGGCCTGAAGAGCTATCGCCTGACCCGGCAGTTTTTTGATTACTTGAAAGAGAAATACCCGATCAAGATCGATACCGCCACCTGCCAGTATGTGCTGCACAAGCGAGAGACCATGTATCCGCCGCAGCTACTGAGTACTCTGCCACGCAACGATTTTGATCAGGAACAGCTCGACCGCAACGAAAAGGAATTGGTCCTGGCCACCTGGAACGGCGGTCAAATGACACTGCTGCAGTACCTCACGCAGGTTTCGGTGGTGCCGCGCCATATCCGGCCCGATCTCGACGACTACGACTCGTTGGCGACCATCATCTTTGTTATCAAACGAAATGACATGATGGTTATCGAGGCCTACGAACGGGGGCTGGACGCCGACGATGATTTCCAGCGCAAGCTGCGCCTGTTCAAAGAACTGAACATGGCCGAAATGATGCACAACGACTCCGTGCCCAAGCCACCCGATCCGGATGAGGGAATGATTCGCCAGTATTATGACGAGCATCCAGATGAATTCATGAGCCCGGCCAAGGTCCGCGTCTATGAGATATTGCTTCGCGATGAACTGAAAGCCAACCAGCTCAAAGAGCAAATTCGTACCAAGGCGCAGTTCAAAGACAAGGCCATGGAATTGACCGAGCGACCCGGTCGGCGGCCGGTCGGCGGAGATTTGGACTATTTCAGCCGCGACGCCTTCCCCGAGATCTTTGACGCCGCCTGGGGAACGCCGGTGGGGCAGATGTCAGGACCGGTCCTCGATCGTGGCAAGTACTCACTGTTCTGGGTTGAAGACAAAGTCGACCCGGAACTGAAGGACTTCCTCGGCGTCAAGCGCGGCATTTTTGAGAAACTGGTTCTGCAAAACAACCAGGCCGCCTTTGAAGCCTGGGTGAACGACCGCCGATCGAAGAGCGATATTCGCCTGAATATGGAGACCATCGAGGCTTCCGTCGATCGGGAGAAGTACACTGCCGTGGGTAGTGGAGAGTAGCCGATGACTGCTTTCGGCAAAACATTGATCCTGGCTCTGGTGGCCGCCCTCGGTTTTGGCCGCGCCGGTTTGGCGCAGAGGGAAGCTGTTGATCGCATAGTAGCTGTCGTGGGCGATGAAGTGATCCTGGCCTCGGAGTTGGGCAGTCAAGTCCAGTGGTATGTATTCCAGACCAAACAGCAGCCGCAAACGGAATCCGAGCTCCAGGAATTGCACCTGGAGATCCTGGACCAGATGGTTTCCGATCGCCTGTTTCTGATTGCCGCCAAGCAAGACACTTCGGTCTCTGTCCGTCCCGAAGAAATCGACCAGGCCCTGAACGAACGCATTGCCGCTATCACCGAAAACTTTCCGAGTCACGACGACTTCCTGCAGGCGCTGCAGTCCGAAGGTCTGACCCTGCGCGATCTTCGACGGAAATTTCGCAGCGAGGTGGAGAACCAATTGCTGAAACAGCGTTTTGTGCAACGCCGCTTGTACAGTGTTTCAGTGTCCCGCCACGAAGTCGAGGCTTTCTACGACGCCTTCAAGGACTCCATCCCGGACCAACCGGAAGCGGTCAAACTGGCCCATATCGTACTGCCTGTCAAGGCGTCGCCTCAGGCGGAGGATTCCGTGCGGGAGGCCGCCGAAGAGCTTCGCCGGAAGATTCTTGACGGCGCCGATTTTGCAGCCATCTCGGCCCAGTATTCCTCCTTGGGAGCCGGGGCAAATGGTGGTGATCTGGGCTTCGTATCGCCGTCGGATGTGGTTGAAGAATTCTCCCGGGCCGCCTTCAAACTGGGTATCGGCGACGTTTCCGGGGTGGTCCGAACCGAATTCGGCTACCACATCATTCGCTGCGAGGACAAGCGCGGCGAGCAGGCGCACCTGCGCCACGTTCTGCTGGCGGTCGCGCCGTCCGCCGTTGATTCGGCCCGGGCATATAGCCTGGCCGACTCCCTGATGCAGGCCATACAGGCCGGAGCATCCTTTGACGAGACCGCCAAGACATTTTCCGTCGATGACGACACCCGCGCTCAGGGTGGCGAACTGGGTTGGTTTGCGCTGGCCAACCTGCCGAAGGAATTCCAGTCCTACGCGGTCGGTTGGCAGACGGTCGACGAACTAAAAGGACCGATCGCCTCGCCCTTTGGTCTGCATATTCTCAAGCTGCTGGAGTATCAGCCGGCCCGTAGTTTTACGATTGATGACGATTTTGACCGCCTGAAAGAGCTGGCCCGGCAAGACAAGACCGGCCGTGTGGTTGACGAGTGGGTTGAGGATCTAAAGAAAACCACCTACATCGAACTCCGCCCGGAGGGCTAATGCGACTGGATGACTTCCTCTCCACGGTCGGGCTAGTCAAACGGCGGACAATCGCCAAGGAACTGGCCTCCAATGGTTTGGTCTACATCAACGAACGCAAAGCTAAGCCGGCCGCCGGGGTCAAAGCCGGGGATATTATAGAAATCAGAGGAACTCACCCGGCCAAGGTCAGGATCCTGGACCTGCCGACCGGTTCCGTCCCCAAAGAAAAACGGGACGAATATCTCGAACGACTTCCCCTGGATTGATCCTGGGCCGCACTCTCCATACTCGCCGGACCATGATTTCACATTTATACGCCGAGCTTGACCCAGATCAAGCGCAAAAGCCACCAGAAGCCGTATTCTACCTTAGATGACAAAGCATGTAGAAAGGTTGGTATTATGGCCACTCGTAAGATAATCAGGATCGACGAAGAGCTCTGCGACGGTTGCGGCGATTGCGTCTCGGCCTGCGCCGAAGGAGCCATCGAGATAGTCGATGGCAAAGCCAAGCTGGTGGGCGACATTTTCTGCGACGGTATGGGGGTTTGTTTGGGTCACTGCCCGACCGGAGCCCTTACTATTGAAAAGCGGGACGCCGGCCAATATGATGAAGCGGCTGTTCAGAAACGGCTGTCCAAATTGAATCGCCCTGCCCCGCCGCAGATGTCTCAGTTGCCGCAGGCACCGCCTGTTTCTGGTGGTTGCCCTGGAGCCGCCATGCGAAACCTGAGTTTGGCAGCCACGACAGCCGCCGCTGCTCCCTCGGCATCAACGCCGCTCACTCAGCCTTCACTTCTGGGGCACTGGCCGGTGCAACTGATGCTGGTGCCGCCCCACGCCCCGTTTCTGAAGAACGCCGATCTCCTGGTTTGTGCCGACTGCGTGCCCTTCACGGTGCCGGACTTCCATTCGCGCTACCTGGCCGGTCGGGCCGTCGTGGTTGGTTGCCCGAAGCTGGATGACCTGCAGCACTACTTCGAAAAGTTGAAAGCGATGTTCATCGAGGCGCAGCCGCGACGCATCACGGTGCTGAAGATGGAAGTCCCTTGTTGTGGCGGTATCGCGCAGGCGGCGATGCAGGCCCGCAACGAGGTGACACCCCAGATACCCATCGAAGTGCATACCATCGGTGTCCGGGGCGAGATCAACTGCGAGTTCTTGGCGCCCCAGTCAAAGGCCGGTTGACACCCACGGGGTGATTGATGAACGAAGATTTCCCCAAGGTTGCCAGGGCCGACACTATCCGCGCGAAGAAGCCGCTCAAGAACACTCAACCCTCGGTCCAGAAGATAAGGCTGGCGGTGCAGATTGCCTTTGCGGGCCTGTGCCTTTGGATCGGAGTTGAATTTCACCAATTCGTAAAATACCTCGAGAGCGGCGGGCAACTTGAGGCGGTCACCCGTCCGCCAGGCGTCGATGGATTCTTGCCGATCAGTTCCCTGATGAGCTTTTATCACTGGATCATCTCAGGTGAGATCCACTGGGCTCATCCGGCCGGGTTTTTCATTCTGGCCGCCGTCATCCTGATGTCATGGATATTGGGTAAGTCTTTTTGTTCGTGGCTGTGTCCGGTAGGATTTCTATCCGAACTCCTGGGTGATGTCGGCCGGAAGCTGTTTCGGCGACAGCTCAGTTTGCCGCGTTGGCTGGATTATCCGCTGCGCAGTCTGAAGTACTTGCTTTTGGCCTTTTTTGTCTATTCGATCTTCTTCCTGATGACCCCGGCCGCCTTGAGAGCCTTCCTGGACAGTCCCTACAACCAGGTCGCCGATGTCAAAATGTACTACTTCTTTGCCGAGATCTCACGCTTTTCCCTGATGGTCGTCGCGGCGTTGTTTTTGCTGTCAATCTTGGTTCGCAATTTCTGGTGCCGCTATTTGTGTCCTTATGGTGCTCTCTTGGGGATCGTCTCATTGCTCAGCCCCAACCGCATTGTACGCAACAAGGACAGCTGTATCGACTGCGCCAAGTGCGCCAAAGTGTGCCCGTCGCTGATCAAAGTCGACCAGGTCGACCGCGTCATATCCGATGAGTGCACAACCTGTATGCAATGCGTCGATAGTTGCCCTGTTTCCGACACCCTGTATTTTCAGGCGTCAATAAAACAAACGCGCCTGACAGCCAGGTGGGTGGCGGCCGGGGTGGTGGCGATCTTTGTGCTGATTACCGGGCTGGGGATGCTGACTGGGAATTGGCAGAGCGGCCTGAGCAGCCGCCAGTATTTGCAACATCAACAGTATTTGCGCAACTATGGTCACCCGACCGGCGCGGCCGAGATCAAGGACCTCAACCAAGACACTCAAACCTCATCATCGACCGTGACCGGGGAAAAATGATTGCCTCAGGCGGCCATTGTCCGTTATATGGTCGCATCATGAGTAGCAGCAACAGCGATCGGTCCCGCAGAAACCATTCTGATAGTCCTGTATCGGCCACTATGCCTGAGCTGGCCTGGCGGCGAGGGACCTGTCCCGTATGCGGTGAGGGGTTTGACTATTTGAATCAGCGGCAACCGTCGACTTGCAACAACGGCGACTGTCGCTACCGTTACCGCTACAAGATCGAACCCAGTTCGTGGGCCGATTACCAGCCGACCTTGTTTGATGTCGTTGAGGATTAGAGCTGCCAGCTCACAAGTTTGATGTCGAACCCCCACGGGGTACCGACCTACATGGACTCAAACCAATCTTCAATACTCTTCCGAATCTCATCGCGGACCCGACGAAACTCCGCCAGCCGCTCGCCCTCGGTGCCTATCGCTTTATCAGGATCGTCAAAGGGCCAATGCTCATTCTGCCCGGCGCCATGAAAAGTGGGGCAGTTCGCAGCAGCGTTATCACACACCGTGACGACAAGATCAAAATCCTCACCCAAATAACCCGCCAGGTGTTTTGATGTCTGGAGTGATATGTCGATACCCAATTCGCTCATCACCGATATTGCCATAGGGTGGATCGGCTTGGGTGCCAGACCGGCTGAGAAGGCTTCAATCTTGCCTTTGCCGTAGTGGCGGAAAAATCCTTCGGCCATCTGCGAACGACAGGAGTTGCCGGTACAAAGAACCAGGACTCGCATCACATCCCTGCCTGACCACGGGTGGTGGACACCTCGGCGGCAGTAGATTCGAGACCGGCCCGGGCAAACCAGGGCCGGGTGCGCAAACAAAAGCGGACCAGAAGCAACATCACCGGCACCTCAATGAGTACACCCACGACAGTAGCTGCGGCGGCCCCCGAGTTCAGGCCAAAAAGAATCACAGCCGTGGCGATGGCAACTTCAAAATGGTTGGAGGCGCCAACCATGGCCGCCGGGGCGGCGCTCTCGTAGTCAATCTTCAGCAGACGGGCGGCTATATACCCAATCGCAAAGATGAGAAGCGTCTGGACCAGCAGGGGAACGGCAATCAATGCGATGTCATACGGACGAGTCAGGATTATCTCCCCCTTGAGCGCAAACAGCACGACTAGCGTCGCCAACAAAGCTATGATCGCCAGCGGCGTCAGGCGATGCAGAAACACGCGGTTGAAATAGTCGACCCCTTTGCGTTCTATGATCGTCCTGCGCGTGAAGTAGCCGCTGACCAGGGGCAGCCCGACATAGATTACCACCGAAAGCAGAATGGTCTGCCACGGGATCGGCATCTTGTTGACGGCCAGCAGCACCCCGCCCAAGGGAGCGTACAAAAACAGCATGGCCAGGGAGTTGACAGCTACCATTATCAGCGTGAAAGCGTCATTGCCGCGCGCCAGATAGCCCCACATAAGAACCATGGCCGTGCAGGGTGCGATGCCCAGAAGGATAGCTCCGGATATGTATGAGCGATAAAGCGGCACCGCCTCCCCATTGATGAGGTCCGTCCCGCCGAGCCAATCTCTGAATACATAGCCCAAAAAGAAATAGGCGATGGCGTACATCGTAAACGGCTTAACCAGCCAGTTGATAACCAGCGTCAGCATTACCGGTCGCGGCGCTTTGGCTGCCGATTTTATCCGCGAGAAGTCAATCTTGACCATGATCGGAAACATCATGAAAAAGAGGCATATCGCGATCGGAATCGACACCTGGGCGTAGCTGAACCGATTAAGGATGTCGGCAATGGGAGGATATACCGCCCCAACGATAGTGCCCGTTACGATGGCTAAAGCCACCCAGAGACTCAGATACCTTTCAAAAAACGAAAGCTGTCGCTGCGCCATTTCTCATTTCCATCTTGAGATTATTCCTGGGAAGCTGGCCTACAGGAGTTGTCGGAGCCGGACCGAAGACGATTGTGGTCGGTCGCATAAGGTTGTTTGGTCGCTATATTTGCTAAGAACGGCTCCAGCGTCGCCAAATGGGTGTCGCCGGCGTCCGGCAATCGATAGTGTATCCATCTGGCTTGCCGCCTGGACGCCACCAAGCCGTCTGATTTCAGCCTGGCCATGTGCCGCGATATAGTCGATTGCGGCAGCTCCAGGACCCGGGTCAGGTCACAGACGCACATTTCGCCGCTTCTCAGGAGCATGATGATCCTGAGCCGAACCGGATCGGCCAGTGATTTCAGTGTCTTTAATTCGTCGTTCATGTTCATATCCACCTATCCGAATATAAGGATATAAACCCATTCGGCCAAATGACAAGTGCCCGCAATGACCAACCGACTCGAATCTTAATATAAGACTAGTGCGATCCAGTTTAATGGGAACCTTGACGCCGTAAATGTTGTCTAACTGGATAAGACACTGCGCAAGCAGGGCATTAATAGATCGCTGTGGTCGACAAAAGCTGTTGACTGACGCGGCTTTTCGCCTAAATTGCGGTAGATTATTAGAATACTAATGTATTAACTCCCTTAGGAGGAAGAAGTGAAGAAGCTGTTTTTCGTTGGACTGAGTGCCATGTTCCTGATGGCTTTTGTAGCCATCAATGTCAACGCCGGCCCCGGCTGTGGTGCCCACAAGGCTGACAAAGCCGATGTTACCGAGGCTTCGGCCACGATGACCGCCGCCGAATGTGCCAAGCTTTGCGGTATGAGCCCCGAAGAGTGCGCCAAAATGTGTGGCGGCAAAGAGAACTGTGGTTTCACCAAGATCGATGTCAAGGGCATGACTTGTGGTGGCTGTGAGCAGTCGCTGACTGCAGCCCTCAAGGGTGTTCCAGGCGTCATCAATGTGGTCAAGGTCAGTCACACCGAGGGTGTGGCGTGGGTTTGCACCGACAAAACCAAGTGCCAGCCGGAAACTCTGACCAAGGCTATCACTGACAAAGGTTACGAAGCTCAGATCATTCCGGCCGTATCCAAAACCACCGAGGGCGAAGTCAAGGCCGGCGGTTTGCCATGTGCCCCGGGTTGTCCGTCAGCTAAGGCCGGCGGCTGCTCGAAGATGAAGAAGGCCGAAGAGAAGAAAACCGAGGGTGCCGGCTGATCGCACTATCTCAATCTGAATACCAGTTTGACAGGGCGGGTTTATCCCGCCCTTTTTTTGGTGGTGACAGAGAATCACCCGTTGCCGTTCCATCAAGGTTGCCAAAACGACCCCTTTGAGCATTATTGGGGTCGGACTTCCGGTCGGCTTCAGCTGCCGGTCTTTATGTAGAATGCACTCGGGTTACCGACGTATAATGACAGTATGCAAAAGGTCAGACTGAAAATTACCGTTGTGGCCGCCTGCGTGGCGGTTTTGGTCGTGGCGGCCTCGGTCGGCGCCGCCAAATATGCCGGCG
>JBDRES010000022.1:0-51869 GCA_043819515.1 bacterium
GGCTGTTGACTAAGTCGAACAGCCTCCCGTTTAAACTCCGCATCAAACTGACGACGACTTCGATCTCTTGACATTCGGACACCTCCTGATACCAATATAACATGGCTTCTTCATGTGTCCACCAAACCGGGGGAAGGTCAACTATGGTTTGTTCTGTTTCTTGAGTTCTCGCCAGCGCTTGTTGCGGGCTTCGGTCTTGGGATCAAACCAGCCATGTTTGGAGCCCTCTATAAGACCTACAACGACCGCAAAAGCAATGAAAAATGCCCAGAGGAGGACACGCACATAGCGCGCGTTGGGCTCACCAAGGAGTATCATGCCATAAGTCGCGACAACTACGACTACTGCGCCCGCTACGCCTAGCGTAATGCCAATTGCTGTCCTCTTTTTCACGATTCCGTCCACGCTCCCCGCTCGCGGGCTACCCTCTCTTATAGTTGATCGCGCGGAGGAAATCCATGCGCTCGGCGCGGTCGTCGTCCTCTTCGATAGCGAGCGGTGTCTCGCCGTCGATGACCCCCAGCACCCCCCGACCCTGGGGACTCTCGGCGATGATCACTTCCAGCGGATTGGCGGTAGCGCAGAAAATCCGACAGACTTCGCTGACATTCTTGATACGATTGAGGACACTGATAGGGAAACCATCCTTCATGAAGACGATGAAGGAATGCCCGCAGCCGATGTCGAAGGCCGCCTTGGTGGCCAGGTCGATCATATCCTGATCGTTGCCATCCCACCGGACCAGTCGTTTTTGCGAGGCTTCGCAAAAGGCGACGCCAAACTTGAGGGCAGGTCCCGATTCGATCAGGGTCTCGTAAACATCCTCGACGGTCTTGATGAAGTGCGACATTCCGAAGATGACATTGAGACCTTCCTCGATATCGACCCGCACCATCTTGATTTTGAGTTTACTATCAATGGTCGCCATGATAATCCTCGAATATCCGGCCGGACAGGCCGGTGTTGATTTGCGGATTGCGATAATATTCGGTGCCTTCAAAGCTGACGCCGATCAAAAACATCGCTTTGCCTTGGCCGGCAATGTGAAACTCGGTCGGTAGCCACCAGCCCTCAGCGGTTGGGGCACAGATCATGGTCATGTCGAGCCGGCTCATTTTGAACATGGTTTTCTTGGTCAGCTTGGACGGACTGAAGTCGACGCGGGCCAGATGAAACGATTCGGTTTCGAAATAGAAATCGCCGTTTATCAGCTCTTCGTCTTTTTCGCGCGCCATTACCCGGAAATGATGGCAGGTGAAATCGGGCACCTCCTCCTGGTCCAGGCCCTGGTAGCTGATTTCGTAGCGCTCCCTCATATCAGGACGGAACGGCCGCAGCATCGGCCACGACACATCCTTGGCATTGCGCTTCTGTTTCTTCTCGTAACGATCGGCAGCCTGTTTGGCGGTTTCAGTACTGTCCTGGAGCTCCCCTTCATGGTAGTATTGCAAGTACTCTTCAGCGAAGTAGCTGGTGTCGGGTTCATACCGGACGTAGACCGTCTTGACAAACCGGTCTTTTTCGACAAACTGACCGTCCTTGTCTTCGCCCTCTATGAGCTCAGCGTCATAGACAACATCGACAACGGCGGCTCGTTGGGCCTGCTCGGCGGCCAGGATGGCGTTGATCAGGTCATCGGCATCAAGGGCGCTCGGTTGCGCCAAAGCACTTCCCCATAAAAGCACCAGTAACAAAACTAGCCGCATGGCATCACTCCTGGTGAACTGTTATCTGTTTGATGGTATCGGCCGGGATTAGCCTGTCGACGACGTCCATCCCGGATCTAACTTCGCCAAAAACGGTATAGCGTGCTTCCAGATGCGGTTGTGGCGACAGGGCCACAAAAAACTGGGAACCGCCGCTGTCTTTGCCGCTGGTGGCCATACCGACGGTTCCGCGGCGATATTTCTCCGGTGAGTATTCGCATCGAATGTTCCAATCCGGCCCGCCCCAACCATCGCCGCGCGGATCCCCGCCCTGGACCACGAACGCGGGGACGACGCGGTGAAAAGTCAGGCCGTCATAAAAACCGGCGGTGACCAGATCTACGAAGTTTAGTACCGTCAGCGGGGCCACATCAAAAAAGAGTTCGATCTCAAACTCGCCGCGATTGGTGACGATTATCGCCAGCGGATTTCTTTGATACTTTTCAACGGCACCGGCCAGTTCTCTCAGGTTATGGCGTGCCCTGGCCGGCGGGACCAAATCCGAGCGATCCTCACCGAGGACCTCTGCATAGACTTGTGCAGCCTCTTTACGCACCAGGAAGTTGCGGTCCAGGGCGCCGCCTATCAGAAGCATCAGGGCGCTCGAATCCGCCGGATTTTGCGAAAGGAAGGCCGCCGACACCTGTACCAACGTTCGGCGAATGTCGACAGCCAGCGAGTCGGATTTCTCGCTCAGTATCAGAAGCCGAGGCAGAAACGCGGCCAACGTGTCTTCTCTGATTCGGTCCAGGCCGATGGAGTTGACGACCCAATCCGGATCGTCGAGAGTTTGGCTGATGTAAAACTCGATATTGGCGCTGTCGATGGCGACCAGAGAGCCAAAGGCAGCCGCCCGCACCCGTGGATCCTCATCGGCAAAAAGCACGGCCAGGCGCGGAATCATATTCTTGTGTTCGATCATGCCATAAGCCTCGGCACAGGCGGCCCGGAGCATCGGATCATCCGACCGAGCTACCGAGTCGAGCAGGGGTACCGCCCGATCGCCGCGCACCGCAGCCTCATACTGGACCGCCGCCGAGGTTACCCAGGCGGTCGGCTGTTCGGCCAAGAGCAGTCGGCTCCACTCCAGGGCGGCCTCGCTCTTGCGCTTTCTGAAAGCATCAAGCATGGTAACTTTCAGATGATCCCGGGTGGTTTTGGGGAGTTTCTTCAGCAAATGTGACTCTGCCTTGGACTTATCGGTATTGGCCAACTGCCCGATAGCCTCGACCACAACATTGTCATCACCATCGTTGAGAGCCACGGCCATAGCATGGATAGCGTCTTTATCGTCCGCGCTGCCCAGGCCGCGCAAGCACGCCTGGCGGACAAAAGGATCGGCGTCGACCAGGTTGTCGATGAAAACATCCCGGGCCTCTTTGATGCCCAGCCTGGCCAGGGCGTAAATGCCGGCCGCCCGAGCCGGCTCATCGGACTCCTTGCCGACGTAGTTGATCAGCTTATCAGCCTCGGACTTGGCCCCGGCATCAAGCAAAGCAAGACAAGCCGCCTCACGGACGTCCGGGGAGGGGTGGGCCAGGAAGTCGGGCAAGTGTTCGATTACGTTGGCCATCGAGCTGTCGGCCAATCGTCCGATAGATGCCACTGCCTGAGCAGCCGCCGCTGAAGGGAGGTCGAAGGCGCGATCCATCAGGAGTGAGGCATACTGTTTCCGGCCGGTCAGGCCCAGGCCGAAACAGGCCGCACTCATGACATCAATCGACGAATCCTCAATCATCGAATCTAGAATCCCGGCCGCCTCGCTGCCGCCAACGCGGCCCAGGGCCATCGCCGCCCGCGCCCGCACCAGGGGAATGCTGTCGGACACGGCACCACGCAGAGGAGGGGTCAGCCGTCGGGTGTCTTCGGCATAGATAATATCGGCGATTCGTTCGGCCACCGATCGCTGATGAATGAAGGTGTCATAAACATAGTAGGCCACGACGGCCAGTATCACGACCAGGCCGATAGCCATTAAGCGTTTGATAGATTTATGCATAGCGTCGGAATGTAGCCTCCGGAGTCGGTCATCGTCAACAATATAAGTGGGTCGGAACGCGGGGAGCTTGAAGGCGGTACCGTAATATGACAGGATGCGCCGCGAGACGTTCCCCACAGACAGCTGTGCCGCACATAAAAAAACCCCCGGTGGTCCAGGCCAGGGGGGCGCCCCGCAGCTTGGGGCATGTTGAAAAAGCCTACCGGCACAACCAAACAGCCGGCGGCAAGGAAAGCGGGGCGACATAAAGCCGTCCCCTACGCGGTTTTGGAGCGCTTGCTTGGGGCTTGTCTGGGCCGGGATGTATTCGCGTGTGGGGTTTGTGAGCACGCCCCCTTGCGGTGTATTGATAAAGCCAAGATTGCACGGTGGCGTCACGCGAGTCGCGTGACAGCACGTGCAAACATCCAACACGTGCAAACAAGTTGAAGTTGTCGAAATCCCTTCGGGGTATCGACCTACGGGGGATGACAGCCGATAAGTCAGGAACCCTGTGTTCCTGACATCTTCCAGCTGCATTGGCCGTTCTCAGACGCCGTCAGGCGCAAGACCTGACGGCACCCTCTGACGGCGCGAGGCTGTCCGCAATCGTGCTGTCGGGCGTCTCTGCCCGACAGCGTCTATCCCTCACAAGAGTCACCCGACAGCGTCTATCCCTCACAAGAGTCGCCCGGCAGCGTCTATTCATCACAGGGGTGCCCGGCAGCATCAGGTCCCGTGTAGGTCAAGAGCCCCGTGCTTCTAACTCCTTGGTTCGGTAAACGGTGGTGCGCTTCGAAAAATGTCTGGATCCGCGCTTCCGCGGGGATGACGGGAGAAGATAGGATGACAGAACAAATGGCAATGTCGGATGGTTTCCACGGTGCGCGGAGCGAAAAAACCCCGCGCCGCTGGCGATCTCGGCGAGGGGTTATTGTGATCTGTAGCGCTCCTACCCGTGCGGACAGGCTAGAGCTGGTCGTAGGTGATGGTTATATAGCCGCTCACGGGCGCGCCGCCGACACTGGTATAATAGCTGTCGATCTTCAGTTTGAATATGGTGCTGTCGTCGACTTTGATCAGATAGCAATCCCCCTTCGAGGTCAACCGGTGCGTCTGGCCGTCGTAGTCATACCATTCCGTCATGGTCGAATGCGGAATGTCGCCAAACATAGGGGCGCCGCTCGGCTGCGTGGTGAAGCCGTCGATGTCGGTCGGGTCGGTCAGCTCACTCCAGGCGAAAAACCCGGCGCAGTCGCCCGATCCGTTGGGGCCGCTGTTTTGCATCAGGTTGTAGGAATGAAAAGCGATGTCCCAGTCGGTTGAGACGGCCGGATCAGCGGGGGTTACCTGGCTGCCGGATGAAAAATCAAAGTAGCCGGTGCCGGGGCCAACAGTGATGCTGGCTTGGCTAGTGGTCCCGGCCAGGTCTCTGCTGTTGGCCACGCTCTGGTAGAAATAGGTAATCCAGACAGTACCCATGTCGGGCGGCTGAGCAGCGCCAACCATCGAGTCAACGCGGAACTTCAGGTAGTTGTCACCCTCGGCGTCAACCATGGAATAGACCCACTGATTGGCGGCCAGTTGGTGGGTTTGGGAGTTGTAGGTGTACCATTGGTCGATGAAGTAATCAATGTTGTCTGCTTCCCAGGAGGCGCCGGTGGTATCGGCCATAGTCACCGAATCAAAAGCGACCCCCTGCAGGTTGCAGCCTTCCACGCCGCCGTCACCGGACATTCCACCATTGAGCTTGACCGCCTCGCGACGAAAGGCCAGGTGCCAATCACTGCCGGCGGCGACAGTGTCGCCGGTCGTGAAAGAGAAATGAGAGTAGTTGTCGTGCCCGCTGGCGTTAATTGTAAACGACTGGCCGGGGGTGGTGTTATTGTCGGGCGTTACCCCGTTGTCATCATCGGAACAGCCGATCACGACGACCAACATCGCCACTACAGTGATCATGAACAGCGTTTGTTTGTACATGGTGTCTCCTTTTGGATCCTATATTCGCATTAACGTATTGATTGCCAATCGTACTTGAAACCGGCGAAGATCTCAAACCCCGGCCAGTAACCATACTCGTAGCGAGTTTTGCCCAGAATGTTGTTCAGGCGCACGAACAGCTCCAGGCCCTGTCCCCAGCGCTTGAAGAGATTCAGGTTCAGGCGCGCGCGCGAGGGTGCATACTCCGGCTCACCCTCGTTGCCGCCGCTGTTGGAGATTGAGTTCCAGAGTTTGTGTGAGTGATAGTCGCCCCAGAAGGTGGCTCCCAAACCGGTCGCAGCGTGCACGCCGCTGACATTGAATTTGAACGAATGCGCGGGTTTGTTGACCAGGTCGCGACCGGCGACCAGATCGCGGGTGTAGAGATAGTCGTACGAAAGCGAGAAATCGACTGCCGCGCTCAAACGAAACCTGGATTCCCATTCGATGCCCTGAGTGACGGCTCGGTCGACGTTTTGGTAGATGTAAACGCCCCGGTCGTACTCCGGAGTGAAGCCGATCAAGGTAAACTCGATCAGATCCTCCAGATGATTATAGAAATAGGTAATGCGGTGCAGGCCGATCGTGCCGTACGATAGTTCGGCCGAGATCGAGCTGGTGATTGAGGTCTCCTGAGTCAGGTCGTCGTAGTTGCCGTTACCAAAATCCAGTCCCGGCGGGAGCGGGACGCGGCCGCCGTAAATCACGTAGCCGGCGGCGGTATGATCAAAAACGAAATACTGCTGCTTTATCGACGGGGCCCGGAAGCCGCGCCCGACAAAGCCGCGCAATTTCACCTGCGGGTGGATGTCGTACATGATGTTGATCGACGGATTGACATGCCCGCCATATGCGCTGTGGTGCTCGTAGCGCAGGCCGGGCAGGATATTGAGACCACGCAGCGGCGTGTGTTCATACTGCAAATATCCCGACCAGGTGCGGTCGGCCTGGCTGCCGTCGATAACTTGATCGGAGCGCAAATCCTGATAGCTGTGATCCAAACCGTAGGTGACGACGTGACCATCACCAATGGTGTAGTTGGAGGTATAGGACGCTTCGTAGTACAGATCTTCGGTGTGCGACGTATCTACCCACCAGGGGCCGTTGAATTTGTCGAAATCGTGGTCATAATACGAAACGAAGAACCGCGTCTTCATCGAGTAACGATCCCCCGAGAGGTAATCAAAAGCCACCGAGCCGTCGTAGCGCCGGTTTGTCTCGATATCATTGTAGAGATACTTGTTGAAGTCGTCGATCTCTTCGTACTCAAACCAATCCTTGCGCTCGCGCATATAGCGAACCGAGGTGAGCAGGTTCCATTTGCTTGAAAGGTTCTTGCGCAGCTTAGTGTTGAAATTGAAGCGCTTGGTTTTTTCCTGGCCGTTGGTGTGAGGCGTCTCCGGTTCGAGATCAAAGCCGTCGGTGGCGTACAGTTTGGCGTCCATGGTGAGGCCGAAGTCGGTGTTGCCATAGTTGAGCACGGCCGAAGGATTGTAGCCGATGTGACTGCCGAAGTCGCCATAGAGTCCATACTGAGTCTGGTTATGCGACGGTCGACGGGTGATGATATTAACCACGCCGCCGATGGCGTCGGATCCATACAGAGTGGAACCGGTCCCTTTGATCACTTCGATCTTGTCAACATTGGTCAACGAATACTGGCCCAAGTCGATGGAGCCGCGCACGCGACCGACCGAGCGTTCGCCATCAACCAGCACCAGCACCCGGTCACCTTCGATGCCGCGAATCGTCGCGCCCCGACCTGACATATCCTCGTTGATCTGAATACCGATGGCCGAGCTTAGAGCCTCGTCGACCGACTTGGCTCCGGACCGTTCAAAATCGCGCCGGGTAATCACCTCGGTCTGAATCGGCACCTCTTTCAACAGATGGGGCGAACGTGTGCCGGTCACGACTACGTCGTTGAGCACCCAGGGAGTCGGCTTGAGGTTGATATCGAGGCTGAACTGATCCGGTATCCGTACCGCCAGAGTATCGCTGCCGTCGTAGGCAATATGGGTCGCCAGCAGATGATAGAGCCCGGGCATCAGTTTATCGAACCGATACTCACCGTGGCGGTCCGAGGTAATCACCCGGCCGGATTCCAACAGCCGGATGTTCACGTCGCGAACCGGCCGGCCGGTTGCGATATCACGGGTGCGGCCGACAAGGTTGGCACCGGCTACACCCGAAGTCAGAAGAGCCGCCACCGCCCATGTTGCTGCAATCACTGCTTTGTTCTTTCTCATAGTCAAACTCATTCGCCACATCATCGTGGAGAGCCAGTGTAGTAACAAACCGGACTCGTTTGTCATTGTTCTGTCATCTTTTTGTCATGTTTTTGTAATACTTCCGGACCGCCCGGGTCGGGATTTGCCTCTGCATCGAGTACCGACCTCGACACCTCAGGTGAGACCGTCTGCCCGCCCTGAGAGGCGGCCCTCGGAAAAATCCGCCGACATACAAAGACATTGCTATCGGCCGGCCGGTAGCGTAGTATGTGGTGTAACAAGATCCACGTTGTCGCGCTGTGGAAATGATTGGAGGAAAACAGAGCTTGTCGGACTTGCTTTGCAGTGACCTGCCCACCACTCCGGCGCCGGAAGTCGGCGTAGTGCTGGTGACCGGTGCTTCCGGCTATCTGGGTGGCCGCCTGGTTCCGGAGTTGCTGGCCCGGGGCTATCAGGTCCGGGCCATGGTCAGGGCCGATTCAGCCGTCTATCAGGATTGGTGGCCGGAGGCCACGACGGCCGTTGCCGATGCCTTCAATCCGGATCAACTCGAGGCTGCCCTGGCGGGCGTCGACACCGCCTACTACCTGATCCACTCGTTGCATCTCGGTCCGCGGGAATTTGCGGCAGCCGACATCAATGCCGCCGCCAATTTTAGAGCGGCCGCCGAAAAGCAAGGCGTGAAGAGAATCATCTATCTCGGCGGCCTGGGTGATATCACGGCGCCCCTGTCGTCGCATTTGCGTAGTCGCATTGAGGTGGCTCGGGAACTGCAGGCCGGCACGGTTCCGGTGACAATACTGCGGGCCGCTATTATCATCGGCTCCGGCAGCGCCTCCTATGAGATCATTCGGCATCTGATTCGTCGTCTCCCGATGATGGTGCTGCCGCACTGGGCCCGCAATCGGTGTCAGCCGATATCGATTCGTGATGTCATCAAATACCTGGTAGCGGTTCTGGAAACCCCGGCCACCAGCGGCCGCGAGTTTGATATCGGCGGGCCCGTTGTCTTGTCATACCAACAGATGCTCAAAGAACTGGCGGCGGTTACCCATCGGAGAACGATAATCATACCGGCTCCCTTTTCGATTTTGCCGGTCTATGCCTATTTGGTGAGCCTGTTTACGCCTGTTCCCAACGCTATCTGCCAATGCCTGATGGAGGGTCTCAAAAACGAAGTGGTCTGCCGTGGTGATGACCTCAAGAAGCTCGTACCATTCGAAACCATCGGTTTCCGCGAGGCGGTCGTGCGCGCCCTGAGCCGAGAGGAGCAGGATAGTGTATACACCCGATGGTCCGACGCTTACCCTCCGGCGCATGAATTGGCCCTCAAGCTGCATGAGCTGGACAGGTCACCGACCTACACCGCTCGTGACAGCATCGAGAGCGACAAGTCATTGCGGGCTATCTTTAAGTCATTGTGTCGCATCGGCGGCAGGGAGGGGTGGTTTCAGGGCAACTGGTTGTGGAAACTGCGCGGCTCGCTGGACCGCATACTCATGGGCGTGGGCACCTCGCGCGGCCGCAAGAGCTATCCTCATCTGGAGGTGAATGACGTCATCGACTTCTGGCGTATCGAAGTGATTGAACCGGACTCCAGGCTCCTGTTGCGGGCTGAAATGAAACTACCCGGGCGGGCCTGGCTGGAGTTTCGACTGGCCGACAATCTAAGCAGCCGGCGTCTGTCGGTCGTGGCGTATTATGACACGCGAACTCTGTTCGGACGACTATACTGGTATGCTTGTCTGCCATTTCACCATTTCATTTTCCGGCATTTGATTCTGTCTATAGAGCAAAAAAGCTGAAATGACGCGGTCGTCCGGGTTGGCAGCGATGTGGCGTCGGCGATCACGTCCAACCAGAGGACAGGACCTGGTTTCGGCAGGGCGCGCGGTTTGACCTAGGTGACATTACTGAAGTTGAATCTTGTCCGGCCGGTACGAGAAGATATCATTGAGGCAGCGATAATTGGAGGAAGCCGTTTCCAAGCGGATGAAATCATGGAAATGCTGAGTACATTATTGGACAAACTCACCGGACTGATTCCTACCGCTGCCGCCGTGGTCATCTGCGTGCTGATGATTATGGCCGTGCGTTTTTTGATGAACAAGGGATATGCGGGTTCTCAGGGACACAAGTTTCGGCTGCAAATGATCCTGATGGTGCTGTCCTTTTGTGCTCTTTTGGTCGTGATCCTGACCCTGCCCGTGAGCGAATCGACCATCGGTCAACTGCTTAGCCTGCTGGGGATTCTGCTCAGTGCGGCTATTGCCCTTTCGGCGACGACTTTTGTTGGTAATATCATGGCCGGCCTCATGCTGCGGGCGGTCAAGAATTTCCGCGGGGGGGATTTTGTTCAGGTCGGAGAGCACTTCGGACGAGTGTCCGAGCGAGGGCTGTTTCACATTGAGCTGCAGACCGAGGATCGCGACCTGATCACTCTGCCGAATCTCTATCTGGTCACCAATCCGGTAAAAGTCGTGCGGCCCTCGGGGACACTGGTAGCAGCCGAGGTTTCGCTGGGATATGATGCCGATCGCGAACTGGTAGGGAAGCAATTGTGTCTGGCCGCCTCTGACTGTGGATTGGAGGAGCCGTTCGTGCAGGTGCGGGATCTGGGCGACTACTCGGTTACCTATCGGGTGGCGGGGCTGCTTACGGAAGTGCGTACGCTGATATCGGCCCGCTCCAAGCTGCGCGAGATGATGATGGATCGCCTGCACCAAGCCGGGGTTGAGATTGTCTCCCCCACCTTCATGAACCAAAGGCAATTGAGCGTCGACCAACCGGTGATACCGGCCACAAACCGCCGCGCCAGTCCCCAGGAAGACGGCAAGGATCTGCCCGAAGATGTTGTTTTTGACAAGGCGGATGAGGCTGAGTCGCTAGAAAAGCTGCGCCAGCGGCGCGATGAATTCAAAGTGGAGATGGAGAAGATCAAGGCGGCTCTGGCCGATGTCGCCGATGACGACCAGCGCCGGCACCTGGCCGAGGAATCTGATCGGGTCCGGGCTCGGGTTGAGAGTCTCGAGCGGCATATTGCTGACCGAGAGAACGCTGAAAAATGAGGCGGTCGACCAACCGCCGGCGCTGCCCGACCCACGCAACTAAGCTAACGACAATGTGTTATCGCCAGGCCGAGGAATGTCGAGAGCTCCGCGAGTGGCTGCATCGGCGGTCGTTCAGAGACTAAAGTCCTTGCCTTTCGCCGAGGAATTTTGCAGCTTGGCGGCTGTGAGAACCTTGGTTCTCAGGGGCTACTTCTGTTCGGCCCGAACTGACGGCCCGGATCCCCTGTCATTATGGGTGTCCGTGGCTGATTGAATTGATCGCGCCCCGGCGAGTATTTCAAGTGTGCCGGGCAGGGTAGGAGTATAAAAGAGAAGGTGCCTGAGAATTCGGGCAGTCCGATAGCGCTTTGACAATATGAAGTTGGTAATGGCAGCCGCAGCTCAAGATTCGTCGCATACCCAGGATGCCCGCCGCAAGGCGGAGCACTTGGAGATAGTTTCGGGCCGGCCGGTGACACACACCGGGGGTACCCTGCTGGACAACGTGCACCTGATACCGCAGGCGCTGCCCGAGCTTAATCCGGATGACATCGATCTGTCGTGTTCGTTTTTTGGACGCCAACTGGCGGCGCCAATGATGATCTGCAGTATGACCGGCGGCATGGAAATCGGCGGTCGTCTCAATCGCGATTTGGCCGAAGTGGCCGGGCGCTCGAAAATCGCTTTTGCGGTCGGATCGCAGCGGGTGATGCTGCGCCATCCGGAAGTGACGGCCGACTTTGCGGTCCGCAAGCATATCCCTGACGGAGTGCTGCTGGGCAATATCGGAGCCTCGCAACTCAAGGAATACGACGCGGCCAAAATCGTTGGTTTGGTCGAGGCTATCGAGGCTGATGGTTTGTGTGTTCATCTCAACCCGGCTCAGGAGCTGATCCAGCCGGAGGGGATTCACGAGTTCCGGGGGCTGCTGGATGCCATCGCCAGGCTGCTGGAAAAACTGAAGGGGCGCCTCCTGGTCAAGGAATGTGGCGCCGGTTTGTCGCCGCAGGTGCTGCAGAAGTTGACGGCCATCGGGGTGCCATATATTGATGTCAGCGGTTCCGGGGGAACTTCCTGGACTAAGGTGGAAATGTATCGAGCTACCAGCGAACAACTGCGCCGGTTGGGTCAGACGTTTGCCGACTGGGGTTTGCCGACCGCTTTTTGTGTTTATGCTGCCGGTCGGATCGTCCCGGAGGACCGGGTGATCATCGCCTCCGGCGGCATCGCCAACGGTCTTGATGCGGCCCGGGCGATCGCTCTTGGCGCCGATGTGATCGGGGTGGCGCGACAGGTGTTGTTGGCCTACTTAAAGGATGGGCAACAGGGGGCCCAGTCATTTGTGAATCAAATGGTGCAGGAAATCAAAGTGGCCATGCTGCTAAGTGGAGCCGGCGATGTCGGCGCCTTGCAGCGGGTCCCGCGCATTTATAAGGGAGAGCTAAGCCAATGGATTGCTGCCTTCGAGTCCGACCTGGAGGTCGTCGATGACAACTAAGCCGACCAGCCAGAGTCGTTCGCTCCGGGTCAAGACCGGCAAGAATGGGTCTTCGAGAATTCCCGGATTCTATCGGCTATCGGTGGAGCAGCGCTTGGCCCTGCTGGCGCGCGATTACGGCCTGACGGAACATGAGATCGGGCTTTTGCGAAGCGGCACCGCCCTTAAGATAGATCAAGCCGTCAATATGGTCGAGAACGCCATTGGTGTCCTGGGTCTGCCGTTGGGTGTCGTCCCCAATTACCTGGTTGATGGTCGGGAGTACCTGATACCGATGGCTATCGAAGAGGCTTCGGTAATTGCGGCCGCCTCCAAGGCGGGTCGGCTCATTCACCGGGCCGGCGGATTTACGACGCTGGTCGACGAGCCGGTTATGATCGGTCAAATACAATTGGTCCAGATCGACCAGGCCGAGGAGGCCAAGGCCAAGATCCTGGGCGACAAGACCGAGATCCTACGCCTGGCCAATGACGCCATTCCGCGCATGGTCGCCCGTGGCGGCGGCGCTATCGATCTGGACGTGCGCATATTGGACGGCGGTCCCGGCGTCAACGCGATGGCGATTGTCAACCTCCTCTTTGACGTTCGTGAGGCCATGGGGGCCAATACCGTAAATCATGCCTGCGAAGCGGTAGCGGCCCATATCGGGCGCTTGACCGGCGGCCGGGTCAATCTGAAAATTCTATCCAATCTGGCTGATCGTCGTCTGGCGCGGGCCGAATTTAAGCTGCCGTTTGACAAGCTGGCCGACGGTCGTCTGAGCGGTCGCGAAGTCGCCCAGCGTCTGGTCGAAGCCAGTCGCTTTGCCTGGGTCGACCCCTATCGAGCGGCGACTCACAACAAGGGCATTTTCAACGGTCTGTGCGCCGCCGCCCTGTCGCTCGGCCAGGACTGGCGTGCCATCGAAGCTGGAGGTCACGCCTACGCGGCTCACGACGGCCAGTATCGCTCTCTGGCAACATTTGAAATCGAGGACAAACATCTGCACGGCAAGATCGAACTCCCGCTGCAAGTAGGTTTGGTAGGCGGCGCCGTTGATGTCCATCCCGGATTCAGAATTTTGCGAAAAGTCTGCGGCGTAAGCAGCACTCGTGATCTGGCCGGGGTCCTGGCCTCGGTCGGACTGGGTCAATGTTTTGCGGCCTGCCTGGCCTTGTGCACCGACGGTATCCAGAAAGGGCATATGGCTCTCCATGCGCGCAGTGTGGCGCTGAGTGTCGGTGTGCCGCCGAATGAAGTTGATCGTGTGGCCTCGGAGATGATCCGGCGCGGTCAGGTGCGGGCGGCAGTGGCCGAGTCGATTCTCAATGAAGCTGATGGTTACCGGGCGCGAACTCGCTCCGGACCGGCGCCTCTGGCGGAGGCTTTCGCGACCGGCAAGGTGGTGCTTTTTGGTGAGCACGCGGTGGTCTATAATCAGCCCGGTATCACCACGACCATTCAGCCCGGTCTGCGGGTGCGAATCCTACCTGACCCGGACGGTCCACGTTTTTTGACACCGCATTTTCAGCAGGTCTTTACGCTGCCGAGCGGCAACCCGGACTTCAGCGTGTTCTCAAAAGCGGCCGTGGTGGCCATGAAACGCTACGGCGTAGACAAAGACCCGATTGCTATCGATATCGAGTCCGAATTGGTGCCCGGGATGGGCCTGGGCTCGTCGGCAGCCTTCTCGGTGGCCCTCTGTCGAGCCCTTCGCCAGTACAAGCATATGGAAAGCGGTCGGCAGTGGCAAAACGGGATGTTCAACGATGTCCAGCACCTGGAGTCGTTCTTCCATGGAAACCCCAGCGGGGTTGATGCCGCCACAATTCTCTCCGGCGGCGTGCTCTGGTTCCGCAAGGGACCGCCGCGCGAAATAGTCCCCATGCGTCTGGCTTCGCAGGTGAGCGGGATTGTCTGTGTCGTGGAGCCCGGCGCCAGTACCCGGGAACTGGTGGAAGAAGTACGTCGTCGCCACGATCAGGATCCCGAGCGAGTTGGGGCGATCGTACGCGACATTGGTGAGATCACGGTCGACGCCGGCATTGCCCTGGGGGCCGGAGATCTGGCCGACGCCGGTGGCCTGATGTTCCGTAATCACGAGTTGTTGGTCAAGTTGGGAGTTTCCACGCCCGGACTTGATGACGCCGTCAAGCTGCTTTTGGATCGCGGCGTCCTGGGCGCCAAGCTGACCGGTTCGGGTGGTGGTGGTGCCGTAGTGGCTCTGGTCAATCCGGAGGATCAGCATCGTCTGGTTACCGAGATGGCCGAGGAATTCCCGTTGGTGTTTCCATTCTTCCTGGAGGCTTCATTGTGACCCGGCGGGTGGTGTCGCGGGCTTTTGCAAACATCGCCATTATCAAATACTGGGGCAAGCTTGTCCCGGAGTTGAACGTCCCCGCCACACCATCGATATCGCTGGCCCTGGATCAGCTGTCCACCCAAACCGAAGTAGGTCGTTCCGAGGGCAATCGGGATACGATTGTCCTTAACGATGCGGCGGCCGACAAAGAAACGACTCAGCGTCTTGTAGGCTATCTCGACCTGTGGCGCGAGCGCGACCTTATCGAAGGTCATTTCGCGATCAAATCGACCAATAATTTCCCAACCAAATCAGGATTGGCTTCGAGTGCCTCCGGCTTTGCCGCTTTGGCTAAAGCGCTGTCCGGTTTCTGCAAAACCAACTTGTCTGACCAGGAGTTGTCGCAACTGGCCCGTCGCGGGTCCGGCTCGGCGGCGCGTTCGATCCCGGGCGGCTTGGCCGTTTTTCCGCTCGGCGATGATCCCGCCGCGAAGCTGTTGAAGAGACCTGATGAGGTATCCTGGGGAATGGTGATAGCGATCGTGGATGATGGATCCAAAGCGATCGGTTCCACCGAAGCTATGCAGCGCTGCCGCCAATCCTCCCCCTACTATCCGGCCTGGCTCGAAATCGCCTGCCGTGATTATGATCTGATGGTGCGGGCCGTCGCCAACAATGACTTTACCGCGCTCGGGCGGATTGCCGAAACCAACGCGCTGGCCATGCACGCCTGCATCATGACCGCCGATCCGCCTTTGATGTACTGGAACCAGACGACACTGGCCTTACTGAAGTTGGTGGCGCGATGGCGTGATGACGCTCTGCCAGTGTATGCCACCATCGACGCCGGCGCCAACGTTGCCTTGATCGGTAATCTCGATGATCTGCCTGCCATTGCGCAGCGAGCGATTGCCGTCCAGGGAGTGGTCAGGGTCCTCATCTGCCGACCGGCCGGCGCGGCCGAGATAGTAAGCGTCCAATGAATACCATACGCATTCCCGGGAAAGTGATGTTGTCCGGCGAGTACGCGGTACTGCACGGCGGCGCGGCCGCCATGATGCCGGTATCCCGCTTCTTGACGCTGACCGAATCTGCCGACGCCGACGAAGACTCCAGTCCGGTCGTGCGTCTGGCGCGTGACTGGCCGATAGAGCGCTTGCCATCCGGGCCTGCACCCGGCAGTTTCGTCGTGGATAGATCTGAATTTCTTCACGCGGCGACCGGTCACAAAACAACCAAACTCGGCTTGGGATCCTCGGCCGCCGAGGCGGTAGCGGTTATCGCCTGGCGCTACCAAAGAGCCGGGCTATCGTGGCAGGATTTTCGTGCCGAGATCGCCACTATAGCCGATGCCGTTCATCGTCAGGCCCAGGGTGGTCACGGGAGCGGCGCCGATGTGGCCCTATGTGCGCATGGTCAGCCGTTGTTGTTTCATCGCGCCGACGATGCTCCCGTAGTGGCATTTGTAGATTCTCAGTTGCCCTTGACCCAGCCGCTGCACCTGGTCTGGACCGGCGCCGGTGCCAATACGCGGGTGATGATGGAGATTTTCGAACGCTGGCGCGATGGCACCGGCACTCAGGTGAAGGCGAAGCTTGATTCCTTGGTGACGGCCAGTCGGCGTTTGGCCGGTGACTGGTTTGGAGGCGATGCCGATCAGTTGTTGGAACATGTCGACCGCCACCAGGCAATCATGGAGACCATTTCAGAAGGGGCTGGCTTGCCTTACTTCACCCAGGAGCATCGCAAGTTGGCGGCCTGGGCCCGCGGTCACGGCGGACGCTGCAAGCCGACCGGGGCGGGTGGCGGTGACATGGCGCTTTTGATCGGTGATCTGCCAATAGCAGAGCTTGACGGTCTGGTGCTGGGGGTGGGTTAGACGACTCATGGGTGCGGGTTGACTGAACGCTGCGAGCTGGATCAACGCTCGCGGTATTTCCTGCCACGGAAGACCAACGGATGTGACTGATTGGTCATAGTCGCATAATGACTGGCTGGTCATCTTCATTGACTCGCACTACCATGCCTCCCACAAAATAAATGGAGTTGACACGGGCGCCGGCCTTGACTACCTTGTCGGCCTTAGCAGGGCTCGGTTATATGATCGCATTCAAGAGGGAGTGCGGAGGAAGATGAGGCGCAAAAGAGTAGGGTCGTGGGTTGGCCCTGCAGTGGGATATCGTTCTCTTGAGTGTGAGAAGGTTGGTCGTCCTCGAGATGGCTGGCGATTATCCACTATTTCTGGGTCGGCTATCTATTGTGCTGGAGTTTTTAATTTGACAAGACTTCTGAAACTTCGGTTCATCGTGGTAAACGAAGTCATGTTTTCTTTGACGGGAGGACCATAAGTGCCCGAATTGATTTCAGTTGTGCCCACTGTAATAGGTTGCACAGGCGCTCTTGCCGCCGTGGGTGCAACGGCTTGGCATGGCCTCAGGCCGATTTCGGTCGGCAATGAAGGTAGGATGGAAATCCTCAAAAACGAGGAGAGCATTATCTATGCTTTTTCGGGAGAGGCCACAGCAAGCCTCCAAGAACCATGGTTCAGGCGTGCCGCCAGCAAACCCCGGCTCAAGATAGTAAGCATGATGGGTCCACGGGTCCATTGCAGGCCAAGTAAATATAGGGCGATCTTCAATACGAATGACGGGAGCCTGAAAAACGAAGACGAGATTATGGACGTACACCCGGCCACCGCTTTTGCGGGCAAACGTGGGTCCAATTGTTCTGTGTTCATCCGCGACGTGAGACTACTGAGCGAACGCCATGTGATGATTGGGGGATCAGGCCTTGTCTACCTCGAGAAGCCGCATTTCGAAGGACGCCCCAATGGTGGATATCTTCTTAGGCACCAGGATCGTATCCGGCAGGCACTTCTGGATCAGTTTGAGGAGTTGGTGGGAAATCGGGAGTTGAACCGCCAGATCAGAGACTCGCAAGATCTAATAGAAGAAACCAAAAAGACGGTTAGCGGGAAAAACACCCTTAATCCCTGGGGCTTCAGGTTCGCACCACAGGACAACTTCATAAGATACTAAGGGGAGCCATGGATAGGCACGCCAGGATGGTAAGAACCATCCTCACAGCGTTTTGTCTTCTCATTTGCTTGTTGGCACTTCGGGCGAATGTCATCGCGGGATCGCCTGGTGATGGTGTCGGTGACGATTGTTGTGAAGAGATCGTGAGACGCCTTCAGGAGATCAAGCTACAAGTTGCTGGATTGGGGCAGAATCATCAAGACCTGCAATTCATAATCGATCGACTGGATTTGCTGGTGGCTGATGGCGACTGTCTGAAAATGGGTGATGTCGTCGGGATCGTGGATTCGCTGTGCCATGATGGGGCCGACGGATGCCTCACTCGGCTGGTAGTGGCCATCGAGAAGTACCTTGACGACTCACCAAGAAAGTGCGACCCCCGTTACCCGTTGGGATTCCGCAATCTTCAGTCATTGACAACGCTCATAATATCACTGATCGGTCTCGTCTTTACGGTTTTCGGAATTGCTGGTCCTGAGAATCGGAAGGCGATTTTCGAAGCGCAACTCTTGACGGTCATAGGGCTTCCCTTCTTTAGAATTAGAATCGCTTGGGTGACGGGGGTTTCTATTTTGGTCGGCACCGCGACCTATGTATGGCTATGGATTGCAGCCTCATATGGCAACTGCGACTATCCAATCGTACACCAGTTCTGCATCACTGCCTGGCTGATGTTCGGCCTCTTTGTGACAATACCGACGTTCGTAGTACTGTTCAGGCTTGGGGGGGAGAGTCTCAGAGCCGGTCCATCACCGTCCTTGGGGACAGTTCCTCCCGTATTTGACCGGCCGATCGACGAGTCGGATGATGATGTGCAGCAAGCGGAGTAATATCAGTTTGTGGTGGATGTGCTGCGCGCCAACGTGATAGCTGTTCCTGGCAGCCTAAGATTGGTGCTCCCATAGATGTCTATAGCCACGTCCCATCGTTCCTGCGGAAGCCGGTAATATACAGGATTAGCATCCGCAAGGTCATCCCTAGTATAAACAGAACCACTACTATCAATGTCACTCGAGATATAAAGTCCCCCCCGGACCCGAGGATCCCGATGATTCGGTCCCATAGGCTGGCCAGCATAGCCGACTCTCCTGGCTATTGCTGCATCGTGCATATGACGGCCATCAGTCCTATTGATGCCAGTGCAGGTCCTGGGTCACGAAGGCCCACGGACCTCCGGTTCTACGGTCTCGAATCTCCGAATGGCCTTTTGGGAGATCTGAGTACCTGTTGACATTATCGACCAATGCACGGCGCGCTTGAGTGTCCTATCCACTTGTTATAGCCGGTTAGCGGCTCGAAAGATCCCGTTGGCGGCCGTCTGTGGCTGGAGATAGCGGCAACAGCACGGAAGAATCCCGGCTACTAACAGTATAGTGTAGGCGGCCGGTTTTTGCAACATCTCTTTTGCCGGCGAGGCCTTGCTCGCAGAGAAGAGGGCGGTCGCCTCCTTCCCCCCAAAAAGCGCTTGAACTGGCCCCGGCGGCGGCTTACTTTCTGTCTAATGAGTTCAGGCCGGGAGGGGATCATCTGAGCTCGGATGTAGTACGGACATAGGAACACACAAACGATATCCCGGAGTTAACTACATGCATTTTGATTTTCTTGACGGCCGCGACAAGAAGGCCATCGATGCCCTGATCGGCGCCTATGGCGGTCCCAAAGCCGTCAACGAACAGATTGCTCGAATGCGAGGCTACGAGTCGCGCAAGAAAGCAGCCCAGGAGAAGGGTTATGGCGATATGCTGCAAAAGGCCGAAGGGTATGCGGCCAAGTTCGCCAAAGTGGAAGACTTTGTGGCCAAAGAGAAAACCGAGGTCACTAAGAAGGGCACGGCCGTAACCCAGGTATCCGGTTTTCAGGGGTCGCATGTGACCTTTGACTGTATGCGACGGGTGGCTGAAGACGGCAATGTTCTGTTTCCGACCGAGATGATCTCGGTGGTGGCCCTGACCGATCATTATGTCTACAGCGGCGACCTCTTGGCCACGCTGGCCATGGCCGAGAATATCATCGGCGCCAGCAAATTCTGCTCAACCAATCTGATCGGGATTCCCTGGCCGGAACATCGCTTCGAAAAGATCGAGAAGATCACCGGCGAGAAATTTGATCGACGCGATCTCGGCGACGGCACCAGTGCTATTATCCTCAAGAACATGGGAACTGCGTTCGGCAACCTGGGTGGTGTTGAAGTAGCCGACAGCAATCACCTGGTCTACTTGGATGCGATAATACGCACATCAATGGAGACCGGCGCCAACTTCTTCCTCAATCCCAGTTGGTCGACAATTGTGGCGGCCTGTTACTTCGGTCGCCAGATCCCGGAAGTCAGTTTCAAAATCTCGATGCTGCTATCGACGCAGAATCAGATCCAGTTCCGGATGTTGATGAATATCATCAAGCAGTACTTGCGCGATGACGGCACCACCCCTGTCTACGAAATCAACATCGGTAACGGCGCCGGCCCGGAGACATTCCTGCGCTGCAACGAAGAACTCAAAGCCTCGGGTCTGCCGAATGTCCATCTCACGGCGCACCTGCGCATTAATCCGGACCTGGGTATGGAGAATTTTGATTGGACGGAAAACGCCCACAAAGTACTCGATGCCGGCTGCGATATGACTATCAAGTACGAGTCCGATGGTACCTCGCGACCGATGGATACGATGGCGGCCTATTTCCTGTCCGATGCCGACCGCGACGCCGCGGCCGAAACAATCGCCGACGTGATTTATCATAAGTGCATCCGCTGCGACAAAGATGCCAAGGAGATAATGCGGCGGGGTCACAAGGCGATCTTCGCTAAGAGTAGCTACAAGACCGGCGAGGTTGCACATGCATGACATGCTCGACAGATGGGACGGTACCGTTTATCCCGAGTTCATTCGCAACTGTGCCGAGGTGGATGTCACCATTGAAGGCGTACGCGGCTGGCTGATGGAGGACGGTGCGCGGCAGATTGTGTTTTTTGACATTCTGCCGACCGCCGCCGTGCCGCCGCACTCGCACTGCGCCCAGTGGGGTGTCATGCTTGAGGGCGAGATGGAGTTGACCATCGACGGCCAGGCCACCCGACTGGGCAAAGGGGATTGGTATTTTATCCCGGAAAACGCCGAGCACTCGGCGACGTTTTTCTCGCGGGTGAACGTGATCGATATTTTTGATTCGTCGGACAGATATAAGGCAAAGAGATGATCGGCCGCGTCAGGTCTCATAGAGACCTGACCTACAGAGAACAATATGGTGTCACCCTGAGCGGAGTCGAAGGGTGACCCGATAAGAACAAGTAGCGTAAACAGGAAAAGCATTAGATGAAACTACTACTACTCGGATTCGGAACGGTTGGTCAGGGACTGGCCGAGCTTCTGATCGGCAAACGTGACATGCTCAAACAGAAGTACGGTCTGAACTGGACCGTGGTCGGCATCGCCGACATGCTCAAGGGTTCGATCTACAATGAACACGGCATAGACCTCCAGGCTGCACTGGACAAAGCAGTCGCCGGCGGCAAGCTGACTGAGCTGGGTGATGCTTTTGATGGCGACGCGCTGGCTATGGTCAAGGCTGCCAACGCCGACATGATGATCGAGATGACCTACACCGACATCAAAACCGCCCAACCGGCTACCTCGCACATTGAAGCGGCCCTGGCCAAAGGGATGCATGTCACGACCTCAAACAAAGGCCCGTTGGCGTTGCATTACCATAAGCTGGCCAAGATCGCCCGCGACAAAGGCGTGCAGTTCCTGTTTGAAGGCACTGTCATGAGTGGCACGCCGGTACTGAACCTGATCCGTGAGACTCTGGCCGGATGCGAAATCTCGCAGGTAAAAGGAATCCTCAACGGCACTACCAACTACATTCTGACCAAAATGGAAGAGGGCATGGCGTACGCCGATGCACTTAAAAAGGCGCAGGAACTCGGCTATGCCGAAGCGGTCCCGGATGCCGACGTCCTCGGCTGGGATGCCCTGGCCAAAGTGACCATCATGGCCAACGCCGCTTTTGGCTTGGATGTCAAACCTGACGCTTTCCCGTGCGAAGGGATTACAAAGATCACGCCGGCGATGATTACCGACGCAAAGGCGCGGGGCAAACGCTTTAAGCTGATCGGCAAGGTCTGGCGTGAAGGCGACAAAGTCCATGGCGCCGTGGCGCCGGAGGAGGTTGACCTGTCGCACCCGCTGGCGGGAATCATGGGCGGCGTCAATGCCATGACCATCAGCACCGACGTTCTTGGTGACGTCACTATCGTCGGGCCGGGCGCCGGACGAGCCGAGACCGGCTACTCCGCCCTGGTCGACATTATCGCCGCCGGAGGTGCCAAATGAAGATGCTACTAAACGGTGAGTGGGTTGATCGCAACAACAAGATCGTCGTGATCGACCCCTATGATGGATCTGTGATCGACACGGTACCGTCTGCCGATACGTCCGATTGCGAACTGGCCCTGGCTTCGGCGGTCAAGGGATTTGAGATCACCAAGCGCATGACCGTCTACGACCGCGCGCAGATCCTGTACAAGACCGCCGAGATTATCAAAAGTCGACTCGAAGAATTCGCCGTCACAATCGCCAAAGAAGGATCAAAGACCATAGTCGAGGCGCGCAAGGAAGCCTCGCGCTGTGTCAACACCATGACCTGCTCGGCTGAAGAAGCCAAGCGGATCTTGGGCGAGACGATCCCCTGGGATTCGTTCCCGGGTGGTGAGAAACGCAAGGGGTTTTACTATCGTTTCCCCATCGGCATCGTACTGGCCATTACGCCGTTTAACGACCCGCTCAATCTGGTCGCGCACAAGCTCGGTCCGGCTATCGCCGCGGGCAATGCGGTCATATTAAAACCGGCCACGGTCACGCCGCTCTCGGCGATAAAGCTCGTCGAGGCGATGCTTGAGGCCGGCCTGCCGCCGATGGCGATTCAGGTTATCACCGGCCAGGGATCGGTGATTGGTGATCCACTCGTCTCCGATGATCGCGTGCGCATGATCTCGTTCACCGGTGGCGTCGAAGCCGGCAAGCATATTGCGTCGAAGGCCGGTATCAAAAAAATCGGCATGGAGCTCGGGTCCGACTCGCCGGTGATTGTCTGGAAAGACGCCGATCTGGATCTGGCGGTCGAGAGTTGTGTCTCCGGTTCGTTCTGGGCGGCCGGGCAGAATTGTATCGGTGTGCAGCGGCTCTTGGTGCACAAGGATATTTACGACGAGTTCAAAGCAGAATTCGTGGCGCTGACCAAAACGTACATAATCGGTGATAAGATGGACCCCCATACGCAGATGGGTCCGATGATCACTGAGGGCGAGGCCAAACGGGTCGAGCAATGGGTCAAGGAAGCCGCCGCCAAAGGCGCTACTGTCCTATGCGGTGGCGGACGCAAGGGTGCGCTGATGGAACCGACCGTGCTAGAGAATGTCCCGGCCGATGCCAAGGTCCACTGCGAAGAGGTATTTGGTCCGACTGTCAATCTTTACAAGGTCGATGATTTGGATAAGACTATCGCCCAGGCCAACTCTCTCCCCTATGGTCTGCTGGCGGCGATTTTTACGCGTGACATCGAAGTAGCTTTCAAGGCCGCCTATGAACTCGATTGTGGCGGCGTGATGATCAACGACTCGACCGACTATCGTCTGGACTCGATGCCGTTCGGCGGCGTGAAGTATTCCGGTTTGGGTCGCGAAGGTCTCAAATTCTCGCTCCAGGAGATGACCGAACCCAAGGTAGTTTGTTTCAATTTACCGGGGGTGTGAGGGGGAGGCGAAGGCATTGAGTGGGAGTGATGGCGTGAGAAGCAGGGCTGTTTTCCTGCGCTTGCGGCATTGACACAAATAGCTCAGCACATGGTTGCATGGGTTGTTTGTTGTCTGTTCTATAACAATAGATGGAGTGAGCATGTCTTCGGATAACAGAGTACTGCGATTGGTGAACGAGATCGTGTCCTTTAACAAGGGGGCGTCCTTCATAGTTGTGCTGGGAGTTGCGTCAAGTACCTTCGCAGTACTGTGGACTATTTGTGAAGCAGGTGGCATCCCAGGGAGTCCCTGGATGCTGGCGACGTTATTTCTGGTGAGTGTCTTTGTGGCGGTTTCATTGTTGTTTGTATTGAGGCTTCTTCGTTGGCCAATTATCAACTGGGCAATTAGAAGACGTATCGAGAGTGTTGTCAAGCTCCAACCTTCGGTGATTATCGGTATCGGTTATGGGGGAGGTATACTAGCTGGACTGATTTCTAAGGAATGTGCGTCAAGAACCAAGCAAGAGCCTATTTACTATGTAATCGACCGGGCCTTTGACCTAGTGCAAGACGGAAAGAGGCGACTTGTTGCACTTGGGGAAATCAGTACGAAAGCCGCGAATCAGATTAGGGATGATGACCTAAACGTGCTGCTTGTTACCGCTGAAGTGCACTCCGGGAGCACTCTGGCAAAAGCCAACGATTATGTGAGTTCACTCGGCATATCGTGTACGACATTCGCTTTTATATCGTCTCCGACATCTACAGAGAAACCTGACATTTGCGTCCTGCAGTCGGATGCACGAGAAATACTCCCCTGGCCACGATCGGTTGTAGATGAAGTCTGACGTGCCTGTGCCCCGCTGCTCCGTCTTATGGCCTGACCTTCCTCCATGTGTTGGTCCCGTCGTAACCTCACGGTTTAGAGTGTCAGCCTCACCCTTCGACTCCGCTCACACACACAGTGTGTCTTATAGCCGGGGCATCCCCCACGATTCCGTCATCCCTGCGGAAGCAGGGATCTTCTCTTTTTGCCTGCGATGGAAGAATGGATTCCCGCTTTCGCGGGAATGACGCACTCATAGTGTGTATTGCGGCATGTGAAGGTATGCCGTGATTTGTCAGCCGCAGTAGCCGGAGTAGCGACTGTCTTGTAGGTCGGAACCCCTGCGGTTCCGACATTCGGCTGAATAAGACTGGATTCCCGCTTTCGCGGGAATGACGACACCACAACCACCCTAGTGCGTGGCGTCGTACTCGGCGGGGCGCATCAGGCCGAGATAGCCGTCCCAGCCGTCAAAGTTGTCCGGTATAGTATAGGTAATGAAGTAAAACGTGTCGCTACGGGAAATTTCCCAGGTCGCAAACCACCCATTTGCCGAATCACGTAGGGATAAATCCCATCTGTCAAGCGACCACTCGCCGGCATGATGGGTGACCTCGCCGCCAAATAGCCAGGTTCCGTCAGTCTCTAACGCGAAGGATCCATCCTCGCGCAATTCGAGCTGGTGATAGTCATCTTTCCACTGGCCTGCCAAAAACATCGGATCATCGACAATCACCTGCGTCTCGGCATGACCAGGAAAGGCAAACGACAACGGCAGGAACATCAGCGCCGTGAGCACAGCCAAACCGCCGACCCAGTAGAGAATTCGAAAATGCCCGCGCATGAGGTATCCGGTGAGGATCGCGGCAACCCCGATGGCGGCGTATATACCCAGGAAGAACAAATAGCCGAGCCAGCCGACCAGATCTGTCATTGGGAAAATCTTGTTGGGGGGTCGGAACACGGTACTCATGAAGACGCCCGTTGCGATAACGCAGACCGCAGCAGTGTACAACAGCGCCGGGAACACCGCCGCAACTCGCACCCAGCGTTTCTGCAAGAATGTCACTCCGCTCTCCTTTGTCATAGCAGGTTTGTCCACGCATCTTGTACGGCTTCGTTATAAACGAGTTCCAAACGATGCCCGGGCGGCCCACCGCTCAGCTTAGCCCCGCGTGGGTGGGTTCATCAGGCCGTCCCTCGCTAGGGGGCGGAGCCGTCTTCGGACCCGCCATTTTGAATCCCAAAGGCAATCTGAATCCCGAGCGCAGCGGCAGGTCTCACTTCGCCGAGATCTGACTGGCTTCTTGATAACCCAAAAAGAATTTCACACGCGGTGCTGCCAGGTGTCTCAGCCTGGCAGCTGAGGATACAACGCAGAGTGTCGGGCCGAGACGCCCGACACCACTAAGGATTCTGAATCCCAAAGGCAATCTGAATCCAGAGCGCAGCGGCAGGTCTCACTTCGCCGAGATCTGACTGGCTTCTTGATAACCCAAAAAGAATTTTACACGCGGTGCTGCCAGGTGTCTCAGCCTGGCAGCCGAGGATACAACGCAGAGTGTCGGGCCGAGACGCCCGACACCACTAAGATCCAGCGCTGGTAGAGAATCTCTCCAATAGTGCTACGCTCTCTCCCGCCAAGTTGACCTACTATAACTGATCCGTCCTGGTGTCGACGTCACTCCTCAAAAATGCCCACCCACGGTTGCGCGCCGGGCAAAAGATATCCGCGGTACATGCCGGTCGTGTTGAACGGCAGTTCGATATGACCTTCGTTGTCTAATGCAATGAAGCCACCGGTTCCATCCGGGCCGGTTTGTTTCATGCTCGCGGCGCATGCTTCAGATAGCGGCATGCCGGCGTATTTCATCCGCGCCGCGACATCGTAAGCAGTGACCGCGCGCATGAAGAACTCGCCATGACCGGTGGCTGAGATCGCCACGCGCTTGTCGGCCCAGGTGCCGGCGCCGATCAAAGCCGAATCGCCGACTCTCCCCCATCGTTTGTTGGTCATGCCGCCCGATGATGTCGCCGCCGCCAGATGGCCGTCTTGATCCAGCGCTACCGCCCCAACCGTGCCTGACCGATCATCCTCGGACAGGCCAAGCCTGTTTTGCGGATCGTCGGGATCTTTCTTTTCAGCAAGCTGAACGGCCTCGAGTTGCTTGTAACGGCGGTCGGTGAAAAAATACTGGTCGTCGACCAGGGTCATACCCTGCGAGAGTGCAAACGACTCGGCCCCATCACCGGCCAGCAACACATGCGGTGAGCGGCTCATCACCATCCGCGCCAGGTTGATCGGGTTCCTGATATGCCGCACACCCGCCACCGACCCGACCTGACCGGTGGCGCCGTCGACGATGGTCGCATCCTGCTCGTTGTGACCCTCGTGAGTGAAAACCGCCCCCTTGCCGGCGTTAAACAGCGGCGAGTCTTCCATGATGTTGATCGCCCGCTGAACCGCATCGAGGGCCGATCCTCCCCGCTGCAGGATGGCGTAGCCGATTTTCAGAGAACCTTCGAGCGTCGCGCGGATCTCCTCCTCGAGCTCGGGAGTCATCTTGTCGCGCAGGATTGTCCCGGCGCCGCCGTGAATGACAATAACCGGAGTGTTTGCGTCTTTATTCATGGGTGTATTTTAGTACTGGATTCACGTTTGAGCAAGGAGAATGAGTTCGGGACTAAGACGTCACGAGCGCCGGTGCCCCACAGCCTTGCCGTGGGATCAGATTCGAATCATACAGTTGCTCGAAGTCGGGTCCGATGCTTTGCGCCGCCGACGCCGCAGGTATCGTGTCAGAGACAGCAACTTACGCGGCCATCGTGACCATTCCGGAGGGCGGTACAATGCCTGTTGGTCGCCGCCATTATCAAGTTCAAGCGCCTGGATGGGCGCTTCCGGGCTGTCTTCTGCCAGTCATGCGGCTCTCAGAAGTCTCAACAGGCATCTCCGGCGGGCCTTGGAGAGTCTTATGGCCAATATCGACTACCAGCATGCTTGGTACCGGTACTGATACCACGAGGATGCAAAACCACGGTTTCTCGACAAGCCCCAAGCTGCGCGGCACCCTCGCAGCAGCTCTCCATGTCGAAACCGCCAGACTCGACCCTTTCATAATATCAGGGGTTTTTACCTACAAGGATTCAGGAGCAAGTAGCTGTGCCGCCCATAAAAAAACCCCCGGTGGTCTAGGCCAGGGGCTTGGTCTAACAGAGCTGGTCTGGTACAGCTTTGTCTTTGTCGTTATACTCTCAAGCAAAGCCTGTGCCTCATGGTTTTCGGGTCTCCCCGGTAAACAGGGATAAGCCTCCGTGCTGCTCCAATCATTTATCTCGCAACAATATAGGATATTGAAAGCGGCTCAGATGCAATCGTTTGCATTCCTTTAGAGATGCTGCCGGGTGAAATAGTGCAACAGCGGTTATAAAATATGCGCATATGTGTGCGCTATGCGCCAAAAAGATAGAAAAACGGCGGCGAGTGTTGGCTCTGCCGCCGTCGGGTACTCGTTTACTCAGATACCAACGGGTACCAAAAGGAACAAGCGAGGGGTGTCATAATTAAGCTGTCAGTCGATAGCCCGAAGAGGATTCCACATATTCTGAGGTGACTGTCGGTGTGCAGCCTCCAACGAGTTCGGACCAACGGTGACTCTTTCTGATATCAACAATAGGTGGACGGGTGTTTTGTTGTGTCACAAGAACGTCACCAAATCCTGGCTGACAGAACGATTTCTCCCCTTTTGCCTCGTTTTTGCTCGGGCCGGTGGCTAGCCCTCAAAACCGGCTTTGACATGGGAGCCGTCACAATACGGTTTCTGCTGGGAATGCCCGCAGCGACAAAGTGAAAAGGGACGCTCTTTGGGTTGAGTCGTGCCATCGGGCAGCTCCACCTCGGCCGGGACTGACGACACGAACAAGGGACCATTGGCGATAACTTTGATTTTCACTGGTTGGTCGGACATCTTTTTCATACCTCCGTTTTTCGTTTTCAGAATTAGCCGGCATATTCCCCAACCGGTAAGGTTGACCGATTGTTCCCCGTTCTTCCAACGGTTACCAACAAAAAGAAGGGAGCCGCAATGGCGGCTCCCTGGTGATGGTCATTTGATTTTGAGGCCGACAAGCTACGAACAAGCCGGCGGTGGCGGACCGCTGGAGAACATGTAGGCCACCAGGTATACCAGATCGGCGATATCCGGGCCAACCCCGTTGCCGTCGATCTCGGCTTCCATCGGGCACAATGCCGCCAGACCGGATTGGAACATGTAGTTCACCAATCCGACCAGATCCTGGATGTTGATCTCGCCATCGTGATTTATGTCGCCGCGGACAAGGCAGCAGCAGGCGTCCCCTTCGGCCAGGCCGCCCGACGAAGTTTGATCAGGGTTGTAAACAGCCGGACAATTGTCGACATCGCCACAAACGCCGTCGGCGTCAATGTCATTGTCCGGATCATTGGGACAGACGTCGCACACGTCGCCGATCTCATCACCATCGCTGTCGAGCTGGTCGTCGTTGTAGACCGTGGGGCAGTTGTCGTCGGGGCAAGTGTTTTCCGGGTGATCGGGATCGCCGTAGCCGTCGCCGTCGGTATCATAGCAGACTTCCTCGCCTTCGATTACGACCGTGGCCGCCACGCTGGAAAAGCCGCTCCACTGGCCGTCGTCATCGCGGGCACGCACCTTGTACCAGTAATCACCGGTTAGATGATCCTCAAAGAGATAGCTGGTATCGGTCAGATTCGACCCGACTATGGTCATGAAAGAGAAACTCTCGACCGGGAAGATATCGTCAAAGTAGATACCTTCTTCGTCCACGTAGGAATCGGTAACGTATGACAAGCGTATCCAGACACTATGGGGGGCAAAGATCGACAGATCAAACAGCCCCTGTACCCAGCCGCCTGACTGGCCGGTGATACCGTTACCGCGATTGGTCCCGTTGGGGTTGGAGTTGGTGGTCACGTTCCCTGGGATCGGCGAGAAGGTACTGCCGTCGGTCGAGACTTCGACATAGGCATAGTCCCAGTCGGATTCGATGTCGTACCACATCCAGACGCTGAGACTGTCATTCATCGAGACTGAGATGGAGTTGGTCGTTTGAATCCAGCGATTGAAATTGTTGCCCGATCCGGAGTAGAAACTGGTCGGGGCGGAATGGCTGCGGGCGCTCGAGACGCTGAACTCGTTGTTTGCCCACGACATAAAGTCATTGGCCGGATCGGTGACGCGATCCCAGCCGGAAAGCTCGATTAGTTCGTACAGCACAGCCGGGTTGACAGAATCACTCACGGCCCAACTGACCTCATAGGCGGCGGCATCGACCGTGTCGGCCACAAAGATCACCGGTGTGGCCGGTGGCAGCAGAGCGTGCGGATTATCGGCGGTTCGCGCCACAAAGAGCAGCGCCCCGAGGTTTTCGGCAATCAGTTCGGGAATGCGCGAGGTATCGGGCCAGAAGCCGTCAAAGCCGGAACCAATCTCAATAGTGAAGGCATAGTTCTTGTTCTTGAGCGTCTGCTCACCGTAACCCCAGTCATCGGTGACGCCGTTGGCATTGTAAAGACCGTGAGACGGCTCCGGCGTGTAGCCGTTGTAGGCGGCCATCGAGTCGCCCATTATCTCGAAAAGATCGTTTTCGGGCGTCAGAACCTGGTCGTAACCCCATGGCCACAGGACCAAATTGGAATAGGAGTGCATGTACACGGTTGAGACAAATTCATGGGCGATGGTGAAATCGCGCATGTGCTGAGTTTCCGGCTCGGAGAAAGCGCTGGGGCCGCGGTAGGTTTCATCGCCGGTGTACGGAGATGAGCCGTCGTCATCATAGCCCCATTCATAACCAAAGTTCCTGTTCAGGTCGACGCCCCAGGTACCGTCGCCGTTGTTGCGACGATTTTTGCGCCACATACCGCCGCCGCCGGGATCGGTGACCTGATTACGATAGTAGCCGTCCGGGTTGACGATCGGCACAAACCATATCTCACGATTGTTGACCAGGTCAGTTACCTCGGGGTCGGAGCCGCAGTTGCTGGTGAGGTAATCCATGGTGTTAAGCAACACCAGGGGTGTGATCACTTCGCGGGCGTGAATGGCGGCCGTGATCATAACTTCCGGCTCGTCTTCGTCGACGTTCGGGTTGTCCGATATCTTCGCGGCCCACATCGGTCGGCCCTCATGGGTGTTGCCCAGATTGACTTTGGCTGAGACGATATCGGGATGATCGGCGATGAGGGCGTCAAAGGCGGCGTTGACCTCAGCCAGAGTCATGTAACCACCCATAGTCTTGGACTGATCCAGGCGAGATCTGTAAAACGCTTTGAGGTCGCTTTGGATGACCTCGACGCGCAGCCCGCGGCTCTTAATCTCGGCAAGCTGCTGATCGTTGGTGATGACCTCGAGGTAGTCGTCACCACGGGACACCGGATCCAGGGCCAGGCCGGAAAGCCGGGCGATATCGTCGCGGGATTCGATGAGAATCCTGACCTGCATATAGTCGGCCGCAACAGCCGTCGCCGCCGTTAGCAGAATCACAAAAAGCAGAAGAACGCGTGGCAGGTGCATAGATAAGTCCCTTCGCGGAAGTAATTGAATCTCTTGGTCATTATAATATACGGGCTTGTCTCCAGATCTCAAATCAAAATGCGTGTCGACTGACAGCACCCGAGCGATCTTGTTGCGGCAGGTCTTGCGAATCCGCGCTAGCGGATGAGTGTGACCTGCCGCCGTTGCCCAACATGGCCTTGGGTGTCGGGTCACAATTCGCCCGGGGCGAATCAAGACACAACGGAAGGGCCTGTTAAAAAAGCCAGGTGCGCCCGGTGGTGTCACGCGAGTCGCCTGATGCCTGCCCCGTAACCAGATGGCTGTCGGGCCGAGACGCCCGACAGCACCTGCGCGACAAGGCCTGCATCGACCACGATGTCAATAACCAGATGGCTGTCGGGCCGAGACGCCCGACAGCACCTGCGCGACAAGGCCTGCATCGACCACGATGTCAATAACCAGATGGCTGTCAGGCCGAGACGCCCGACAGCACCTGCAAAAATGAGAGACGCCCGACAGCACCCGCGCGACAAGGCCTGCATCGACCACGATGTCAATAACCAGATGGCTGTCAGGCCGAGACGCCCGACAGCACCTGCAAAAATGAGAACCGCCCGACAGCACCTGCGAAAATGAGAGACGCCCGACAGCACCTGCAAAAAACGAGAGACGCCCGACAGCACCCACGCATAGCTCAAACCAATTTGGAGTTATTGCAGTAGTTGCGATGAACGCCCGTTGTTCACTCCTTAACAATTGTCACCTCACCCGAGGTCACCGCTTTGGTTCCATCTTCGGTCTTGATCACCAAGCGGCCTTCGGTGTCAATGTCCAAGACCTCCGCTTCCATCCGGTTATGCCCCGACATCAGGTTGATACGGCGGCCTATCAGCGAGGAAAACCGCCGCAATCTCCCCTGCGAGGGGGCCAATCCTTCTTTTGTATATCGGATATATTCAGACTCCAACTGATGGAGAAATTCCGCCAGGATCCTGACTCGCGAGTGCTTTTTCCCGGTAGCACACCGGAGCGAGGTGGCCAACGAACTCAACTCCTGCGGGAAATCAGACTCTTGATGATTGATATTGATCCCGACGCCAACGATGATATGATCCACCTGATCCTGATCGGCGGAAAGCTGGGTTAGGATACCGGCCGCTTTGCGACCCATTATCAGTACGTCGTTGGGCCACTTGATTTGCGTTTGATCCGGACAATAACCATCGAACACTTCGGCCAGAGCCAGGGCAGCTACGATCGACATGGGTGGAGCCATCGTGGGTGGAATGTTTGGCCTTAGGATGATGGACACATAGACCCCCAGGCCGGCCGGCGAATGCCACTGCCGGTCGTGTCGTCCGCGTCCCGCCGTCTGCCGGTCGGCGACCACGATAGCGCCGTGGGGTTGGCCCTCCTCGGCCAGTTTGATAGCGAGGTCGTTGGTCGATTGTACGCTTTGAAAGGCGTGAACTGTCCGGCCGATGCTTTGCGTTGTCAAATAATGAGGGATCTCAATGTCATTTAGCAGATCAGGGCAGGACAGCAAACGGATTTCTGTCTCGCTTTGCTGCAGACGATAACCCCATTTTTTTGTTTCGGCAATAGACGCCGTCAGCTGAGGTAGCTCAACTTTCAGCTCCGACAGCAACCGGCTGACAGAAATCGGGGCCGACAGATGCGGTCGCAGCAGCCTGAGCAGACGGTCGGCAAGGTCGGGGGTGCTGGTGCGAGGATTCATGTCACACGTCGATGTTGAGTGAGAAATCGCAGGCCGGGGCGCTGTGGGTCAGAGCCCCGATCGAGATATAATCAACCCCGGTAGCGGCCAATGCGGCTACGTTGTCAAGCGACACATTGCCCGAGGCTTCGAGTTTGACGCTATCATCGATGTCCCGTGCCGTCCGGACCAACTGCTTCAGCGAGGCCGGGGTTTGGTTATCCAGAAGCAGACGCCTCACTCCGGCGGATAGCGCCTGGCGCACTTGTTCGGTGCTGGTGACTTCGACCTCGATAGCCACCGACTCGGCATTCAGTCCAAATCGCTGTCGACAATCGGTCGATTCCAGATAGTTGTGAGCGGCTTCCACGGCGGCCGCAATCGATCCGGCGGCGGCGATATGATTGTCCTTGATGAGCATCATATCGTACAGCCCCAGGCGATGATTATAGCCGCCCCCGTGAAGTACCGCCTGCTTCTCCAATAGCCGCCAGCCAGGGGTGGTCTTGCGGGTATCCAGGATATGGCAACGGGTGCCTTGCACCCTGCGAACAAACTCCGCCGTAAGAGTAGCCACCCCGGAGAGGTGCGCCATGAAATTCAGCGCTGTCCGTTCAGCGGTGAGGAGAGTCTGATTCCGTCCGGAGATTCCGACGACAACGTGGCCCGGCTCAAATAAGCTGCCGTCGGCCATAACCGGTTCAAAGCGAATGGCCGGGTCAACCATCGCAAAAACCAGAGCGGCCGGCACCAAGCCGGACACGGCCCCACGCGACTTGGCGGTGATGGTAGCCCTGACCGGTTTTGGCTCCAGACAAGCCAGTGAAGTGATGTCCCCCGGACCGACATCTTCGTCGATGGCGGCTCGCACCAGATCGGCAATAGAGCGCTCGAGGTGATCCATAACATCAAACAAAGGTTTGGTTGGTAATTGTCAATCCGGTTTTTTATATTCGGTACATGGCCAAAGCAAAGCAGAGTGGTCGCCGGATAGCCGTTATCGGCTACGGATCGCAAGGACACGCCCTGGCTCAGAACTGGCGCGAGTCATGCGGAGATGTTTTGGTGGCGCTGTCTGCTCGGTCTTCCTCGAATAAGCGTGCCCGGAGCGATGGTTTTCGTCCGGTAACCGTGGCCGCCGCCACCAGGCAGTCCGATATCGTAGTGATGGCTTTCCCCGACTATCTGCACGGTCGTGTTTTTCGTCGCCAGATAGCACCGCACCTGCATCCGGGGCAGAGCCTGCTGTTTTTGCATGGCTTGTCGGTGCACTTTGGCCAGGTGGTGGCGCCGCCGGAGTGTGATGTCCTGCTTTTGGCCCCGCACGCGCCGGGAGTGACAGTTCGTCAGAAGTATCTTGGGGCTCGCGACCTTTCGGCGTTTATCGGAGTACACCAAAACGCCACCGGCCACGCTTGGACAACTATTCGCCGTCTGGCGGCACAGGCCGGATTCGACAAATCGCGTTGCCTGAAGACGACTTTTGAGGACGAGGCTATCGGGGATCTGTTTGGCGAACAGGCAGTGCTGTGTGGCGGGCTGGCCATGCTGATCAAATCCGGCTTTGAGACTCTGATCGAACAGGGGCTGCCCCCTGACAACGCCTACCTGGAGGTAGCCTACCAGCTTGATTTGATTGTCGACCTGATCAAACGGTATGGCATCGCCGGTATGTTTGACCGCATCTCGGTGGCGGCGCAGCTCGGTTCGCTAAAGGCCGGACCGGATATTATCGGACCGGATGTCAAAAAGCGCATGAGAGCGGCGCTGGAGAGTATCGTCGACGGCAGCTTTGTTGGTGAGTTGTCAAAGCTGGACTCAAAGGACCTGCCCCGTCTCCGACGCCAACTACTTTGTCTCAGCCACCCGGACCTGGAAAGGGCGGCGAAGAAGTTTGCACCCTCCGAATCCCATTCCAAGCGCAAGGCGAAATGACCTAAGCTATGTTGATTGCTTGTCATAAGCGGGCTGGCCGTGTCGCACTTTTGGATTCTGGATGTGGTTTTGTGGGATTACTCGGTCAGGTCTAAGAAGGACAGGACCCTGGGCTCCTGACGATATGCTGTCGGGCCGAGACGCCCGACAGCACCTACGCGATAAAGCCTGCATCGACCACGATGTCAACAACCAGATGGCTGTCGGGCCGAGACGCCCGACAGCACCCGCGCGATAACGCCTGCATCGACCACGATGTCAACAACCGGATGGCTGTCGGGCCGAGACGCCCGACAGCACCTGCGCGAATCAAGACTCGACACAACGGAACACGAGCTTAGTCAACAGGCCTGCCGTAGTGGGGTGCCAACTTCTAGTTATCTTTTTCCTGGGACTTGATGCCGTCGCCGGTCATGGGGACAAAGCGGACGGCGATGACGGAGGAGGTGACAATCGAGTCGCCCTGACGAGTGAGTACTTGCAACTCCTGCTGCCAGTCACCAACCGGGATTACCAGGCGGCCGCCTTCGGCCAGTTGATCGATCAGCGGCTGGGGGATTTCCGGCGGGGCGCAGGTGACCAGGATGGCGTCGAATGGTGCCTGCTCCGGCCAGCCAGCGTAGCCATCACCACGCCTGACAGAGACATTGTCGTAGCCGAGTGAATCGAGCAGGTCGGCCGAACGTTCGGCCAGGGGCTTTACGATTTCGACGGTATAGACAGCGTTGCATAGTTCGCCCAGTATAGCGGCCTGATATCCGGAGCCGGTCCCGATTTCCAGCACTTTGTCATTGGCGTCAAGAGCGGCATGCTGGGTCATTAGGCCGACGATGTATGGCTGTGAGATGGTCTGATCATCTCCGATCGGCAGGGGTAGGTCGGCGTATGCCTGCGCACGATAAGCGGTGGGTATAAACCGATGTCGCGGCACCTTGCGCATGGCAGCCGACAAGCGTTCGTTGTTTATGCCGCGGGCCTCTATCTGGCTTGTCACCATCTGCTCGCGGGCCTGGGCATATTCCGCCTCCGTGAGGGGATCGGGCACGGCGGTTTCATTGCAATCGACAAGGCCGAAGACAATCCCGGCCAGCAGCAATGGCATGATCAATAAGTTCGGACATTTCATGATAAGCCTCTGGTTGTCGCGTGCATCTACATTGTCGTCAATGTATCGGTTCTGGTCAAGTTGAGATTGTCGTGTCGAACCGCACTGTCGAACCGTCTCAGACGGGAAGGCGATTTACGGTTGCCTGGGCTTCCGATAATCGAGTCATGTTGTGATCCGGGACAGGATCTGCGAGTATAAAGCGAAAGGCCCTGATGCGGCAACAACCGCTAACGGGAGATTGAGAGATTTCCAAGAGAATAGATAACGACCTGACAGAGAATCAGAGAGCATGAGTTCTGATCAACCAGACTCGTGGCTCATTGCTTAGGAGTTATCGACTATGAGGACGATTTCCTCCTGGTGCGGCTACTTGTTGAAATCCGTGGTTGTTTTGGTCATCGCCGGCCAGGCGTCATGGGCAAACGGGGCTCACAATCAGTCTATTCAGCGATCTGAGGTGGTGTTCCCAAAGGCCGAAGGTCCTATGCCTGTTAAGCCTCGGTTCATCATCAGGCAGCTGTGGGATGACTTTACTTACCTGGCTGGTGAGCAGGATTTTTACAGCGTCGTTGGCGGTTTGACGGTGGCGCCGAGCATGTTCAACTCGGCGTTCCGACGTGAATCGCCGGAATTTACCGAGTTGTGGGGAGGGTCGAGATTTGCGGATAATCTATTCGAAATCGGCGAGACGGTCGGCGACGGCGCCTTTCCTGTCCTGGCTTCGGCGACTTCGTGGAGCGTCGGTAAAATCGTGGGGTCGTCTCGTCTGCGTGACTTTGGGTCCGACTTGTTTCGAACTCAAGTCGTCAATGGATTCCTGACGGCGACTCTTAAGGGGATGGTCAACCGCAGCAGACCGGATGGAGCGCCACACTCCTATCCGTCGGGGCATACTTCGTCAGCCTTTGCAACAGCCGGTGTTATCTTCGCTCATTTTGGAAAGACCTGGGGTATCGGGGCCTTTGCGCTGGCTGGGTATGTTGGGTTTTCGCGTCTTCAGGAAGGGAAGCATTACCTAAGCGATGTAATCGCAGGCGGCATCTTGGGAAGCTACGTTTCACTTAAGCTGAGCGGGAGAAAACGTCATGGGCGAGGGTTGTCAATTGCGCCGCTCACTCGAAGCGAGGGGGCCGGGTTGGCACTGTCGTTAAAATTCTGACCGAAATCTGCCGGATTATTAGCAGAAGCAAACAGACTATGCACGTTTCCGACCATCGGGACTATCCCGGTGCCAGGTTCTAATCGAGGTAATCTGCTTAGAATTCAATCGCGTAGACCGGATATGATTCGTGTTTGTCGAATCCGAGCTTGTGAGCCATCCTTTGAGATATGCCGTTGGCGGCGGTCGTCTCCCAAAGCGGATTGAGTTTTTTGTCCAGACAGTAATCGAGCAGAGTCACCGCCGCCGCCGTGGCATAGCCCTTATGGCGATCAGAGGGATCAAAAGTCTCGATGTCGATCATGAATTTACCGGCGGATTCAAAGCCGTTTGAGCGGCACTGACTGATGATTCGGTCAGCCAACATCACCTGGGCACCGACCGAAGTGCGTGCGCCCCAACTATCGTCGACGGATTTGGCGGAACTCACTCGTGCCGGCACCAGTGGCAGATCGACCATGGCGATAGTGACATCGGCGGGCAGAGCATAATTCGTGCGGAAGTGACAGTACTTCTCTGGACTCCAGGTGAAGACGACTTCAAAATGCCGCTCGGGTCCCCATCCGGCCAGAGCGGTCTTGAGGACGCGCATCCAATGTTGTTTGTAGGGCGTGTAGAGTTCAAACCAGTTCTGCCCGATGTCGCCCGAGCCGGGGATAATGACATCGCGCACAAGCTGCTCCAGCGATGCTTCCAGACCGGGCAGACGATCCTGACCGTCCAGATAAGCCCAGCGCCCGAGCGCCCACACCAGGGCCGCCGTTGGCTGTCGGTCATTATCAACAAAGACGCGTCCCGGATAATTCCCTTCGATAATAGCGGTCACGGGCAGGTGCTGTTCATGTCCGGCAAAAAGTTGACCGACCTGTGGAAAGTCGGAGGCGTTGATCTCATGCAGCATGGTACCTCGAAAAAGCCCGGCCATGGCCGGGCTGTCGTTGGCATTTCGACATAAGCAACTCTATTTTGCGTAGCGGATGACAAAGGCGGGTACGATGGCCAGCTTTTCAAAATCGGCGTCAGGGACGGTGTCGGGCGGATCACCCAGTTGTACCCGTTGGGCCATGGTCATCAGCGAGTTGGTCGGATGGGTGGTAGTGGAGTCGATAGTCAATTTCTCGATCGGTGTTTCATCCATCGACGATACAAAGACGGTCACCAGACGACCGCTGCCGGGCGGCAGACCGTTGTCGGCCGGTCCCATGTTGGCCATAATGCCCATGGTGATACACTGGATGGCGCTGTCGGCGCGGAAGCCCTTGAAGTCGAAGCGCTCGACGCAGCCACCGGTGTACACGGCGGAATCGCCCACGATCCGAGTATCCCCGGCGTCCAAATGAAACGGCAGCGAGAGAGCCTCGATCCATTCGTCGTTGGTGTAGTTAATGGTGACGGTCCAGTTGTGATCGTCGATCCTGGCCAGGTCGGCGTAAATAGTGTCGGTCGAGCCAAACTCATCGACCTGGGCCATCGCCATCAGCGGCAGGAGAATCAGACTCAAGGTCATCAGCGTCGATTTCATATTCATTCTTCCTCCATCTGGTCGGGGCTATCTATGCATGCGTTGGTACACTCGTGGCAACAAAAGGATCCTATTTTTCCCAGGTTTCGACGCGGGTCAGGGTCGATTTCATGGCGGCCGCCAGGGAGTCCGCCTGGGCCGGCAGGCCCAGTTCGGTCCGATAGGTATCGATGGCCCACACCAGGCCGTTGCGGGCGGAATCGGTCCAGGGCAAGTCCCGAAAGAGGGCGGTCAATTGATCGATGGCCGCCTGCAGGTCACCCTGATAGGCGGTCAGGCGCGCCGAATAGTAACGTCCCCGCGCCTGAACCCGGGGACTGCCGGATCCGGCCAATTCCCGATAAACGGTTTCCGCCTCGGCCAGCCAGCGGTCAGTTTCTCGGGACAGGCCAACGGCGGTGTAATGGTCGGCCAAATAGAGATAAGCGCTCAGCGCCTGCTCCGAGTCGTAGAATCTCTCAATCAGGAAGCGATACTCGGATTCTGCCCGTGACCAGTTGTTCTGATCCGCAAAGGAGCGGGCGATGTCCTCCTGGATGGCCGGCGTCCGGCCATAAAAGCCGGGGTATTTCCGCTTGATTTCGATGAAGTTCTGACGTGCGCCACTGAGGTCCTGGCGGTGCATTTGCAGTCGAGCCTGGTTATAACGAACCAACGGCAGTCGGAGGGTATCGGCCGGATCCAGGCCCTCGGCCAGTTGTTGGTAAATTTGATTGGCTTCATCATGACGCGCCGGGTTTAGTCCGAGGATTTGAGCGATTCTTAGCCGGCTTGAGAAGGTCTGGGCGGTATCGGCCGCGGCCACGACCTGCAGATGCCGGATGGTTTCCGGCCAGAACTTGCGAGCGCCAAGAACATGGGCCAGGTATTGATGGGCCAGCCGAGCCGCCGGCGTGCCGGGGTCGTGGGTGATGAGAGTTTCGTAATAATCCCGAGCCCAGCCAAAATACATGTCCCGCTGGGGATCGCTGACGGTATCGGTAAGAAAGAACAGGTGACTCGGCAGGCCGATCAAATCGACAACAACGTGGCCGGAATCATCGACCGGGGGGATATACTCCTGCAAGACGGTGCCGTAAACACTCATAGCTGAATCCCACCGGCCGCCGGCCTGCAGGGCTTGGCCCAGATTGAAGCGGGAGATTCGGTTTTGATGGGGAGTCAGGGGTGAGCGCGCCAGGAGTTGGTTGAGTACTGTGGCGCAGCTATCATACTGCTTCCGCCGAAACTCGATCTGGACCAGACGACTGGCCGACTCGAAGGCCAGGTATTGCAACTCGGACCAGACGATCGAATGGGCGGCACTATCGAGCGACAGCAGACCGTCAAGGCTCATCTGCAGGGACCGGCTGTAGGTATCGGCCGCCTTTGAGATGGTGGCTTCGTAGGTTTGGCCGGAAGTCTCAGCGGCTTGCCGCGCCAGACGTTCCGCCTGGAAGTAGACTCTCTCCACATTGTAGCGAAGCTGTATTGGTTGGTGGTCCGAACAACAGAGGGCCGTCAGACTGAAAACCACAGCAGTGAACCAGCGCCCTTTTGGGAGATTTGTTGGCATATCTTGATATTATCGGTTCTTTACCCAATGGGCTAAGCCCCTTGTGGGCATAAATATAGAATTCACCGCCGGGACAAACAAGAGAGATTTTGGCTGCAGCGCGGTGACAATATTTGGGTCAAACCTCCACAAATGACTTCACCGGGAGGGTGAAAAAAAGGAGAAGTCATGGGTCTGGTCAGCAAGATAAGGAATAGGCTTGGTCGTCCCGGGGAACATCAAGGATCGTCAGCGGGTGCGTCGTCGTCATTGCGCACGGCGCCGACCTACCTGCGCAGCAGCGCCGGAGCATCCCCAACCGAAGGCTCAAGACTGGCCACCTTGGACAGCTTGCAGGCGGTTTTGAAACTCGGCTCGGGCGAAATCAGTTCCGGGCGTTATCGCAGCCGTCTTTACCGGTTCTTGACGGATAATGTGCCCCTGGTTGGGGCGTGTGTCTGGACCTGGAGTCGCCTGGCGGCGGCCCCGGCCGTTTTCAAGGTTGCGCGAGCGGCCGACGATCGGCATCGCATGGCCGCCCAGCGCAGCCTGAACGATTTGCATCGCCACATCGCTCGCGACAGCAGCGGTGGCGAGATCGACATGGCGGTTTTCCTGACCGACGTACTGAGCTGTATGTTTCGCGACGGGCTGTGGGGTGCTTTTTTGGCTGTCCACACTGATGGATCGGGTGTTGACGGACTGGTGCCGGTTGAAGCGGCCGATATCAGAATCGAAGAACACCCTGAGGGTCGGCGGCGCATTCTGGCCGGCGGCAGCTACGAAATCAATCTGGATCGTCCCGACTTCTTTTCTCTGACGCTCAATGGTGGTCGCTCGAATCCTCTGGGACGATCGATTCTGCAATCGATTCCGTTTGTAGCCTACATTGAGCAGCAGTTGGTGGATGACATGCGACGGGCGGTGCACTCCAGCGGCTATCATCGCCTGCATGTCAAAATATCGCCCCCGGAACGAATGACCGGCGAGGCGGAGAATGCCTATGTCGAGCGTATCAATCAGTATTTCGACTCCACCGTCTCGATGATACGCACCTGCGAGGTCGACGATAACCCGGTTACATGGGACAATGTCAGCATCGAGTCGATCGGCGCGGACGGTGCCCGTTCGGCCACCAATCGCTGGTTTATGAACCATCGCGCCATGGTCGAGGAGATATGTGCCGGGACCCAGTTGGCACCGTTCCTATTGGGCTATTCGTACGGCTCGACCCAGACTTGGGCCGCTTTCAAATTTGATTTGGTCATGCGCCAGGTGCGGTCGGTACAGCAGGAAGTGGCCCAAATGCTGGCCAAGGTCGGCGATATCCATCTGGCTCTGGCCGGCATTGAAGCCGAGTGCCGGTTGGAGTTTGACAATAGCTTTGCCTACCAGGCCGGGTTCGAATCAGAAATCAAGTCCCGCGAACTGGATGATATCCTGAAGTTACATCAGGCCGGGCTGCTCGATGACGAAACGGCTCGGTCACGGGTACGGGGACTTGTTTGATACCGGCGGCCAGGGGGGCGGCGGACGACAGCGGATCTTTGGAGTCACCGGCTGCTTCCGGTGACGGCAGCGACAGCCCGATCCTGGGGGCCGAGCCGGGCGACACCGATTCAAACTCCGCCCGGCAGCAGCCGCAAAAACAGCCGGACCGCCCCGGAAACTTTTCGAACGACTTGTGGCGGCGGGGACTGGCGGCGCCGGATCTGTTTGCTACCGACATACTTGGTCTGCGTTTGCACGATGGTCAGCGGCGTTGGCTCAGGCTCTCGCAAACTCCCGAGAACATTCTGGCCACCGGCAATCGCTGGGGTAAGTCGTTTATCTCAGCGGTCAAGATCCTGCATCATGCGCTCTACCGACCACGCCCTTTGTGTTTTGATGGCGACGGCCGGTATCGGATTGTAAGCGCCTCCATCACTCAGGACCAGGCAGGGATAGTCTTTGATCAGGTGGTCCGCCTGGTTCGGCAGCGGCCGTGGCTGGAGTCGCTGGCGATCTCGCTGGTACGAACGCCGTTTCCGACGCTGGAGTTCGGCAACGGCGCCGTGGTAGAAGCCCGATCAACTCAGAATCGGGGCGAGTACCTGCTGGGTCACGATTATGACCTGTTTGTATTTGACGAAGTAGCTTTTGAGCCGGAAGCCGAATATGTCGGTGAGGAAGTAATCCAGATGCGCCTGGCCGACCGCGAAGGACGATTGGATTTGATATCGACGCCCAACGGGCGTAACTGGTTTTATCGGAGGGCGATGGAGATCGGTAAGGGGCGCCGCAGCGGCTATTTGCAATATGGTGATACGCGCGAAAACAGTTTTATATCGTCGGCCTTCATCGCCGACCGGGTGCGTCATTTCTCCGAGCGTCGGATTCAGCAGAACATACAGGGTCGGTTTGTTGACGCCGGAGGGGAAATACTCAAGGGGGAGTACATCGACCAAGCCCTGGCAGGCTTAGGTCATCCATCGTCAGCCGATGGGGAAACTCGACTTATCTCCGGGTGGGATTTGGCCCGCAAGCAGACTGCGACGGTCGGCATCACCGTAGCCGTGACGGGCGGCCGCGCTGAGGTAGTGGCGCTGGAGCGCTTTCGCCAGTTTGACTGGAACGTGGTCATACAGCGCATTTGCCAGCGGCAGATACAGTTTCCGGGGCAGTTGGTGGTTGATGCCACCGGTTTGGGCGACGTGGTGGTGGAGCAGTTGCGCCAGTACAATCCGCTGGCGGTGATCTTCACGCCGACCACCAAGGCTGAGCTCTTGACCAATGTCGAGCTGTTTCACGCTCGGGGACAAATCGGCTATGAGCGTTGGGAATTGCCCGACGGTCCCGGCCGCATCTGGTCTCTGGAGGATGAACTGCGGGAGGCTCGTTGGGATGACAACAATCGTTGCGATGCGCTGATGGCGTTGGCGCTGGCGCTTTGGCCGCTGCGCTATCGGGGGTGCCTGCCGGTAGCACCGCGTTTGGGGAAGGTGTGACGCCGGTAGTTCATCGGCACCGGCTCCGGGAACGCCCTGCTGCGGAGTTTGGGATTGTCAAATTGGAGCGGGGAGGCTATATTGATTTGTCATCAAGGACGGACACCGAAGAATCAGAGTTCAGGGCATTCTTGATCATGGAGGCTAGCGATGCGATGTCGGACACTTCTACTGTTCGGAATTCTCGTAATATGCAATGGGTCGACCGGCGCGCAGGCGCTGCTTTTGGATCATGTTGATGGTTCGCCGGCACCCGGAACCATAGCCACCAACCAAGTGATTGCGTTCCATATTCGCCTGCAGACCGATAGCCTTAATGTCAGGGCTATGGCCAACGGCTATCGTGTGTATTCGGACGATGGTGCCCAGTGGGATACGACGACCGGTGTCTTTACCGGTGCCATCGATTCCTCCTTGATGCCGATGCAATTCGTGACAGCCTACAGTGACGACGGTGTCGGTGCCGACACGATCGGTTTTGCAGCCATGGCCTGGATCGACCTGGAGCCCGGCTTGCCCCCGGGATTTGACGAGATCGTCTACACAACATCGATAGGCCCGATCGGGAGTGAGTATAATGGGCACACGGTCTGTCTCGATTCGAGTTTTTACCGCCCCGGCAACAACTGGAAATGGGTGCTGTACGACGACGCCAATACCGCTGTTTATCCCGACTGGGACGGGCCGCATTGCTTCGAAGTCGTTGACGAAAACTGTTGCGTCAAGCGCGGAGACATCGATCATGACGGCGTGGGACCGATGGTCGCCGATCTTGTCTACCTGGCCAACTATGTTCTTGAGAATGGTCCGCCGCCACCATGTCCGGCTGAGGCCGATGTTGATGGCGACGGTGCCGAGATTGGTGAGGCTGACTTGATTTATCTGATGAACTACATGTTCAGTCGCACCTGTCAGGTGCCGAGAATCGTGTCTTGTCGCGGTAGTGCCGACGACAACGCGCACCGATAGCCTACCCCCAAAGAAACACCCCTTGGGTCACGGGGATTACCCAAGGGGCACAGAAGGGCAGAGAGTTGGGAACGTAGGGGAATATCTTTATTGCCGTTTCCGCCGCGCCATCACGTAAGCGGCACCCATGCCCAGCGACACTAACAACAGAGTTGCCGGCTCCGGGACGGTTTCCGGGTTGTCGGAGTCGTCCGAAGGGGGTTGGCGGTTGGGGTCGAAATCACCGTCATAGTTGGTACCATCACCGTTGTTGGCGCTGCAGTACAGATTCGGTTGGGTGGGCGGGTTGGGCTTCACCTGGGAGGTGCTGCCGCCGCTTCCGGAGCTGCCCGAAGGCACGTTGAGACCGTACAGGTCCGAGAAAGTGATGCTCATGGCGAGTACAAACACGATTGCCGCCACCAGCCACCTCAACGGTTGCTTTTGCTCTTTTATGTAAACTCTCATAATATACGGCCTTCTGTCCAAAGTTGTCGTTGTCTGCCCATTTTCGAGCAAGGGGTATGCCGAAATCACCCGTCGCTCGTCGCGCCATGTTAAGTCGTTGTTATATGTATTGTTGCGCCGGTTGAGGGTAAGCGTAGGCAAAGGTAGGGGAGCTTACCGGCGCAATTCGGTGCACAAAATCGGTGGCTGATTGGCACAAATTAAGAGAGTGCTTCCGTTGAGAAAAGGCAGGAGGCACAATGACATATGGCCTGGGCAGAGTAGCGGTCGAGTTGGCGGAGCCGGTCGGTGAGATCCGTCCGGAGCTGGTTCGGTTGATCAATGAAAATGTAAATCCGCCGGTGCCGGTGACGGCGGCGGATGTGTATGTCCGGGCCATGTATGTTGTCTCGGATGAGGTCAACAGCTACGGTGGGCGATTTCCGGCCGAGGAGTTACCACGGTTGGTCGAGTTGTTGGTTGATTCGCCGGTGATGGTGGGCCACCGCAAGGACCGTCTGCCGATCGCGCGAAACTTCCATGCCAGGATCGAGGAGCGCCAGGGGCGGCCGTGGGTCAAGAGCTACTTTTATTGGCTGCGAGATGCCGGCGGCGGCGACGCTCTTCGTGAGAATATCGATGGTGGCGTACTTAAGGAATGTTCGCTCGGGTTCACTTTTGGTCTGCCGGAATGCTCCTTGTGCGGCAAGGATATTCGCGAGTGCCCGCATGAGCCGCTGACCAAAACAACGCACAACGGCCTGGTCGCCGTTTGCCACTTCAACTATCGTCGTTTGGAGCGGGTTCTTGAGACGTCATTGGTCTATCGCGGCGCCGTGCCCAACACGGCCATGACGGCTGATCTTGAGAGTTCTTCGCCTGCTCCCTGGCTGTCGGCCAGTGTCGGTGAAACCGCCCGGGAGATTTCCGAGCCTGGCGAACTTGGCGAAAAGGATTCGTTCTTGATGACTCCGGCCTATGACGGTCTCCTGGTCACGTTGGAGCCGACCGCGACGGATATTGAATTGAAGACCTGCGACGGCAGGCTGTTGCCGTCGCCGGTAGCTGAGCGTTTAAAAATCACCGGGGGGCTGCTCGATCAACCGGTGGGTGGCATCCTGATGGCATGCCGCGGACGCGAACGGCTGCCGGTCAGGCAATTGGTGCGTTCTCTGAAAGATCCCGCCGCCAACGGTTGCCATCTGGAACTGAGGCTGTTTCCATCGGCGTCTGTCGGAGAGGGACTTCTGTCGGTTTCCGGTCGGGATCGTATTGGTCTTTTGCGCCACCGCGTCGTGACGGCTGACGAAGTCGACCGTTTGGGACCGACGATGCAGACTCGTTCGGGTGTGCACCTGTGGGCGAACCGTCAGCAGCCCTGGGCAGGGGATGTCTATTCCTATTGTGACAGTCGGCCGGGGGGCAATTCAGAAAGCTACCAGCTGACCATGGTCGGCAGGGATACGGCGATTTTGGCGCTGGGTTATGATCAGAGTCAAGCATACTATCGTGTTTTCCAATTCAGTCCCAGGCGGCTTCAACACGGTGGCCGTTTTGTGTGCGATATCCTGTCCGCTGCGGACCGGCCGCCGGTCAGTGAATCGCCAAGCCGTTTGACCGGCAAGATTGAGAGCGTGAAAACGGTCGGGCAGGGAACGCTTTTGGAACTATCGGGTGCACTGGCGGGGACTTTTGTATTGCAGCGAATTCATTTGGACGGATCGCCGCGATATATGTTTTATCGCACCGGTTCGGGGACCGCTACTCGTAGCTGATAAGGCTGAGAGTACGATTGGTTGGTCCGCCGCGGAAGTTGAGTTGTACCAGGCCCACCTGCGGATAGTAGTACTCACGCCCTTGGGCGGCGGGGAGGCTGTCGTGGAAGTTTCGAAAGAGCTCGACATCGAAACGGTAGGCATTGAAGGCCCCGGCCGGCAGCTGAATGAGTTCGCGGCCGACAAAGGTCTTGCTGAAGAAGAAACCGAAATAAGTGTTGGCGAAAATGTAGGTCTGATTGGTGGTGCCGTCGAAAAACTCCGGGGTGTACCCCTGCCAGGGTTGGTCCATGTGCAACTGGCGAGCCATCAGGACCGGCGGCACGGCAAAATAGGAGATGGTGCCGCCGGCCGCGCCGGGGAGCCAGAAGCCGTTCAGAGTAATCGAGCCATCATTTAGTTTCAGGTTGGCCACGCGTTCATCACCATCGGACAGGACCCAGTCCTCGCCCGACCCCGACACGGCTATCTGTCGTTGCCTTGTGCTGACAGTGATATTCAAATCATCGTCGGAGGTAGTGTCGGTCTGCAGGTAATTCAGGTTGCGATTGTCCTGCAAACCCAAAAGCGAAGCGCCGTCAAGACCGGCGGCCGGCGAGTTATTTGGCGAACTACTGGAGTTGCCGTCACTACAGCCCATCATCAAACAGGCCAGCAGCAGGATCGTCGCGGCGATATGACCAATCATCGGGTTTCCTTTCTTTGGACAGCTGCAGCATTCATGGTTATTCACGGCGAAGCGATCAACAAAAAACCGAGCGGCGACAGGGGCCGAGCAAAATCCCCCGGCTTCTTATGCAGATGATTAACCTGACAGATATGGTGAGAACGAAAAGGTGAGGCCGGACAGTGCGGCCGAAGCGAGCAAGCTGAGGGAAGTAAGTACATGTCAACCCATGCTGCCGACCGTGACGCGGTCAGATGCGAACCGGGCGCCGAATTGCGTTAGATACTTCAGAAGTTGGACACGGCCCAAATGCCCCTGGTCGATTTCGATCGACTGAAAGACCAAGCCCTGAAGCTGCTGGTCGAGGTTGAGGGCAAAGCGGCCGCCGACGGGGAACTGCAGAAACTGCGAGGAGACTATCTGGCGCGGACGGCCGGCATGTTAAAGGCGGTGGCCGCAGCCAGTCGTCGGCAGGGAGCGCTGGCGGCGGTCCTGGTCGAGATCGAGCAGTTGTCGTCGTTGGATGCCGACGCTCTCATCCTGGCCTATACTCGAGCGGCGGCCCGGTTCCGGGACACCTTTCGCAGCAGTTTTGCTCCGCTGGGCGGCAGCAGCCGCCCGGCTGTGAAGGCCCAGGAATACAAGTAGTCCGGGGGATAGCCCGCAGGCAGGCGACCTGTTCCGGCGGTCGGGGGGCCGGAGGGATTTTCATCCCGGTCCTTGGTCATCGAAGGCATGGCGACCGGACCATAGCGTCGCTCGTTGAGATGGCGGGTGGCGCAGGCTGTACCCGGCTGACAATCAATCAAAAACGAGAGGAAGTACCATGAGTGTAAGAGACCTTAATCTTGAGGTGGCGGCACCGGTGTTGGCCACCTTCGAGATTCATCAGACTACCGGCACCGACGATCTGGCCGATGCCGACATCGGCTATGCCGTGGCTCTGACGGGCGACAATGAAGTCGGTCCGGCCGACGCCGGTGATATGGTGGTCGGCAGACTGGTGGCTTTGACGCTGACCGACAGTGACCACGGTGAGCGCCTGGCCACGGTTCAAGTAGGCGGCATATGTCGCCTGCCGATTTCGACGACCTATCCGGTCGTTGGCAATCGTGTCGTCGGGGGAACCGGCGGCACCGTCAAACAGGCTCCGGCCGTAGCCTCCGATCCGGCCGGCGGCAATGTCGCTCGCGGGACAGTGCTGGCCGTAAACGGCACCACCGATTGCGTCATCCTGCTCAACTAGGAAGGATCATTAAATGGAATTCAGTCAGTTTCTAAGCTCGGCGGCGGTCAACGATCTTCAACGTCAGGAGCAGTCTCGGCCCGGCACCGGACCGATCGACATGAGTCGAGCGGCGGCTTTGGAAGTCAGCCGCGATCTTTATACCGAAGCCGAAGGCCGGGGGATGACCCTGTCGGAACTTCTGGAAAGCGACGAATACGACCCAACTCAGCCCGGCTGTCCGCTGGATGCCTTCGAGCGTCAGTTGGCCCTGGCCGGTATCAAACTGAGTGGCAAGGCGCCCAGCACGGTGGAGTTGTTTTATCAGCAGGCACCGTCGCTTTTGCCGGAGTTCATGTTGCGTGAAATCAAAAGAGGTCAAGCGATGCGTCCGGAGCTTGGTCACCTGGTGGCCAATTCGACGACGGTGGCCAGCAACAGCTACACGCCGTTTCAGATCGATACTTCGGATAGTAGTCGTTTCTCGCTGCGTCCGATCGGTGACGGCGCCGATGTGCCCCAGCTACTTGTGACCGAGCAGAATCACAGTCTGCGGGTCAAGGATTATGGTCTGGCCTTGAAGACGTCGTACAAGGCGCTGCGTTACCGGACCACCTCGCAGTTCCGGGTGCTCTTGTGGTACATCGGTTTCAAGATCCAATCGGACAAGATCGCCATGGTGGTGGATACGATCATTAACGGCGACGGCAATGACAACGCCGCCACGGTGATCAACGCCGCCTCCAGCGGTACTTTGGCCTACGCCGATCTGATCTCCTTGTGGGCCCAGTTCGAGCCCTTTGAGATGAACACCATGGTTTGCCATATCGATCGCATGCAGGATGTCCTGACCCTTGATGAATTCAAGGATCCGCTGGCCGGCTACCGTTTCCAGAACAGTGGTGAATTGTTCAGTCCGCTGGGGGCCACGCTGGTGCGCAGCGACGCTGTCGCGAGCGACCTGGTCATCGGTTTGGACCGGCGTTTTGCGGTCGAGGAAGTGATCACCCAGCCGCTGGCGATTGAGTATGACAAAGTCATCGAACAGCGCTTTGAGGAGGCGGTGATTTCGGAATCGGTCACGTACGCCAAGGTCATCAAGGAAGCTGCCGTGGTTTTGGACACGGTCTTTAGCTGATAAGCCCTGACGGGATCCGCTTCGGCGGATCCCGCAACTTTATGGAATATCGATGCTGAGCAAGATAACACAGGTAAGCGGTAACTACCCGCTGGCGGCAGGGGTGTCGAAGTTGCTCTTTGAGGTGCCCGACGGTCAATATCGCTCTCGCAAAGCGGCCGTAGTGAAGACTGCCGCCGGCGAGATCAAGTTGGCCTGGTCCGATCAACCATATGTAACCTGGTCCTCGCTGACGACGCTCGCCGCCGATGCCGCCGATCAACCGTTCGACGCCGTCATGGATGAGGATGGTCATATCCACCTGGTCTACTCGGAGACGTCGACGTATGATCTGGTGACCCGGAAGATCACTTTTTCCGGCGGCAGTTGGACGGCGGGTTCCCAGGTGACTATCTACGCGCCCTATGAATCGTTCAAGCCGAGCCTGGTTTTGGCGGCCGACGGTACTCTCTGGGTCGGTTGGGTGCGGAAGGACGGGAGTACTTACTATCTGCAGGTGAAGTCATCCTCCGACGGTGGCGCTACCTGGGGCAGCGGCTCAAGCGACGGCGGCGACATCTTGACTCCGGCCGTCACAGCCCTCGATGCCCGACTGGCCATAACCGATCGTGATCTGTATGCGGTTTGCACTCACGGTGGTGATACCATCTCGATGCGCAGCCGATCGCTGGGAGGATCGTCATGGGCGGCGACGGTCGATTTGGCCTCGGCCACGGGCGCCATGGATGAACATTTTGATGTCGCCGTGGCTGCGTCCGGTCTGTTGGGTGTGGTTTGGGACCAGGGGGGACTGCGCTATCGTGAGTTCAACGGCTCCAATTGGGACTCCGTGGTCGAACTGGATGCTGAGGCGGCCCGGTGGCCGCAATTGCGGTTCAACGGCAACGTGCCGGTGGTGACGTACCTGACGGCCGTTAGTTCGGACCAGGTACTTCTGCGCTATACCGACCGCCGGACCGGTTCGTTTTCCGAGGGGGCCGTCCTGGATGGTGCGGCTACGACTTTTGCCAACGTGCAGATTTATGATTTGGGCTCGTTCAGTTATGCCGATGTAACCAGCGCCGCTGCGAGCAATACCACGGCCGATGTGTACCACCCCGCCAGCGGCGTCATGCTGAACGGTATCGGAGACTGTTTATGCCTGGGGATGGCCCATCCGTTTCGTTATCTGAAGCTGCTGCTGGCAACGGCCGGTTCGGGCGGGACGGTCGCCTACAGCTACTGGAACGGTCAGTTTTGGCAGGGGTTTACGCCGGCCGGAGGGCAATACAATCTGGATGCGGTCGACCATGACCTGCTGTTGTGGCAGGACTATCATGCCATTCCCGATGATTGGCAGAAGCAAGCGGTGGCCGGGCAGGAGGCGCTTTTCTGGATCAAGATTCAGACCACCTCGACCTTTACCACCGGCCCGGTCGGTAGTCAGATAACGGCCATCAGCGATCTCAAGGGTCTTTTGGTGGGGAGGTAAGCGTGTCATATACTAGTGAAGATATTGTTCGTCAGTACCTGGCCGGCGACTGGCCGCTCGCTTCCCGCTTTCACGATCAAGCGGTGGTTCTGAGCGGCAGCGACTGGATTCGGTTTTATGGTCGGTCGGTCGATGAGGCCAGCCTGGCGGTCAAGGCGCGGCAGGGGGGTGATCTGATCCGGACCACCCTGCAATTGAGCGGCGCCACCAACGTGGTGGCCGGCAGTCCCCTGGTTCCCGGCTCGGTAGTGGTCGCATCCGACAGCTCGTTGGGAACGGTTTATGCTGAAGCCGATGACTACGCCGTCGATTTTGAGCAGGCGTTGCTGTTGATCAAAGGCGACGGCCGCCTGAGTATCGGCAGCCAGGTGGTCATTTGGTACCAGCCTTACCGTCTTTACGTAGTCGGCTCAGACTATCAGGTTGACAGCGCCCGGGGGCGGATCAAGCGGCTGGTCTCAGGTGATGTAAGCGATGGGGAGAGTGTTTACCTCGACTATACGCCGCTGTATGCAACCTACAGTGACGAGCTTCTGGGGGCGGCCGTAACCGAGGCCAACGGAACCATCGAGCGCGAGATCGATCCCGATCAGCAATTTGGAGCCGACCCGCGTCTGCAGACGGCCGCCACTTTTCGCGCCCTGGCCACGCTGGCGGTGTCGGCTGCGGGACGCGAGCTGGCCTCGGGAAGTGCTCAGGATCGGGCCGCCCTGGCCTGGCTCAAGCTGGCCGAGGCCTACACGGCCCGCTCCGAGCAGCACTTGAAGGGGTTCCGGCCGCCCCGGCAAAGTCTGAGTAATCCGTCACACGCTTAGGAGGTAAGATGTCGATAGCTGGAATTCAGGGAGTGACCGCGCGGCGCATGTGGTTTGTGCCGGAGTTGTCGGTGCATGGTGTGGCCGGGTGGGGCGAAGTGGACTATCTCGTCCTGGAGCAGGTGGGTGACACCAGCAGCATTTTGTACGGCTCGGCCGGTCTGGGAGACGAGGCTCAAACGGTTCGGTTTGACGCCCTTGCCGATCATCGCGGCAATCAACTGCCTTCGACCATCGCCGCCCCTCGGGTCCTGATACGACCACGTGGCGCCGAGGTAGCCTTTGTGGTCGGGACGGAATCGGATAACTCGTTCAAAGTCGCCCGCGAGGCGACCACGGCCTCGCCTGTCATTGTGGATCTATTGATAATGGAGATGGGTCAGTAGGATGGCGACGCGGAGACAAGCCGCAGCCATGCCGGATTATATCGCGCTTTTGGACGATCTGATCGCGCGGGCCTACCGGTGCTATTTGGACCCTAACGACGAGAATGTCAAACTGGGAGAATTGCTAAAGATGTTTGAGTTAAGACACAAGATCACTCCGCAAAAC